>NZ_JBVHZJ010000096.1:0-22785 GCF_055574655.1 Streptomyces sp. NPDC029956 | reverse complement strand
CGGCGAGCAACGCGTCGAGGATGGTGTCGCTGATCCGGTCGGCGATCTTGTCGGGATGGCCCTCGGTCACGGACTCCGAGGTGAAGAGACGGCGGGACATGACACTCCAAGGTGGTGAGGTCGGTGAGAACGTGGTCCGTCGGGTACGGCCACGGGGGCGCGGTCCGCCTGACGGCGTTCCGCGGGTGCTTCGTCGCCCGTCGACGGCCGGTCACGGGCCAGCTCTTCGGTGAGGGCACCGATGACGGACGGGTCGAGGACGGGTGCGGCCGCGAGACCGGCCGGGTCGGCGGGCGTGACGTTCTGGCAGGCCACGCTGACCAGATAGCGGCCTCCGAGCGCCGGCCAGGTGGCGAACGACCACTCGGCGCTGTCCACGGGTGTGCCGTCGGGCGCCCGCAGCACACCGCCCGTGTCCACACCGTGCGGGTCGAGGCCGAACTCCGTGAACCCGAACCTGAGGCCTTGCCCGAGGGCTTTGGTGTAGGCCTCCTTCAGGGTCCAGAGGCGCAGCAGCCGGTCGTCGCGCTCCGCCCCGGGAAGACGGCCGAGCAGTTCGCGTTCGGCGGGGGTGCAGGCGTGGCCGAGGAGCACCTCGGCCTCGACGCCCGCCGCCGTGGGCTCGGTGTCGACCCCGACCCTGCCGCTGCGGCACAGGCTCACCGCGATCAGGTCGTCGGCATGGGAGAGGCTGACCTCCAGCGCACCGAGACCCCGCAGGTACGGGCGGCCGTCGAGCGCGTAGGACAGGTCGAGTTCGGCGGGTCCGGTGTCCAGCACCGCCGCCGCGGTGTACTTGAGGGCGAGCCGCGAAGCGGCGAAACGATGGCGGACGACCGGCTTCGAGATGTGCCGGAAGCGCTGCCAGTCCCGGCCGAGCAGCGGTCGCAGCGAGGGTTCGGTGAGCGCGGTGCTCAGCCACTCCCCCCAGGTGGTGAGCACGGTGACGTTCCCGGCCCGCTCCATCGCGTCCTGTACGTCCTGCCAGGGCCCGAGCGGTCCCCGGATGCGTACCGGAGCGAGGAGGGGGGCCGCGGCGGCCCGCGCGGCCTCCGGCTGCCGGATCACCATGCCGCCACCGTGGACTGGAGGTCGAACCCGATGTGTCCGAGCCGGCGGCGGACCAGTTCCTCGCGCACCGTCTCCAGCACACCGGCCGGTGGTTCGGGTGCCCGCAGTCCCAGCCGTCCGACGATGCGGGTCAGCGCGAGCACGGCCCAGGCGGGCGCGGCGAGAAACGGGTCGCTGCCGTCCTGGCCCTCCCAGACGCCGAGTACGGCCGCGGCCGCGGCCAGCAGGGCGTACCGGTCGGTCAGGGCGCACCATGCGTACACCGGGAACCGCCCCGAGCCGGGTGCGGGCATCGTCAGGAGCTGTTCGCGCAGGGCGCGCAGTTCGCCCGCGCACCGTTCGGCGAGGTCGGCGAGGACGGCGATGTGACCGCCGACGCCCCGGACGCCGGCGAGACGGGCGGCGGAGGCGGTCAGCGTGGCGGCCAGGAAGTCGCCTTCGGTCACGACGCCGAGGAAGCGGTGGTCGAAGGCCGGAAGTTCGGCGCGCAGCCGGAAGAGGGCGGGCGGCGGCACGTCCTCGACGCACCAGGACCGCTCCGCGAGTCCCCGCAGCTGCGGGGCGACGACGGCCTGGCAGGCGGCGGCGTCCGCCCCGGGCGCTGCGGCCGGGAGGTCGCGCATCAGCCGGCCGAGCGTCCCGTACCGCGCTCCGGCGCGTTCGTGGCCGCGCGCGCCGAGCACGGAGGCGAGTTGTTCGAGGTTCTCGCGGAGGACACCCGGTACGAGGTACCGGGCCGCGGCGGCCGGCACCTGGGCGCGGTCGGGAAGCAGGCTCAGTGCCCGCATCGCCACGGTCGCCAGGCTGTCGCAGGCGAGCAGGTCGGCGAAGACACCGGCCAGCATCCCCTGCCAGCGGTGGGCGATGCCGTCGGGCCGCCCTTCGGAGGCGGCCCGGACCGCGGAGTGCAGGGCGGTGCCGCAGGCCGCGACGAGCAGTCCGGGCACGAGGCAGTCGCCCACCTGACGGCTCCGCAGCGCAAGGGGGAGGCCCTCCCCCACCCCGCCGATCAGCGCCCGGTCCGGGGCCGCGCAGCCGGTGAGCAGGAGGCGCGAACGGGGTGCGCCGCGCAGCCCGGTGACCGGAGTCCCGCTCACGGTCCGCAGTTCGTCGGCGGGACGGTCGGCGGCGAGCAGGAGGACGGATTCGCTGTACGGGGTCCCGGTCGGGCCGGTGCGGGCGTGGACGACGTAGGCGTCGGCTCGGGCCTCGCCGAGCAGGTCCCCCCGGCCGTCGAGCCGGAACCCGCCGACGACGGGGCGGGCCACGATCCCTCCGCGGGCGGGGTCGTCCCCGGGCGCGGGCTCGCGGGGCACCCCTGCGAGGCGGCCCCCGCCGAGGAGGAGCGCGGCCGTGGACGCACGCTGCCGCTCGGTGCCGGAGGTCCACACCGCGGAGCCGGCGAGCAGCGAACCGAGGCCGGATCCGAGGCCGAGGGTGACGTCACGGCGGAACACCGGGCGCAGTACGCGGTCCAGCAGGTCCACGCGGGTCAGCCTGCCGCCGTGCGCGGCGGGTACGAACTCGGCGCCGAGCCCGGCCTCGGCGAGGAGCCGTCCGGTCTCCTCCGGCGGCTCACGCCGGGCGTCGGCGGCGAGCAGGCTCTTCAGGCCGTGCGGGTTCGCGGGAGCGTAGGGGGCGCCGAGCAGCGCGTCGAGCCGCCGTCCGCGGCGCGCGGCCTCGGCCAGGTCGCCCGTCGCCTTGGGCCGGCGGGCGGTGTGCTCCGCGAAGGTCTCCGCTGAAACGGTCATGGCGGTGTGGATCAGTCCCTTCGTCCCGCCCGAGGTGGATCCCGGCGCTCGTCGGCCCGGAACACTGTGGGCCCACGGGCTCGACGACGGCTGGACTCCCGGTGGGCCGGTGCTGCAGCTCCCGGGTTCAGCAGAGGGCGGGGATCCTGCTCAGGTGGTCGACGACCGTGCCCAGCACCGCGCTCTGGTTGTCGACGAGGAAGAAGTGTCCGCCGGGCAGTACCTCGAAGGTGAACGCGCCGTTCGTGTGCTCGGCCCAGGCGCGTGCCTGCCCGAGGCTGACCCGCGGGTCGACATCCCCGGTGAACACGGTGACGGGGCAGGACAGGGCGGCCTGCGGCCGGTACTCGTAGGTCTCGATCGCCCGGTAGTCGTTGCGCAGGGCGGGCAGCAGCATGTCCCTCATGTCCGGGTCGTCGAGGAGCTCGGTGCCGGCTCCTCCCATGGACTTGACCCGCCGGACGAACTCGTCGTCGGGCGTCAAATGCCAGAGTTCACCCCGGCGTTCGGCCGAAGGGGCACGGCCACCGGAGGCGAAGAGCTCGGCGGGGCCGTGGCCCGCGTCCTCCAGCCGGCGTGCCACCTCGAAGCCGACGATGGAGCCCATGCTGTGGCCGAACAGGGCGTAGGGGCGGTCGGCCAGCGGCTCGACGGCCTCGGCTATCCGGTCGGCGAGCGTGGCGATGTCCGGGACGAGCGGGTCGGCGCGGCGCTCCTGCCGCCCGGGGTACTGCACGGCCAGGACTTCCACTCCCGGGGCCAGGGCGCGGGCCACCGGGAAGTAGAAGCTGGCCGAACCGCCCGCGTGCGGCAGGCAGATGAGACGGACGGGCGCGTCCGGAGCCGGACGGAAGGTGCTGAAGTACGAGCTGCGCGTAGCGGCGATGGCCGGCATGATCGTCTCCCCGTTCTGTTTGTCGGAACCCCTCCACATCTCGGCAGGTGATGCCGGAGCCCTGGTGGAGTCCTGGTACAGAACGGGGTGACGCGCCGGTCGGGTCAGCCGGTCGCCGCCGGGTCCAGGAGGACGGGCAGCGAGCTGTAGCCGTTGACGATGAAGGACCCCATCGGGGCGACCTCCTCCACGGGGAGGGCCAGCGTCATCCGCGGGAAGCGCTCCAGGATCCGGGCGAGCGCGACGGACGCCTCCAGCCGGGCCAGCGGGGCCCCGGCGCAGTGGTGGGCCCCGTGCCCGAAGCCGAGGTTCTCGCGGCGCCCGGGCCGCGTCAGGTCGAAGACGGCGGCGTCGTCACCGTGCTGTTCCGCGTCGATCCCGGCGGCGGCGAAGGACACCAGGATCGGGTCGCCCTTCTTGATCGACACGCCGTCCAGGTCGATGTCGTCCACGGCGAACCGCATGGGCGAGAAGGCCGCCGGATTGTGTGTCCGCATGGTCTCGGCGATGACGTCGTTCCAGCCCGCCCGGCCGGCCCGGACGTGCTCCAGCTGCTCGGGTCGGGACAGCAGGACGGCCAGGGCGTTCACGATCAGCGTGCAGGTCGTCTCCTGCCCCGCCGCGATCATGAGGTAGAGAGTTCCGAGGAGTTCCTGCTCCCGGAGCCCGTCGCCGTCGTCGCGGATCGCGATCAGGGCCGAGGTCAGATCGTCACCGGGAGCCGACCGCTTCTCCTCGACGAGTTCGCCCAGCATCCCGAACACCCGCAGCTGGGCCGCGGCCATCTCCGCTCCGCTGACGGTGGTGTCGAAGACGGTGTCCAGGGCGGAGCACAGCGGGCTCGTGGCGGCTGCCGACACCCCGAACAGTTCGCATATCACCTTCATGGGCAGGATCTTGGCGAACAGCGCCCGCAGATCGACCGGTTCGTCGCCGGGCAGTGTCTCCAGTACGTCCAGGAGTTCCGCGACGAGGGTCTCGACCCGTGGGCGGAGCGCTTCCGTGCGGCGGACGGTGAACGCTCCCGCGACCAGGCGGCGGAGACGGGAGTGGTCCTCGCCGTACGCGAAGAGCATGTTCTCGTTCGCCACCCACGGGTAGAGGGGCCACTCCTCGGTGATGCGTCCTTCGCGGAAGGCCGGCCAGTGCCTGCGGGCATCCTTGGAGACCCGCGGGTCGGTGAGGAGCTGCTTGATGTACCGCTGCCGGGTGACGGCCCAGGCCAGGACCTGGCCGGGGAGTTCGACCTGCACGGCGGCGCCCTGCCGCTGCAGCATGGCGGCCTCGCCGGGAAGGTCACGTCCCAGGACGTCGAGCGCGTATGGGCAGACTGGTGCTTCCATCGTGTGATCCCCCGTATGTGTCGTTGTGGTGTGAGGCGTGATCCGGTCGCCACGGACGACGTCCGGTACCCGAGTCCGTGTTCCCGTACCGGATCACGCGCTGCACTCAGGGTGAGGCGGGCTCTGTCCGTGCTTCCTGCAGTCGTACGGCTTCCGCGTACACCTCGGCGCCCCGCCCGATGTCGAACTGCAGGCGCGCGAGCACCGCGGGGGCCGCGATGGCCGCCATGAGGTTCTGGTAGAGGTCGATGACCCGTTCCGGCATGTCCTGGCGTTCCGTCATGATGTTCGACAGGACCTGGACGCCGGTGAAGGCACCGACGGCCAGCTTCGCGATGGAGTCCACGTCGATGTGCGGCAGGATCTCCCCCGCCTGCTTGGCCTCTTCGAGCAGGTCCCGGGTGTGATCGATCCACCGGCTCATCGGCACCCGCCGGTCCAGACCGTCCTTGGTCGACCCCTGGTCCACGGTCAGGCGCACGCTGCCGCTGACGATCGGGTCACCCGTCTCCTTCCGGAGGAGGTGCGCCAGCAGCAGCGCCTCGTCCAGGGACTGCTGGAGTTTCAGCTCCTGGAAGGGGACCGCGGGCAGGGCGTCGACCTGGGCTTCCAGGACTCCCTGGGCCAGGTCCTTCTTCGACGGGAAGTGGAAGTAGAGGGCCCCCTTCGTCACTCCGGACTGGGCGAGGATGTCGGAGATCGACGCCGCGTCGTATCCGACCTGGTCGAAGATCTCCGCAGCCGCAACCAGTACCGCTTGCCGCGTTCGCACAGCACGTTCCTGCCGAACCACCACGCACCTCCAGAGAAAGAAACCATCCGGTACCGATCTTACTCAAGGGTGCGTTCCTGGGTCCTTATGTCTCAGAACAGCCACTTCAAGCACGTACAGAACCGGGCATTCCGTGCATTCCCTGAAGGCTGGGCGCTGCGGACATCCCGAAGATAAAACCACTCAACCGGTTTTTCAAGCCCTCCACCGCTGGCCTGCCATGCTTGATAAAACCGGTTGGTAGGTATTTTATGTTCCTCGTCAGTCCACCGACGGCGTTCAGAGAGGTCTCTGACCATGACCATGCTGACGTTCCACGACGAGAGTGCCACTCAGGAAGCAAAGCCGGTGCACATACCCGGACAACGGGGGGCGGGGCACCGCAAGAGCGACACACCCACCGAAGTAGCGCCCCCCTCCCACCAGGAGCTGGCGCACCTGCTCTTCGACCAGGACGACCGGGACAGCGTCCACGGAACCTGGCGGCAGCTGCTCGCCACGAAGGAGTTCCGGCACCGCCCCGACCTCACCACCACCGACCGCACGGCGCTCTCCTACGAACGCCTGCGCATGGTCAACGGCCTGGTCGGATCGCCCCTCGCCCTCGCGGGGGACGCCCGGTCGCTCGCAGCCCTGCACGAGTGGGTCGGAGTCGCGGACGGCGGCGTCTGCACCCTCGCCAGCATCCACTACAACCTGTTCCTGGGCAGCCTGATCGACCATCAGGACGGCACCGACCGACGGGACCTCTCCGAGTTCACCTCGATGCGCCGGACCGGAACGTTCCTCTGCACGGAGCTGGACCACGGCAACGACGCGCCGGCTCTGCAGACCACTGCCGAGTTCGACCCCGAGACCGGGGGCTTCATCCTGCACACGCCGACCCCCGGCGCCCAGAAGTTCATGCCCAACACGAGCCTGACCGGCGGGGCCAAGAGCGCCGTCGTCGCCGCCCGTCTCGTCGTCGACGGCGAGGACCAGGGAGTCTTCCTCTTCCTCACCCGGCTGAGCGACCAGAACGGTCACCTCCCCGGAATCCACGTCCGCAGGCTCCCCGACCGCACCGGGACCCCCGTCGACCACTGCCTCACCGCCTTCGAGCACGTACGGCTCCCCCGCGAGGCCCTCCTGGAATCGGCACACGGCCGGCTCGACGACGAAGGCCGACTCGACAGCGAGGTCGGCAGCGCGCGCAAACGCTTCCTCCGCTCGATCGGCCGCGTCACCCCCGGGAAGCTCTGCATGAGCGCCGGAACCCTCGGCATGTCCCGCGCCGCCCTTGCCATCGCGGTACGCCACGCCCACTCCCGCAGCATCAGCGGCCCGAAGCTCGGCGAGCGCGTCCCCCTGGCGGCACACCGCAGCCACCACGGCCGCCTTCTGCACGGACTCGCCACGGCGTACGCGATGACCTTCCTCCACCGCGCGACGGTGTCCCGCTGGACGGAGCACACCCCCGAGGACCGGGCCGACGTCGAGCGGCTCGTCGCCATCGCCAAGGGCTGGATCACCTGGCAGGCCAGGGCCCTGACCGTCGAGGCCCGCGAACGCTGCGGAGCCCAGGGCCTGTTCCCCGTCAACGGCATCTCCGAGCTGGTCCAGAACATCGAAGGCGGGATCACCGCCGAGGGCGACAACCTCGTCATCTGGGTGAAGGCCGGATCCGAGATGCTCTTCGGGCAGGGCCTGGAACGACCCGCCCACTCCCCCACCCCTCCCGAGGGCAGGTCGCTCACCGACCTCACCTTCCTCCGCGAGCTCCTCGCCGAGGCGGTACTGCTCTGGCAGTCGCGGGCCCGTACCGCGCTGCGCCAGGGCCCCAAGGGCGACCCGCTCGGCCGGTGGAACGAAGCGTCCGGCCCCGCCCTGGAAATGGTCTCGGCCTACGCCTCCCTCAAGGCCGCCGACGCCTTCGCCGAGGCGGTGGCCCAGGCCGGGAGCGGGGCGACGCGCACGCTCCTGGAGGACCTGTGCCGGCTGTTCCTGCTCCGTCAGATCGAGGGTCACACGGGCGACCTGCTCGCGGATGGGCACCTGACCGCAGGGCACGTCCGGGCGCTCCCGAGCCTCATCAACGGCGTCATCGGGGACCTGGCACCGCACATGACGACCCTGGCGGACGCCTTCGACCTCCCCTCCGAGTTCCTGGAGGCCCTCCCGATCGCCTCCGGCAGGCGGTTCGGGGACGAGGAGGACGAGTGGGCCTGCCCCGGCTTCCGTTGAGGGCGGCGACCCGGCCGGCGGAGCTACGGGGCGGCGCTGAGCCAGGTGATGGTGACATCGTTGGCGAACGACTCCCTGCCGGTCACGGAGAACCGGGTGGGATCGAAGGGCCCGTCGAACATCGGAGTTCCCCCACCGGCGATGACCGGATAGCTCTTGATGATCAGCTCGTCGAGCTCGGTCAGCAGGGAGCCCGCCAGCCGGCCGCCGCCGCACAGCCAGATGTCCTTCCCCTCTTCCTTCTTGAGGGACCGTACGAGGTCGAGCGGATCGCCGTCGACGACGGTGACGGCCGGATCGGGGGAGTCACCGAGCGAACTCGACACGACGTACTGGCGCATGTGCTCGTACGGGCTCGGGAGTCCCTGGTCGAGAGCCGGCCGGTACGACCCCGAGCCCATCACGACGGTGTCGAAGCGCCGGTTGGGGGAACCCGCCAGACCGGCCGTCGCACGCATGACCGTGGGCACGGTCTCGGGGTACCGCGCGTTGACCCACCCCGAGTACGCCTCCGCTTGCTTCTCCCCACCGACGGGAAAGAAGCCGGACTGGCCGTCGGGGCCCGCGATGTAGCCGTCGATGCTGGCCCCGACGTAGTACACGAGCTTGCGCAATTCAAACCACTCCTGTTGCAGTACTTCAAGTGAAGTGATTTCACGGTACGAAAGGCCCCCTGGTGTGTCAACCGAGCTGATAACGACTCACTGTGACGCCTGTCACGGTACGGGCGGCCGCGCCGGCGGCGGGGTGGTCCACGCCGGACAGCGCAAGATTTCGGACGGTCTGAACCAGACAGGTATCGACGGAGACCCCCGGGACCGGCGGGGCGGGCGACCCTACGGTCCCCAGGCTTCGGTCCCTGACGGTTTACGCAGGTCAGAGCGGCCAGACCGCCCAGTCCAGGGACCGAAGGGACTCCAATCGCCAGTTATCAGCGAACCGGTGTCCCGGGTGGGAGGAGCAAGGAAAGGGGTGTTGACGTTCAGGCACGCGCGCATCCACACATCCCCACGGAGCCCATAATCAGCGATTTCAGTCCCTTCAGTCCCTGCCTCGGTCGCGAAAACGCCTCCGACCTGGGGATATTCACCAGGACTGAAGCTCAGGGACCGAACGGGTCCTGAGACCCTCCCGCCCTCCTGGAGACACTCCCCGCCGCGGGGAACGCAGTTTCTCCAGCCATGTACGGAAGCGTTCGAATGGCAAGAAAACGGCGCGAAGGCGACCGGGAGGGGCGAAGCCTCCCCTCCGAAGTCAGCCTGACCGGCCGGAACATACGAGTTCAGCGGACCGAAGGGACTCAAGGGACCGAAAACCTGATAGAAATTCAGCTCGTGCCCCACCGGCCACCACACGCCCAGAGTCGCATCGAGGATCATCACGTGCACAGCCACGGCGACAGCAGCACCCTCACGACGTCCGGGCACCCGAGCCCTCACGACGTCGCACGGTGGTGCGCCGCCCAGGGCTGGCCCGTACACCCCCTCGCCGCCGGCCGGAAGACTCCCCCGGCGAACTGCGACGACTGCAGGCGGAGCGCCCACGCGGCGGACGGCTGCCCCTGCCGCGAGGCAGGCCGCTGGTGCCACGGCTTTCACGCCGCGACCACCGAACGGACCCGCCTGGACGACTGGTGGACCTCGCATCCCTCCTTCGGCGTCGGAGTCTCCTGCGGGCCCGCAGGACTCGTCGTCCTCGACGTGGACGCCCACAGCGCGGAAGTCCCGGACAGGGCACGGCTCCTGCCGGGCATTCCGATCCACCCGGACGTGAACCTCGACGGTCTGGCCTCCGGATACGACACCCTTGCGCTGCTCGCCGCCTTCCGCGGCCGGCCGAACCCCGTGGACGACGAGGGGACCCTGAGGGTCCGCACCCCGTCCAGGGGGCTGCACATCTGGTACCGCACCGCCCCCGAAGGCCCCCGGTACCGCTCCTCCACCGGATCGAGCCCCAAGGTCGCCCTCGCCTGGCAGGTCGACCTACGGGCCGTCGGCGGCTACATCATCGCGCCCACCACCCGTACCAAGGACGGCGTCTACACCCCCGTGGGCGAGGCCCGGCTCCCCGCGCCGCTTCCCGCCTGGCTCGCCGCCGAACTCGACCGGACCGGCCACGCGATATCCACCATCCCCACCCCTCCGCCCCGACGGGCCCCCCTCCCCCACCCGGTCCCGTCCCCCCGGGCGACCGCCCGCCTGCTCGCCCCGCTGCTGGAAGAAGTCCGTGCCTGCGCGAGCACGCCGGAAGGCGCGAGCTTCACCGAGAAGCTGAACAGAGCGGCCTACACCGCAGGGGGACTCGTGGGAGCAGGGCACCTCAAGGAGGAAGAGGCCGTCCGGTCTCTGACGGAAGCAGCCGTCGCCGCCCGCCCGGGCAGGCACTCCCGCAACACCAAGATCATCAGTGATGCTCTCGCAGCGGGCAGCCGCCGCCCGCTCCACCTCGAAGGACGCCCATGAGCAGGCCCGGCGAGAGCAACCGTTTCGACGCCGTCGCGGCCGCTCAGCAGATGCTCGACCTCGAAGCCCAGGAGGAGAAGGAAGAGGAGGACCCCGTGAGCCGCCCTCCCCTGAAGGCGTCGCTCACGGTCGTCACGGAGCCGGCCCCCCACGCGACGGACTCCCACGCGACGGCCCCCCACCCGACGGACTCCCCCCTCTGCCTCCCGAGCACCCTCACCGACCGGGGAAACGCCAAACTCTTCGTCGACCTCTACCGGGACCGGTTCCGGCACGTCGAAGGCCTCGGCTGGTACAGCTGGGACCGCTACCGGTGGAAACGGACCGGCGGCGAGAAAGCGGCACTGTGGGCCGCCGGCGAGATGGCCGAGCAGATATCCGACCAGGACCCGCGAGGCCTCTTCAGCGAACGGGAGCTCCACCTCCACCGCAGGCGGACGATGTCGACACCCGGCATGAAAGCCCTCCTCACCCAGGCCAAGGCATCACCCCTGCTCACCCTCGACCCCGACTCGCTGGACGGCGACCCCTACGCCCTGTGCACCCCGGGCGGCGTCGTCGACCTCCACACCGGGGAACTGAGGCCGGCCGACCCGTCCCGGGACTTCCACTCGCGGGCGACGAGCGTCTCGCCGCAGAACATGCCGACCCCCCGCTGGCACCGATTCCTCCAGGACACCTTCGGCGACGACGCCGAAGGCCGGGAGATGATCGACTTCCTCCACCTGCTGCTCGGCTACTCGATCACCGGAGACGTCGGCGGACAGGTCCTGCCCTTCCTCCACGGACAGGGCAAGAACGGAAAGTCGGTTCTCCTCGACGCCATGATCCAGATACTCGGCGACTACGCCGACGCGGCCCCGCCGGGATTCCTCATGGACCGGGGAGCCTTCTCGGAACACTCCACGGAACTCACCGAACTCCACGGTCGGCGCATCGTCGTCTGCAGCGAACTCAAGCCCAACGACAAGTTCGACGAGGCAAGGGTCCGGCTCCTCACGGGCGGCGACCAGCTGAAGGCCCGGCGCATGCGCCAGGACTACTTCTCCTTCACACCCACCCACCACCTCTGGCTCCTCGGCAACCACCGGCCCGAAGTCACCACGGGCGGCTTCGCGTTCTGGCGCAGGATCCGGCTCATCCCCTTCGAACGGACCGTGCCCGACCACCGCAAGATCGACAACCTGGCCCGCGTCCTGGTCCAGGAAGAAGGCCCCGGCATCCTCCACTGGCTGATCGAAGGCGCCAAGCGCTACCTCCGCACCCGGGACACCCTCTCCGGCCCCGACCGGGTACGCATCGCCACCGACGCGTACGCGGCCACCGAGGACCACATCGGCCGATTCCTCACCGAGTGCTGCACACGGGAGAGCCGCACCGGCACGGAACTCCGTGTCGAGCAGGCCCAGCTCTACGCCGCCTACAGCGCCTGGTGCCTCGCAGGCGAGGGAATCCGCCCCGCCGGAACCCGCGCCTTCGCCACCCGCGTACGGCTCGACATCGGTCTTGCGTCCCCGACGGACATGATCAAGTCCAACGGCCGGAAGTTCTACCCGAACATCGGCCTCATCACCGAGTAGGTGACGAAGCAGCCATGCAGACATCCGCCTCCCTCACGTCGAGAACGGCCACGCTCTACGATACGTACGAACGCGGGGAGGACGCCGGGGGCGAGACCCCTGAACACGCACAGCGGAAACCGGCAGGCATCCGCTCGACCCGAGACCACGAAGAGGGGCCGCGGCCATGAGCTCGCTACTGGACGAGGGCGATCTCTCCCACGAGACCGGAGTGGTGTGGCTGGAGAACACCGGACCGCTCGACTACGTACGCCAGGCCCTCGACAAGACGCCGCGTAAGCGCAACAGGCCGAGGTACGAACGCGACGGCCGCATGGTCGGCTACTCGGAACTCGACGACACCGCCGAAGCCGATCCCGACTCGGGCTTCTACCGCCGCCGGGTCTTCTTCCTCCTCCCCCACGACCGCGACAACGAACCGCGCGGGCTGTACCAGGAGGGCGCCCCGGGAGAGGCCGTGGACCCACGCACCGTGGAACCCCGCAAGGTCGGCGAGAAGACCCCCCGCTCCCAACGAGGCCCCGCCATCAACGCCTCCCCGGCAACCTGACGACCGCGAGAAGCACCTGAGGCCGGACTCGGAACGCGGAACGTGAAACCTGCCGTCCGGGTCTGAATTCCCCTCACCGACGAGCCAGGACCTGTCCTCCGACAACCGGGCCGGCGGCACGTCGTACAGCACGTCCGGAAACACGACGACGCCCCCGCCTTCCGCACGGAAGGACGGGGGCGTCGCGTCTTCTGGTTACGCGTCTCGTACGAGCCCGGCGGCAACCTGCTGCAGGATGGACCCGAGCGAAGCACGGTCCTGCGGCGCGAGATCCCCCCGCATGTCCGCGATCACGGCCTCGACGCCACTGCTGCGCCGGAAGTAACGCTGGATGAACGCGCTCCGCTGGACCGGGTCGAGCCTGTCGAAGGCCATGTCCATGAGAGCCACGCCGTCGTTCCACGGCACGGCGAGCACCGGCTCGGCCGGGCCGGCCGCGGTGCTCCGCGGTTCCGGAACGGCAACCGCCGAATCGACAACTGCCGACTCTGCCGGCACGGCGACCTCGGTGGCCAGCACTCCCCCACCGGACACTCCCCCACCGAAGTCGGGCACCTCAGCCCCGACCTTCAAAACCGGGTTTTGAACCCGAGGGGTCGACGGCTCCGGAACAGCGGCCCGCTTACGAGGAGCCTTCGGCTCCTGAGCCCTGCGCATCTCCTCAGCCGCAACAGCCTTCTGCTGCTCCGGGTCCTGGATCTTGGCGATCTTCTCGGCCGTCTTCACCTTGATCTGCTTGGTGTCGACGACATCCCGGAGCTCGGGCGTCAGGTTGAGCAGCGCCAGACGGTTGGAGACGTACATCTGCGACTTGCCGATGCGCTCCGCGACCTTCTCCTGAGAGCCGTGCCGCTCGACCATCCGCTGCAGGAACTCCGCCTCTTTGTAGGGCGGGATGTTCTTGCGGTGGATGTTCTCGATGACGACGGCCTCGTCGACCTTGTCGTCGTCCTCGTTGCCGAGGCGATCACGTACCCGGATCTCGAACTTCGTCCAGCCGAGCTGCTTCGCCGCGTGGAAGCGCCGGTTGCCGAGGATGACGACCCACTCGGCGTCACCGATCAGAGAACCACGCTCCGGCTTGAGGCGGAGATACGCCTCGCGGGACAGGGCGACAGCCGGCTGCAGCTGACCGACCGACTTCATCGACTCCTTGAGCTCACGGAAGTCGGAGTCCTCGTCGGAGTAGTCGAGCTCGGTGCGCGGGTTCTCCGGGTTGCCGACGAGCGTGTGCATGTACACGGTCGTCGGCGTCGTTTCCGTCCTGGCGGGCTCGTCGACGGAGACGCGCTTGCCGCCGGGCTTGCCGGGACCGTCGAGCAGGTCGGTCCACGGCTTCTTCGCCGCCATCAGCGCGAACCCTTCCTGCCGGCACCGAGCTCCAGAGCCAGCTGGTAGAAGTCCTCGCGCGCCTCCATGGCGACGCGGTTCTTCTTGTACTGGGTGACGACGGTGCCTTCGAGGGCGGCCCGGGTGTGCACCTTGTAATGCCGGATCACGGTGTTGGCCAGGTTCCAGCCCTGTGCCCGCACGAAGTCCTTGGTCTGATCGAGGTCGGCTTCGCCGTCGCGCGGGTCCCAGTTGTTGATCACGACGAGGTAGGGGATGCCGAGTGGCTTCACGACCTCCTCGATGGTGTCCCGGGTCGGCATGAAGCCGAGCGGCTCCGGCTCGACGGGGACGATGATGTCGTCGGCGTTGGTCAGCACCGCGCGCATCGCGTCAGCGGCCGTGCTCTTGCCGAACGGGTCGCCGGCCTCCTCCTTCTCGTCCTCGGGAAGGTCCATCCAGCCCGGGGTGTCGATGAAGGCGTGCTTGATCCGGCGGGACTTCTTCAGATGGGAGAACAGCTCCAGGTCGTCCTTGGAGTTGATCTGCTCGAAGGAGAAGGGCAGCTCTTGGCCCACGCGTTCCGACCACCACGTGGTCGAACCCTGAGGGTCGGCGGAGACGGCGGCGACGTAGTGGGGGTCGCCTTCGGGGGCTGCGCCCAGAACGTGGGCTGTGATGGCCGCGGTGTTGACGGTGAGAGTCGACTTCCCGACCCCACCCTTGCGGTTGATGAGCGCGGTAATCCGTGCCATGGGTGGTACTCCTGATGCTCCGTATGCTTCCCAACCACGTCGGCTGGTACTAGCGGACGTCGACAGGATGCCACGTATCCCCTGGTTCACAGGCACGCCGGCACGGCGTTTTCAAAACCGGGTTTTGAACCGAACCCCTGATTCCGCCCCCGCCCGCCCTCGGCGCCCGAGGCGAACCACGCTGCTCCGACAGGGGCTCTCTTCAAAACCCGGTTTTGAAGAGAGCCCCATCCACCGACCACCCCCGGACCGGAGGAAGACGTCGCGTCCCCCGCCCCAGGGTCCGGGGAGCCCGCCGCGAGTGCCCTCACCTTCATGGGCTCAGGACCGGCCGCGAAGAGCCGACCGGTCCATGACTTCAAAACCGGGTTTTGAACGAGGCGACGCAAGCCGTCCGGCAGCCCCGTTTCAAAACCCGGTTTTGAACCCGAGCCAGACCTGCGCCCCGCCGACCACCGCGCGGCGCGGTCCGCTGAAGGGCCTGGACGGGACCCGTGGGTTCCGCCCGGAGGCATCTCCTCCAGGGTCACAGATCACGTGGACCACCAGGCCGGGATCGGTCTGGCGGTCGATCTTGTCGAGGAAGTCGCGGAAGTCCACGGCCCGGTGCTGGGCGCACCCCGGGCCTCGGCTCGTCGGCGAGTTCGTCGAGCCTGGCCCGCAGAAACCTCGTGCGCCACTTGGCGACGGCGCCCCGGCTGACTCCCAGACGGGCGGCGACCGCCAGGTTGGGGCCGCCCTTCGCACATGCCGGCACGATCCGAGCCCGCAGGGCCAGACCTTGCACGGTCGGCCGGAGCTTGACCCAGTTGTTCAACACCGCTCGGTCTCACTCAGGACCAGCGGCTCCAGCCTGTTGTCACCCACAACCCACAGCAGACCGAAGCCAACCGACACCCGTCAGCCAAACCCACGAAAGTGGTACGCAAAGCGACCCACGTGGTGCCCAGCGAACTCACAACCAGATCACCAGCCCTACAGGAGCGGCACGACTTCCACCGACACTTCGAGCTGCGCAAGGTCTCGCTGGGCACCTGCGGGCGCCCCCACGGAACCCCGTATACGCACGAACATGCCTGCATCAGCTGCCGCGTCCTCCAGATCGACCCACGCCGACGAGGCCGCGTGGCAACGGCTGGCTCGGCTAGGTCGACCGTCCGAGAAGTGGGTCAGCGGTCCGAACGAGTCGGTGTGAGAGCCCTCGGCCCAACAGCTGGCGCCCGCACTGATGCCCAGCAAGGGGCCGCGCCTGCCCCGAAGAACTGCTCGATGTAGGCCGGGGAGTCACCACTGGCTGTCGGAGTGAAGCACACCCTGGGGCGGGCAACGGGCACCTGATCGAGCACCCAGCCATCCAGCAGACCGTCGTCGTCGGTGGAGAAGCCGCCTCCGAGGAGAGACAGACGACGTTCGGGAAGGAGAGCCACGAGGGGCCTCTTCAGATCAGGACGCACATGCGCACGATGCCCTGAACCGTGCCACGCGACCGGCAACGCCCGCAATCGAATAGTCCCTCAGGCTGCCCGACGCGCTTCCCCTCCAGGGCAGGACAAGACCAACCGCGGGGGAGTACCTCTGATGAGAGAACCATCCAGCTACCCCGAGCCGATACCCCGCAGCAAGGCCGAAGCGGACCGACCCGCTCTGAGGCGAGCCGATCGACCGACAGTCCAAGACCGCGTACCCACGTTCTGATCTCAGTCGCTTCGGTCGCTGGCTCTTCAGTCGCTCCACGGCGTCCGTCGCTCCACAGCTTCAGTCACTGCACAGCTTCAGTCGCTGCCCCCAGTGACCCAGCGACTGAAGCACAACTACCGTCGCTTTCTTCAGTCGCTGGCATAAAACCGCAGGTCAGAGCCCTCACAACTCCCCAATCAGCGACTGAAGCGACCGAAGCTCTATATATCAGCCGTACAGATCGCGCGTGTGTGCCTGATATATAGGCGTCTTGAGTCGCTTCAGTCGCTGTTTTGGCTAGCGCTACCCCTCTGACCTGCGGTTTTATACAGCGACTCAAGCCAGCGACTGAGAGCGACCGAAGCGCTGCCCCGAGCGCCCAGTCGCTGGATCACTCTTCTGCACGACGCGCCCGCTCTCAACATGGCTTGGCCCGACCCGTGTTTTCGCTAGGCTGTCTCCGTCGTTGAGTCGCTTCAGTCGCTATTGGGGGAACAAGATGCCTGCTGAGCTGCGGGTTCCCTACAGCGACCCACCAGTCGCCGAACCCGTTCCGCAGGGACTTGACCCCCTTGTGCTCGCTCGCTGGTGCGTGAGCCACGGCTGGCCCGTCCACCCGCTGGCTCCGGGCAAGAAGACCCCTGCCGCGAACTGCGCCGCCTGCCGCGAGCAGGGACACGACTCCAGGACGTGCATGTGCCGGGCCGAAGGCAGGTGGTGCCACGGCTTCCACGCCGCCACGCTGGACAGCAGCCGAATCCAGCAGTGGTGGGGCCCCCGCCGGCAGATGGGTGTGGCCGTCTCCTGCGGGCCGGCGAACCTCGTCGTCATAGACATCGACGCCCACCCGGGCCACCCGCCCGCCAGGGACAGGCTCCTGCCCGGCATCGACATCGCTGAGGAAATCGACGTATCCGCGATGACCACCGGCTTCCACACCCTGGCCGTACTCGCGGCGCTGCGCGGGCAGGACAGCCCCGCCGACGACACCACCACCCTGCGGGTACGCACCCCGTCAGGAGGCCTCCACGTCTGGTACCGCACCACCGACGCCCGCCGCTGGCAGTGCTCCACCGGCTCGGGCAAGACCCGAGCCCTCGCCTGGCAGGTCGATGTCCGCGCCGACGGCGGCTACATCATCGCTCCCGGCACCACCACCGAAGCCGGCGTCTACCAGCCGCTGGGCACCGTACGAACCCCGGCCCCGCTCCCGGGCTGGCTCGCCCAGGAACTGCAGCGCACCCACCACCTGCCCGCGGCACACGTACCGGCCCCACGCCCCGTCCCGTCCCGGGCTCGCCAAGCGGTCTCGGCTGCCCGCGGGGGAGGCAACCCGATCCTCGCCACGCTCACCAGGGTCCTCACCGAGGTCTCCGACTGCGCCGGAGTCACCGAAGGCGCGGGATTCTCGGAGAAGCTCAACCGGGCCGCCTACACGCTCGGTGGACTCGTCGCCGCCGACCACCTCCCCGCCCAGGCCGCCGAGGACGCCCTCATGGAGGCGGCCCGCCACGCCCGCCCCGGGCAGGACCGACGAGCCGAAGCGATCATCCGCAGCGGCATGACCGCAGGCGCCCGCCGCCCGCTTCACCCCGGGAGCCGCCCGTGACCAGCTCCGCGAGCGGGGACCCGAACACGCTCTTCGACTTCGACCCCCACGACCTGGCCGCCCAGATCATCGCCAAGTCGACTCCCGTCCTGCCCCCTCAGCAGGCCGGGCACAGCTCCTCCGCCTGGGCACCGGGGGAGGCGACCGCCCACGGCCTGGTCCCCGACTCCCTCACGGACCGGGGCAACGCCAAGCTGTTCGTCAAGCTCTACCAGACCGACTTCCGGCACGTCCCGGGCCTCGGCTGGTACCGCTGGGACACCACCCGCTGGCAGGTCGACGAGGACGACTCCGTCCTCTGGGCGGCGGGGGAGATCGGCGAACACCTCGCCACCACCGACCCGACCGGAGAACACACCGTCGAGTCCCTGCGCAAGCACCGTCGACGCGCGCTGAGCACCTCCGGCATCAACGCCCTGCTCATCCAGGCGAGATCGGCCCCAGGCATGGTCCTCAAGGCCGAACACCTCGACGCCGACCCCTACGCCCTGTGCACCCCCTCGGGCCTCGTAGACCTCCACACAGGGCTTCTGCGCAAGCCCGACCCGAACAAGGACTTCCACTCCCGCTCGACCGCCGTGGGCCCCGCCGTGATGCCGATCCCGAGGTTCCTGCGCTTCCTCGACGACACGTTCGGCGACGACGCCGAAGGCGTCGCGATGAACCGCTTCCTGCAGCTGCTCCTCGGCTACTCCATCACCGGCGACGTCGGCGGCCAGGTCATGCCGTTCCTCTTCGGCGCGGGCAAGAACGGCAAGTCCGTCCTCCTCGACGTCCTGATGAAACTCCTGGGCGACTACGCCGACGCCGCCCCGCCCGGCTTCCTCATGGCCCGCCCCTACGAAGGCCACCCCACCGACCTCGCAGAGCTCCACGGCCGGCGCGTCGTCGTCTGCTCCGAGGTCAAGCCCGGCGACAAGTTCGACGAGGCCCGCGTCAAGCTCCTGACCGGTGGAGACCGCATCAAGGCCCGCCGCATGCGGCAGGACTTCTTCTCCTTCAACCCCACCCACAAGCTCTGGCTGCTGGGCAACCACCGCCCCGAGGTCGGCACGGGCGGATTCGCCTTCTGGCGCCGCATGCGACTGATCCCCTTCGAACGCACCGTCTCCGACGACCGCAGGATCGACAACCTCGCCGACATCCTCGTCGCGGAGGAGGGACCCGGCATCCTGAACTGGCTCATCGACGGCGCCCGCCGCTACCTCAGCGGCGAGAAGGACCTCACGGGCCCCGACAAGGTCCGTATCGCCACCACGGCCTACGCCGAGACGGAGGACCACACGGGCCGCTTCTTCGACGAGGCCTGCATCCTCGGCCCCGACTGCCGGACCGAGCAGAAGACCCTCTACGACGCGTATCGCGCGTGGTGCAGCAGCGAGGGCTGTCTGGCCATGAGCAGCCGTACTTTCGCCGCCCGGGCCCGCGAGCTCCTCGGGCTGGCCTCCCCGAAAGAGATGATCCTGTCGAATTCGAGGAAGTACTACCCTGGTATCGGACTGCTCGCCCGCGAGGAGACGTCATGAGTTCCCTGATCAGCGAGAACGATCTCAAGCACGAGACCGAGCTGGTCTGGCTCGAGGACGTCTCCCGCCTCGACTACGTCCGCCAGAGCCTCGACCGCCTGCCCACCCGCTCGGGCAAGCCGGCCTACCACCGCGACGGCCGCATGATCGGCTACGCCGTCCTCAGCACGGACGCGAAGGCCTCCCGAGCCTCTGGCACCTTCCGCCGCCGCGTCTTCTGGCTCCTCCCGCACGACAGGGACAACGAACCCCAAGGCCTCTACGCGGGCTCCGCCCCGGCCGAGGCGATCGACCCCGACACCCTCCGCCCCACGGTCAAGGGCCGCAAGACCGAACGCAGCGAAGGCGGCCCCCCGTCCACAGCGATGAGAGACCTGGGCATAGGCCTCCCACTCTGAGCGACCGAAGCGACCGAAGCGACTGAGAACTCAAGCAAAGCAGTCAGAGGTCCGTGGGCGTACCCGGTAGTCCTGCTGAACGACTGCGTCTTGGTGAACGGGAGGCTCGTAGAAGGGTGAATCACCGCTCAGCCCATCCAGCGACCGAAGAGGCTGGATCACGACCCGCTGCCTCCTGGACGGCGGCACGCCGGCCGCTGCCCGAGCGGGCAGACGCCTTCCCCGTGCCCGTGCGGAACCCGGGCTCGACCAGTCCTGCCACTCGACCGCTGTTCCGGGACGACTGCGTGACGTCTTTCTGCGGCTCCTGCGAAATGGCAAGCAGCTCGATCCCCTCTTCACCACGAGCGCGAAATCCCTCAAGGACCCGGAGGCGAACAGGTCCTCGGTTTGTCCGCGTACTTTTTCGTTGTGTCGCTCCTCGCTCATCAGCCGCTCCGGGCTGACGACCGGATCCTGAATTTCCAGGACGATGATCTGGTACCGCGCCAGCAGCCCTCGTGTCACTGAGCCTTTTCCAACCTCGCGCTGACGCGTGGTGAAGGACGAGGACGGCCTGGACGATCGGCGTGATGCGGTTGGTGCTGCAGCGGAGCTTCCGTAGGAGACGCCAGCCCTTCAGGGTGGCCATGGCTTGCTCGCCGAGGCAGCGGATTCTGGCGTGTGCGCTGTTGTGGCGACGCTGCCACCGCTTGAGGCGACGGCAGCGGAAGGGCACCCGGATGGAGCCGCCGGCGCCCTGGTATGTCTTGTCGGTCCAGCACTTGAGGTCGGCGTGGGTGAGTGCTTCGACGATGCGTGGGTGCGGGCGGCGGTCAGGTCGTGGGTGGAGCCGGGCAGCGCGGGCGAGGCCCACAGCAGGCGGCCGAACGGGTCGGTGAGGACTTGGATGTTCATGCCGTGGCGCTTGTGCTTGCCCGAGTAGTACGGGGTGTCGGCGGCGAGTTGGGTGTAGGTGTCACCACAGCGCAGATGGGCCAGGGCGAGCAGAGCCTGACGGCCGGCGGTCAAACACCTCCACCGGGTCCCGATCTCCCCTCGCCGAGCAGCGAGTCGCCCGGTCAGATACCGCAGGGTGCGACTGGACAGGTCGATCGACGACGGGTAGGCAAGCACACGAAGCTCCTGGTGACTGCGGGCGATCTTGGTCGAGAACCCGTCTACCAGGAGCTTCGTCGTTCTGCAGTTCCTTCCAACACGTGACTGAGCGCTTCAGCTGGCCGGTTGAGCGTTGACCGGGCAGGTGCGTCGTATCCCGTGCGGGCGTCGTCCCCGTTCTACTCCACCGGCTCGCACCAGGCGGCGACGAGATCGTGGAAGTGCGAGAAACGGGTGCCGGGAACAGTCTCACCACTGAACGTCTCGCCGTTGAGCCAGCAGATGTCGAAGATGTCGGTCTCGGTGTCAAGAAGGCAGCACACACCACCGGTGGTGGCGGTGAGGTCGGTGAACACCTTCCTGACGCTCGCGGACTGCACGAACATTCGGCTCATGCTCGAGGAAGCGGCTGTGAACTGCAGCGACGCAAAGTTCGGGTGCCATGCAGGGGAGAACCTGACCGTCAGGTAGATGTACCCGACCGAGACTCGTCCCTGCTCGTCGACCCCGTCGGAATCGCGGAGGAAGAACTCGCGCACCGCGTCGTCGACGCCGACGGCGATCGAGGTGTCCAGTTCGAGCGAGTCGCCTGATGAACAGTCGACCGGTTCGCTCTTGAACTTCGAGGTGAACGGCACGAGCAACTGCTCTCCGCCCGGCAGGGTCACTGGGAGCAGTGGCGTCTCGCGGCCTCGGGGCGCGAGCTCGGCAAGCCGGGTCAGTGCTCTCGCAACGTTCCGAGGGGGCATGAAGATCTCATAGCTGTAGTCCAGCCCCATACCCGCCCGCCTCCCCAGTCCTGAACCGTCATCCTGTCATGATCAGGATCGATCGCCCAGTTGATTCCAACGCCGCTGGCTTCGTCCGGACGCGGTCGGCAACGTAGATGAACATCGGCTCGTCTCCGAGGAGGTCAGCTCCGAGCGAACGGGCTGCCGCCCACTGCTCGCGGGGACCCCGCAGCGGATGAAGACGCCGATCTGACTCGGCTCCACCTGCCGTTCCAAAGTGCGACCTGACTGACGAAGGCACTACCAGGAGCCGAACGCTCAGGTGGCCAGATCAACCGCTCACCGGCCGCCTGAAGCGCTCAGTAATAACACGCGGCCACCGCCGTCAGGTTGGAAATGGTTCACGGTCTCAATCTGATGAGCACGCAGATCGCTCTTCTTCATGACCACAGAAAAGCTCCTTCTTCCAGAATGCGGCGCTCAATCAGAAAAGAATGCCCGGCGCACAAGTGACAGGCCAGGGGTGGTGTCACCCTAACCCAAACGCTACACACCCAAGCATCCATGATGCATCACCCACAGAACAAGCCCATCCTGAAGGCCAGCGTGCGACTCACCCCCCACTCGCACGGTTCACAAGATACGCCGACGAGACATCGGCAAACGCGAGCGGCCAGCCATCAAGGATGAGGAGAGGTTCGGGCGGAGCGCAGCGGAGCCCGTCACTACGGTAGAACCGACACTCCGTCAGACCAATGACCCGTCACCTCCTATACAGAGGTGAACGCTGAGATTCCCAGACTCTACACAGACCCGCACACGATGCACCCCTCCCTACTGTCAGCCAAAGCATCCGCGCTTGCGCGGATGCCCCTCATTCGCGCAAGCGCGAATGAGCACTTGCCTAGAATTCCGCTTGCGGAATTCTATTCCGGCGCTTGCGCCGGAATAGAATTGCGCCTGCGCAATTCGTGCTCTATGACCCGGCTTGCCGGGTCATAGCCCGCTCCGCGGG
>NZ_JBVHZJ010000095.1:0-23369 GCF_055574655.1 Streptomyces sp. NPDC029956 | reverse complement strand
GATACCGACGATTTCCACGGCCTCACCCGCACCACCGTCCAACGCCTCAAGAACTGGCTGATAAGCAGGCATTGCGGGTGAAAACGACCTCTTAGAGGTCGTCTCATTTGGCGGGCTGAGTAGTCTGCGCCGTGTGGTGATGGTCGAGCGACTGGTGCCGGACAAGCTGGGGGAGCTGTTCCAGCGGGTGGTCCCGCCCGCTCCGACCCGACCGCAGGGAGGCGGCCGACGCCGGTACGGAGACCGCGAAGTGCTGGCCGCGATCGTCTTCGTGGCCACAACAGGCTGCACCTGGCGGCAGCTGCCGCCAGTCTTCGGGCTGTCGGGGCCGACCGCACACCGGCGCTTCGCCGAGTGGAGTACCGCCCGGGTCTGGGCCAAGTTGCACCGCGTCATCCTTGACGAACTGGGCTTGCGCGGCAGCCTGGACTGGTCGCGCTGCGCGATCGACTCGGTGAACATGCGGGCCCTGAAAGGGGGGACCTGACAGGCCCGAATCCTGTCGACCGGGGCAAGAAAGGCTCGAAGATCCACTTGATCACCGAGCGGACCTGTCTGCCCATCTCCGTCGGGATCTCCGGCGCGAACCTTCACGACAGCCAGGCGCTTGAGCCGCTGGTCCGCGGTATTCCCCCGATCCGTTCGCGTCGCGGCCCGCGACGCCGGCGGCCCGCCAAGCTCCACGCGGACAAGGGATACGACTAGGACTACCTGCGCCGATGGCTCCGCTCGCGCGGCATTTGTCACCGCATCGCCCGCAGAGGCGTTGAGTCCTCCACGCGGCTGGGCCGTCATCGCTGGACGATCGAGCGCACGATGTCCCGGCTGGGCGGCTGCCGCCGCCTGCACCGCCGCTACGAGCGCAAGGCCGAGCACTTCTGGCCTTTACCGCCATCGCCTGCACCCTCATCTGCTACCGCCGCCTGAAGGCGTGACCATCGCACCAGGGGCTGCGGCAACATGGTGCAGGTGAGCGAATCCTCTGAGCAGGTGCAGAATGCAGCCCGTCTCTGGCACGAACACCGTCATGCACCTTTCCCCGCCAGCCTGCGCGGTGCCGAGTTCGGGGGTACGGACATGGTGTTGCTCGACGCGGATACCGCCGGCTGCGTGCTTACGTGGCTGGACAACGGCGGCGCTCTCGACCCGAAGCTCACCCGCATCCTGCAGAGCTGCATCGAGGACCTGGACCGAGTCATCCCTCAGATCACCGAACCCGCAGGAACCCAGTACTACGAGCGCCTGCGTCAGCTCGCCCTACTCATATCAAGGGCTCTCTCCAGCACCAAATGAGACGACCTCTTAGCTCGTTGGGAGGTGGCCCGTCGTGAGGGAAGTCGTTGTTCATGTGAGCGGGCAGCGCACTGCTGAGGCGGATACGGACGGTTCTCCGGATCGAGCAGCGCCGGCCCGCCGTGACGCGGCGCAACCGCCATCCTTCCTCGATGGCGGTTGCTTCGTGTCTCAGTTCAGCCGGGTGACCGCGTAGGCCTCGATGGCGTCGCGCTGGTAGGCGGCCAGGCCGGGAGTGATGGCCTCGTATGCGGCGCGCCACGTCTGGTTGTCGACGATGGAGCGCCCGATGGCCCGGTAGTCCTCGGCGGAGACAGCGTGCAGTTCGGTCAGTGCCCGGTACTGGGCGTCGATCTCGGCCTGGACCGGGTCGGAGTCGGCCGGGTGGCCTGCGGCCATGAGTTCGGCCAGCCGGATCATCTGCGCGGTGCGCTCACGGTGCGCGGCGTCGGCGTCGGCCTGGCTCATCGCGCCGGCGCGTCGCCCGACCTGTTCGGCGAGTTCGGGGAAGTCCCGCACGTTCTCCTCGTACTGGGAGGGTGTCACGCCCTCGAAGAGGTTTTCCGGTCGGTTGATGGTCATGGGGTTGCCGTCCTTCCTGGACTGCTCCAGATCGGCGATCGTGCGGGAAACGGTGACGGCCAGTGCGTCGAGCCGGTCCCGCTCGGCGAGGAGACGCTGGTGGTGGCCCCGCAGGGCATCCACCTCATCGACCTGTTGAGACAGGATCCGGCCGATCTCCGGCACCCCGACGCCCAGCGCCCGCAACACGAGGATCTGTTGCAGTCGCAGGAGCTGGCGCTCCTCGTAGTAGCGGTGCCCGTTGGCGCCGATCCGGGCCGGCGGCAGCAGGCCCGTCTCGTCGTAGTGGCGCAGAGTCCGGGCGGTGACGCCAGACATCCGGGCCACCTCCGCGATCGGCCAGTCCATCACGACTCCTGCGCGTGTGTCGCCGGGCCGGATTCTCCGGCCCTGGTCACGACGGTAGAAGCTGCCGCAGCGGCAACTTCAACCCCAGGATCCAAGATCCTCGCAATCGAACAGGCATGGTCCACGCCCCAGGTGGAAGGCGCTCCGTCCGCTGCCGAGGGTGAACAGAGCCAGAGGGGCTTTCGCCTGGCTCGGCGTCGCCCCTCCGGGTCGTTTGTCGGCTTGCCCGCCCTCCATCGGGCCGTGTCCTGGGCCGCCCCCCTTCACAGGGCGGGCCGGGACGTCGGCGTCACGAGCCGCGGGTTGTTCGCTCCGTACCTTCGTGCGGTGTGCTGTGTCGGGCTGCGGGTTCAGTAGGCGAGGGTTACGCGCAGGAGCGCGCGGTGGACGGGGAAGTAGCCGCCCATGTAGATGCAGGTGTAGGAGGCCCTGTATCCCCGCGAGGTGTAGTAGTACCAGTAGTACGCGCCGCGGACTTCGCAGTCCGCCCACAGGTAGACGCCGACGTGGTACGTCCGTACGCGGGTGGAGGACGCGGCTTTGAGCGTGGCCGGGGCGGCGGGTGTGACGCCGAGCGTGGTGGCCGACTGGGTCGTGGTTGTCGGCGCGGCTTGAGCGGTGCCGGCGGTGGTGACGGTGCCGAGGGCCAGCGCGGTGGCGAGCGTCGCGACGGTGGCTGCGTTTCGCAGGCGCAGTCTCATCGGGTCTCCTTTGGTCTCGGGACGTGAGGGTGCACGGGGGGTTGGTGCGGGGGCCTACCAGGTGGGCCCCGTGTGGGGGCGCTCTTCGGCGCGTCGTCGGGCCTCCTCCTGGGCGAGCTGGGCCTGGCGGTCGGCCTCCTGTTTGGCGCAGAAGTCCGCGTACTCCTGCTCGGTGCGCCGGCGGTTCTCCTCGATGATGCGTAGTTCGTCGTCGCTCAACGGCATGGCGTCGTCCTCTCTGCCGGGAGGCCCTGTCGGCCCCCGTTGCTTGGAGTTTTCGCTGCCGGGAGTTGTTGCGCAGGCCGGTTTCGGCGGCGAAACAATTCCCGTCTCGGCACGGCCGCGCGGCGCGAAAGTGTCTTGCCGTGCGGGAGGCGGAAGCGGTTGGGTGCGTGAGCGTCCCCGTCAGGGACGGATGGTGCCGTCGCGCTGTACGGGGGTGGGGTGTGGGGCGTCAGGAGAAGCCGCTCGATCCGGAGCAGGGTCCGGTGGCGCGGCTGGCCCATGACCTGCGCCGGCTGCGCCGGGAGTCGGGTGGTGCCACGTATGCGGCCATGGCTCGCCGGTCGGCGTACTCGGTGGCGACGCTGTCGCGTGCGGCCGCGGGCGAGCAGTTGCCCTCCCTTCCCGTCGTACGGGCTTATGCGGCGGCATGCGGTGCCGATCCGGACGAATGGGAGGAACGCTGGCATGCCGTGTCGGGGGAACTCGCGGCGCGTGAGCAGGCGCACGATGCTCCGTCCCCGTACCGGGGTCTGGAGCGGTTCGAGCCGGGTGATGAGGGTCTCTTCTTCGGCCGGGAGGCACTGAGCGATGATCTTCTGGCGCTGACAGGCAGTCATGGCGTGGTCGCTGTGCTGGGCCCTTCCGGCAGCGGCAAGTCGTCCTTGCTGCGTGCGGGTCTGATCCCCCGTCTGCGGCGAGAGCTCCCGGCCGGAGAGCGGGACATGGCAGCGCGTCCCGCGGCGGTTCGCATCCTCACTCCCGGCGCGCATCCCCTGGATCGTCACCGGTCGGCGCTCGTGCCTGCTGCCGGTGAAGGGCAGACCTGGGTGATCGTCGACCAGTTCGAGGAGCTCTTCACGCTGTGTCGCGATCCTGGGGAGCGTCTGGCTTTTCTGGAGGTGCTGCTGGCCGCGCGGTCGGCGGAGAGCCGGCTGCGCGTCGTGCTCGGTGTCCGGGCCGACTTCTACGCCCGTTGTCTCGAGCATCCTGATCTGGCGGTCGTGATGCGTGAGGCGGCGCTGCCGGTCGGTCCGATGACGGAGGCGGAGCTCCGTCAGGTGATCACCAAGCCCGCTGGTGCGCGGGCGGCCGTCGTCGAACGTGCTTTGACCGCACGTCTGCTGGAGGCGGTCGCCGGGGAGCAGAGTGCTCTGCCGCTGCTGTCGCACGTACTGTCGGAGACGTGGCGGCGGCGACAGGGCCGGAGTCTGTCTCTGGCGGCTTACGAGCAGGCCGGCGGGCTGGGAGGGTCCATCGCCCAGGCCGCGGAAGGCGCGTACACGAGCCTGGACGAGGACGGGCGGGCGACGGCACGTCGTATATTGCTGCGTCTGATCACACCGGGTGACGGAGCTCCGGACACCAGGCGTCCCAGCACACGCGAGGAGCTGGCAGGTCTGGGATCGGGTGCTGTCGACGTCCTCGACCACCTCGGCCGCAGCCGCCTCGTCACGCTCGATCACGAGCGGGTTGACCTGATCCACGAGGCCCTGATCACCGGTTGGCCTCGCCTGGCGGGGTGGATCGAGGAGGACCGGGA
This sequence comes from Streptomyces sp. NPDC029956, assembly GCF_055574655.1. NCBI lineage: Bacteria > Bacillati > Actinomycetota > Actinomycetes > Kitasatosporales > Streptomycetaceae > Streptomyces > Streptomyces sp. NPDC029956. The sequence goes on along the minus strand of NZ_JBVHZJ010000095.1, from coordinate 18,680 downwards.
CCGGCTGCGGCTCCATCGCCGTCTCACCGAGGCCGCCGAGGTCTGGAGGTCTGTGGGGCGGGATCGGGGCGCGCTGTTGCGGGGCACCGGGTTGAGGTCCGCCGTCCAGGCGTTCGCCTCCGCCGACGACGCGCATGCGCTGACCCCCGGTGAGCGTGAGTTCCTGGCCCGAAGCGTGCGTGCCCGGCGCTCCGGGATCCGGTTGCGGCGTGCGACCACCGGTGTGGTGGGTGTCCTGGTGGTGCTGTCGGTGCTGGGGGCGGTGGTCGCGGTCCAGCAGAGTCGTGCCACGCACGAGCAGCGGACGCAGAACGCGGCGCGGCGCACCGCGACGGTGGCGGGCAGTCTGCGTACCACCGACCCTGGGCTGGCCGGGCGGCTCAGTATCGCGGCCTGGCGGCTCGCGCGGACGCCGGAGAGCCGCTCCGCGCTGCTCGCGGCGCTGGGGCAGCGGTGGGAGCAGGGCTTCAGCCCGTCGGTGCGGAACACCGAGACGTCTCATGCGTCGCTGAGTTCGGACGGAAGGTCGGTGCGGATCCAGGAGGGCGAACGTGTCCAGGTGCTAGACGTGACCACGCGCAGTCAGGCGGGCTCCTACACCGTTCCTGGTCTGATCACGGTGAGCAGCATGGGCGATCCGCGTGACAACGAGCTGTATCCCTCGTATCCGGGGCTGCCGGTGTGGAGCCCGGACGGCCGATGGATCGCGGACGCGGTCCCTCATGGCCGCGTCACCCTGTGGGACGTACCGGCCGGGGCGCGTCGCACGCTTCCCGGGCGGTGGCCGATCCCGGTCCTGGACATGTCCTTGTCCGAGCAGGGGCGCCGGGTCGCCGTCGCGGTGGAGGGCCGGGCGGAGGTGTGGGATGCGACCGGGAAGCGGCCGTCGGTCGTGTTGCGGGGTTCCCGGATCGGCGACGGCGCCGTCGCGCTGAGCCGTGACGGGAGTCTGGTGGCACGTTGCGGGGCGGGGGTCAGGGTCGAGATCTGGCGGGTTCCCAGCGGCAGGCGGGTTCCTCTCAAGGCACTCGAGGTTCCCCGGGAGGCGATCCGGCCGACCTGCCGACCCGGATCGCTGCGTTTCAGCCCGGACGGCAGAACGCTGGTCGCTCTGCGTGAGCAAGGAGCCGAGCGGATCGACACCGTCACCGGGGAGACGTTGGAGGAGTTGGCGCAGCGCGGGCTCACCGAGGTGAGCTTCAGTTCCGACTCGCGGTTCGTCGTGGGTGTCACCAACGACCGTCTGCTTCTCTGGCGCAACACGCGCAACCCACCCGGCTGGCAGGAGCCTTACAACGAGTGGGACGGTTCGATGCTGCTGAATCTGCCCCTGTCTGCGCAGGACAAGCCGTACAGCGTACGGATCGATGCCGCGGCCGGCGTCGTCCGCTACATGGGTATGGGAGGGCGGGCCGTACGCACCGTCAACGCACGCGACATCCTCGCCGCGGTCTGGGACGACAAGAAGCGCCCTCCCTCTCTGCCCAGTCCCACCGGACGTGTCACGGGGGTGCCGAGGTTCACGGGCCGTGAGCTGTTCTACGAGTTGAGGGAGACGGGGACCGGCCGTCTGATCGGCACCACTCCGGGCGTGCGCCTACCCGGCCGGGCTTCCCGTCCCGTTGCGGCGTTCAGCCCGGACGGCAGGTTCTTCGCCTTCACTCCCGTCTCCGCGCCTCCGTATGGCCGCGACGCGCCGGTGGTGCCCTCCCCGCGCATCCTGGTCTGGGACACGGATGTGCGCCGTCCGGTCGCGGACATCAGGATGCGTCGGGGCCTGGAGCCGCCCGATCCCCTCGCCGTGGTGAACGCGGGGGGAAGGCCTGTCGTGTACGGCATCGTCTCGATTCAGGTCTGGGACCTTACGAACTCCAGGCCGTTGACGCCTTCCCGGGAGGGGATGTCCGCGACACGGATGGCGCTGCAGCCCCGTACGTCGCTGTTGGCCCTCAACGACGGGACGGTCCTGAGTCTGCCCACGGGGCGGCTGCTGCGCGACCGTACGGAGCGGGACCTGGGCGACGCCATGGCGTACAGCGGGGACGGCGGTCTGCTCGCGGTCGCCGACGGGTCCGGGAGGATCCTGCTCTATGACGGGTCGATGACGTCGCCGCGGGGTGTGCTGGCGGGCGGGGAGTCCGACGGTCCTGACGGCACTCCGGTCGCCGTGACCGCCCTCGCGTTCTCCCCGGACGGTCTCACGCTGGCTGCCGGGACCCAGGCGGGTGGCATCCGGTTGTGGGACGTGCCCTCCCGCACGGTTGTCGGCGGGCCTCTGCCGACCAGCGGGGACAGGGTGCGCACCCTCACGTTCGCCGCGGACGGCCGGTCCCTGCACGTCCAGGGAGCCAACACCCGGCCGCGTACCCAGCTCCTCGACCCGGAGCGTCTGGCCGGCGAGCTGTGTGGCCGTTTCGGTTCCCTCAGCCGCAGTCAATGGGCGGCGTACATCCCGGACGAGGAGTACCGCGAGATCTGCTGAACCGTATCTGCTGAACCGTTGTTGACGGGCATCCATGGTCGCCCGGCAGGCCGCGTGTGACGTTACGCGGCGTACGGGGCGTGGCGTGAGCGGCGTGCGGGGCGTGCGGGGCGTGCGGGGCGTGCAAGGCTTGAGCGTCGTGCGGGCTGTGCGGGCCGTGCAGGGCGTGAGGGGCGTACGGGGCGTGAGGGGCGTCGAAGACGGCAGGGGTCCGGGCCTTCGCATCACTGGACCTCAACGACACCTGACTCGATCTCGTCTGGTAGCTGCGGCGCACAGGAGCACTGGACCTCAACATGTCGACGAGTTTGGGAGGCACTGGGGTTCTCGCCCGGACCTCGACGCGCCGCGACGGGCAAGGCGCCGGCCAGCCGTGAGATCCTCTCCGTCATGTTCGAGAGCGAGCGCAGCCAGCGGGCGATAGCAAGCGTCGAGGCCCACGTTCGCGGCTTCTTCACCGGCCACATGATCACGGTCAGCGACTACGACCTGGGAGCTGGGCGAAGGGAAGCGGTTCCCCACCTGCGGATCCTCACCGTCAGCCCAGGACCGCGCGCAGACAGCTGGGCCTACATCACCGCCGGCTGCTGGTCCACGGTCGAGACGGACGGCCACGGCCTCGAGTTCGTCCTCACCGCGCCCGTCCGCGACGAACGCTTCGCTGATCTCCTGGCCATGACCGCCTACTACCACGCCGATCACCACCTCGATCTCGAACACAGCCTGCCCATCGGGGAGCCGTGGCTGCCCGGGTCCCACTGCGACCACCTGCTGATCAGCCTCCCCTACCTGCACGGCCCTGACCTGGAGCACTGCCCGCTGCCGGACGGCCATGCCCGCATCCTCTGGGCCCTGCCGGTCACCGCAGCCGAGATGGCATACCGTCGTGAGCACGGCCACGAAGCCCTTGAACGGCTCTTCGACGAGCACACGATCGTCCCGACCGATCCAAGGCGGCCATCCGTCGCCTGAACATCGCGGGCACAGTCCGGGCACAAGCGGCACTCGGGAAGTCCTCCAGCGCCGTCGAAACTCGGTTCTGGCACAGATCTTGGGGAGCCGTCGCGGAGCGTTACCTCGATGTTCGATTGCGAGAGACTGGCTCGTGCGAGACGGCGTACGCCTTGGCGTCTGACAGCCGGAAGTGACGCTCCCTCAGGTCTCTCCCGTTCACTGCCCTGGTCGGCGGTGGACGGTGATGGTGCTGGCCATGCAGACCGACGCACCGTTCTGGGACTCGCTGGTGTTCGACGGGATCGACGATGTGAAGGTCGAGGCGGTTACGGCCGCATTCGGCACAGTCGAGGTGGTGGCGAGGGGGCACGCAGGCGGCGCTTCCTGTCCGGACTGCGGCCGCTTCTCGGGCCGAGTCCACGACCGTTATCAGCGCAGGCTGAGGGACCTTCCGCTGGCTGATCAGGGCTTTGTGATCCGGCTGATGGTCAGGCGCTTCATCTGTGGGTCGGCGGGCTGCCCACGTCGGACGTTCGCCGAGCCGTTCTCCCGGCTGACTGTCCCGCACTCGCGGTTCACCACGCGGCTCAACCGCGCCCTGGAGCGGGTGGGGCTCGCCCTGGCGGGGCGGGCCGGCGCTCGGCTGGCGGCCCAGCTCGGCTTCGGCGCGGGACGGATGACCTTGTTACGCAGGGTCATGGCACTGCCCGATCCACGGTTCAGTACTCCGCGTGTGCTGGGTGTGGACGACTTCGCGATCCGCCGCGGCCAGACCTACTCCACGGTCTTGACCAGCATCGAAGACCATCGCGTGGTCGACGTGCTGCCGACGCGTGAGGCCGGGCCGCTGGCCGCGTGGCTGATCCGCCACCCCGGCGTGGAGATCATCTGCCGGGACCGGGCGGGCGCCTACGCCGAGGGGGCCCGGCGCGGCGCCCCCGATGCTCTGCAGGTCGCCGACCGGTTCCATCTGTGGCAGGGCCTCGGCCGGGCCGTGGAGACCTGCGTCGCCGCCCACCGCGACTGTCTGCGCAACCCGTCGCCCGGCGGCACACTGCACCAGACGCCCTGCCTGGACTCTGACCCGACGCAGGACGACTCGGACCCCGTCGGCCGGCGGGCCGAGCGCAAGAAGGCCGCGCACGCCCTGGTCCACGAGATGCTCGCCCAGGGCCACTCACGCCGGGCGATCGCCCGGCACCTGGGCTGGGGCCTCAACACCGTCCTCCGGTACGCGAACGCCGCACGCTGGCAGGACACCATCCGCGAGAACCGGCCCCGGCCCAGTCGGCTGGACCCCTACAAGCCCTACCTGGAACAGCGATTCACGGAGGGGTGCACCAGCGCCACCCGACTCCACAGCGAACTGGTCGCCGAGCAAGCTCCCGTCACCTACGGCATGGTCCGAGCCCACGTTGCCACCTTGTGTGAGGCTCCAACCGCAGCGTCGTCGCGGCCACCGACGGTACGGCAGGTGACCGGCTGGCTCACCCGCCACCCCGCCGCCTTGAGCGAGGAAGACCGCGTTGGCCTGAAGGATCTCCTGACCCGCTGTCCCGAGCTGGACATGGCCGCTGGACACGTCCGCGACTTCGGCGAGATACTCACCGGCCGCCTCGGCGCCACGCTCCCTGCCTGGATCGACGCCGTCGACGCCAGCCAGCTACCCGGGCTCACCGGCTTCGCACTCCACCTGCTCCGAGACCTCGACGCCGTGACCGCCGGACTCACCCTGGACTGGAGCTCAGGCAGCATCGAGGGCGCCGTGAACCGCATCAAAAAGATCAAGAGACAGCTCTATGGCCGTGCCGGATTCGAACTCCTACGCAAGATGATCTTGCTTCAGTAGTGCATCGTCCGGGTGCCGGGCCGCCGGCTTCCCATCGCCCTGAGATCAGAGTTCGGTCGTCCAGATCCCGACAGGATGGTCACTCGGAGGCAGCCACAACTGAGGCTGTGACTCGTGATGCCTCTCGTCAGCCTGCTCATCCCAGTGGAAACGGCCCTCGACATCAGGCCACGCGACTTGCAGCACGGGGAGAGGCGGCCGCCGGTAGAACCCGATGGCCTGCCCGAAGAAGGTCCGGTACCAGCCGCGATCAACCTGCCTGAGCGCGACTCGATGACCTGCAACGACATCAGGATGGCTCTGGCCGTCCGCCAGTGCCTCGCCTGCGGCGGACTTCTCTCCGAGTGTGTTGAGCATGCGGTGCATGGCGTGAACATCGAGCCCGAACATAGCCAGTTCAGGTCCGCCGTGAGTGTGCGCGAGACCGATCGTGTAGGCGAATCCAGGACCGATCTCGTCTTCGGGAACCATCACGACGTGCCACCCGTGCTGCTGCACATGTTCGATGACCGTCAGATCCATGCGGTCCGCTTCGTCCCGGTCGCCGTAGTCATGGCAGAGGACACAGCGGCACTGGAACGGATCATCAGTCATGTGCGGAGGGTACGAGGCGAGCGTTCAGGTCGAGCAACCGGGGTTTGGACCCTCTCAATCGAACAGCTCCACCACTCTCCGCGACGGCTCCCCAAGATCTGTGCCAGAACCCGAAACTCGTCGACATACGGTGATGCTGAGCAACGCAGCCGTGGGACGTGCTCCTCGTTTCGTTCAGACGGCGTCGTCCAGTGCCGTGTGGAGTTGCTCGTAGAGGGGGGCGAGGCGGCGCAGTTGCGCTGCTGCTGTCTGGTCGTCACCGCGCACCAGCGGATACTGCAGGCTGCCCAGGATCCGGGCCTGGCGCTGCGTGATGGAGGCCGCGTGCGACAGCCCCAGCTCTTCCAGGCATATCGCCGCGTCGTTCAGACGTCGTGCTCCCACTCGGACACCGAACGCGGTGAGCAACGTGCGGATGTTGGGGGGTGTGCCCCGGGCGACCATGTCTGCGAGCGCCTCGACGGCGGCGGCTCCGCCCAGTGAGCCGGGAGGCATGGGCAGGTCGTCACGGCCGGCCAGCCAGCGTACGGCTCCTGGAAGCGACTGCCGCAGCGCGTCAGCGGGAGTGAGCCGATGACGGCGCACGAAGCCGGCCCGCAGCACGAACGGGGCATCGATGTAGCTGACCGCCTCCGCCTCCCACGCGGAGAGAAAGGCCTGTGTGGGGAGCGTCGCGTAGGGGTGGCCGTGGGGGTCGTGGAGTTCGACGGTGTCCTGGTCGGCGGCGAGTACCACGACGTAGTGGTCACCGCCGTCGGCGTTCGGTGTTCCGGGCTGGTACAGCAGCAGGCCCATGTCCACCGGCCCGACCAGGACCGGCCCGCGCGAGCCGGCGGCCTGCAGCCGGTCCAGCGCCTCGGCAGGCGTCCCGCCGTCGCTGCGCTCACAGGTCCAGCCCAGCAGTGCGATCGCGGCGTCGAGGCCGGTCTCGGGGTCCCAGCCGTAGGGGTCGAACAATGGCAGGGAACCGGCGATGAGCTGAGCGCCGAAAGGCGAGCCGGTCAACGTCTCGATGACTGCGATGGACGGAGCATCCCCACCCATCATCATCGCCAGTGAGTTGGTGTAGCAGTACGGGCCGGAGCCGATGTAGCCGAGCACGAAAGAGCCCTTCGAAGAGACAGAGGTGACCTCCCGTCGGCGGACCGCCAGGCAGGCGGAACCACCCAACCCCCTCACACACTGTCAGAGTCAACTCCCCACCCGTCCGACACGCTCCGGCCGGCCCGCCACCACTGAACGCAGGCAGCCATCAGGAAAGCCCCCAGAGCCCGCGACCGGCGATAACCGGCGATACGACCTCACCTGAACCATCCCTTGACCACAACCACATGCGCCCGACCACGCCCATCGGCTGTCTCGGTGCAGGCAGGCCAGCTCGCCAGGGCTGATCCCCAGTTCCTCCGCGGTCCGAGGCCGGGCCTCCTGCATATAGAGCTTGATTCGCTGGTAGGTGCCGGTGAAGCCGTATTCGGCCACCAGCCGCTCGTCAACCCCGACACCTTTGATCAGAATCTCGGACCGCAGCATCGCGTCGATCAGGGGCGCGACAGCATCCACCTTCCGCCGACGGCCGTGTCCGAGCGCAGCCCGACGAGGCAGGGCAACCGGGCCTTCAGAGGACAGGTACTTGCGGACCGTGCGGCGGTTGAGGCCGGTCTCCTTCGCGATCTCCGACAGATTCATCGCCCCGGACTCGAACAGCCCGCGGAAGCGTCGAAGCTCCATCCAGCGGATGGATCCGGTAGAGGTGGGATCCCACCGTGCGGGGCGAGAGGAAGAGCTTCTCGGCGATCTGCCGGTTGGTCAGGCCTTGAGCAGCCAGTCCGGCGATCTGCGGTTCCTGTGCCGAGAGCCGCTCGCGCCCGGTGCTGCTGCGGCGCCGGCCGGGATCCCCCGCTGCCCTCAGCTCCGCCTGCGCCATGTCCGACCAGGGCCCGGCGCCCAGGGTGCCGAAGGTGGCGCATGCCGCCCTCAGGAGGGGACGGGCTTCGGCAAGTTTCCTCTGCCGGCGCTTACGACGCCCCAGGTGCAGCTGGAGACGGGCACGGTGGAAGGGCCGGTCGCTCAGGTCGGCGGCGAAGGCTCTGGCGAATGCCGTGTCCGCCTCGTCGTCGGCCGCCAGCACGGCCTGGCTGTAGTGAGCGGCAACGATGAGCGCGTCGGACGGGATGCGGTCGGCGAGGCGGGGAAGAGAGCTGAGCAGGGTGCGGGCCTCGTCGGCTTTCCCCGCCGTGAGTGCGGCGTCCGCCAGTTCGGGGACGACCGACCACCGCATGAAGGGGTGGTGGGCGGAGTCGAGTGGGTCCAGGACGGTGGCGAGCAGGCGGTAGGCGTCTTCGGCCTGATTGCCGCGCAGGAGGATCAGCCCTTGTACGTGGGTGAGGGCGACCTGGACTTGCGCGTACCGTCGGCCAGGGGGTGACCTGCGACGGTGTCGGCGGTCTCGCGCGCCGCGGTCAGGTCACCGCGCAGCGCACTGACGGCCGCGATGTTCGTCCTGGCCGTGAGAGCGAAGGGCTCCTCGCCCGTGTCCGAGATGAGGTGAAGGGCCTGTTCGGACTCGGCTACGGGCTTGTCCCAGTGCCCCATCCAGATGCTTCCCCAGTTCACCGCACCGAGTAGCCAGGACAGGTCCCCGATGCACGGCTCCGTGACGGCCGCATCGAGAAACACTCGGCTGCCGCGGAAGTCGCCCATCCCGAGAGCTGCGATCCCGAGGAAACGCAGGGAGTCGGAGTCCGTCACCCCGGAAGGTGCGTGCCCGAGGCGTGCTTCCTCCACGGCGCGAGCACCGAGGCACGCCGCGCGCTCGCCATCCTTGCCCACGCCGTACCGGAGGAACGCGGTGAGCACGTCATCTCGCACACGGGACGCTGCTCGCCGCAGCAGAGTCACCGCAAGGTCCTCCTCGCCGTTCCTCCCGGAGTGCGTCGCAGACCTCGCCGACGGTGGCGCGGGCCCTGAGGGCGTGGCCCCGGCCGAACTCGACGTAACGACGCTGGCCGGCGCCTGGACCCCGGCGAGATTCACCGGCAGGTCGACGAGCGCGGCAAAGTCGTCCGCGGCGTGTACGACCTCGGCTCGACCCCGGCCAGCGCCCCCGTCGACGACGAGGACACGGACGAGGCCAGCGACGGAAGCGACCGACGCCCCAACCACCCGCGCGACCCTCCCGGGCGGGCCCCGGGGGGGAGGCGGCTCAGACAAACCGCGTCCGGCCTGCCACCATCAGTCTCAGAGCGCTCGCCCTGTTCCTGCGCATCGAGAGCCGCAACGCGGCGCCGCTGGTGACGCTGCGGCTGTTCCGGCAGCGCGGCGTGGTGGCCGGCGGCCTGGGCCAGCGGATCACCGCCGGCATCATGCTGCCCTGCTTCTTCATGCGGCCGCTCTCCATGCAGTCGGTTCTCGGCTACACGCCGATGGAGACCGCGCGGTGATCCCACAGGCCGCCTGACGGGCCGCTGGCCGCGAACGCTTCGGGCGGTGCCCTATTTCTCGGGCGTGCCCGCGGTGGCCATGGCCGCTTCGTGCGCCGCGCGGAGGAGTTCCTGGTGGTCGACGTCGAGGTTCTGGGGTAGGCGTCCCCTCTTGGGGGTCTGGAAGAAGACGACGGGGCCGTTCACGATGCCGTAGCCGCCGCCGAGGAGCTCGATCATGCGGGTGGCCACGGGGTTCGGCGCATGGGTCTCGTGGTCCACGAAGACGGGGACCAGAGCGTCGAGGGTGGCGGTGCCGTCCAGGGGGAGGCCTTCCGTCATGCCGCTGATCTCATCGCGCATCTGCCGCTCCGTGGCGGTCTGGATGCTCAGGTCTCCCCGGGGCGTGACGCAGGCGTACGTCACGACCGGGGTGTCGTCCGGCTCCTGCGTGCCCTCGACGAGGTCCTTCAGCCATCGCCGGGTGTCGAACGTCTTCCATCCGCCGTCGGGCGTGTCTTCCAGGTCGTGGTCCGGTTCCAGGGCGTCGCGGCTGTTGACGCGCTGGTGGACGGCCTTGAATCGGGCAAGGGCGGCGTCGGACGGCTGCCACTCGGCGAGGAAGCGTACTGCGGTGCCGTACATGGCCGGGCGGGGCACCCATTGGGGAACGACGTAGTGCGGCACGGGCCGGTCCCTGGCGAAGCCGAGACGGCGCTCCAGGTGGGTGACGGAGGCGGACGAGACGGCTCCGGGCCTGAGGCCGTGGGTACGCCGGCCCCAGGCGACGGAGGAGGCGGCGGCACTCCAGGCCACGGAAATCACCTGTTCGAGGGCGTAGCCGTTCCGGAGGGCCTTCAGCGCGTGGTCGTAGGCGTCGGGGAGGCGGTGCTCGGGAATGGGGAGCTCGTCGTACCGGTCGGTGAGGAGGCCGTCGAGGTAGGCGACGGCCATGCCGGCCTCGAGCTCCCGGACGATCTCGGCGACGGCGTCGGTGTGGCCGGCGAGGTAGCGGCGCAGCCGGTCGGCGGCCTCGGACGCGGCTTCGCGGGAAGTGGGGCCGAGCCAGCGGGGGAACGTCCACGAGACGGCGTCGATGTACATGGCGGTCGCCTGGTCGTCCTCGTCGTACGTGAAGCCGGCGACCGTTGCGGGCGTCGTGGCGGCGACCCACTGCGCCTGGAACATCTCACGGAAGAACGTGTCGTCGCTGCTGGTGGATGCGGTGACGGTGGAGCCGATGTGCTTGAGGGGACCGAACGACTCCGCGCCGCCGCGGAGGAGGGTCTCCGCGAGCGCGAGGAGACCGACGGCCTGGTGAGGGGTGAGGCAGGCCGTCGGCGCGGTCGCGTGCAGGCTTCGTCCCAGCCAGGCGGAGACGCTCTCGGCCTTCCGCTTGTTCGCGGCCGCGGCGCGCTCCTGTTCGAGCGCCTTCTCGGCGGCGAGCTCGGCCTGCTCCGGCGCGCGGCACTCCTGACACACCGCTCGGGCAGGGACGGGCCGGAGCGGGAAGTCGTCGTTCCAGAGCCGGGTGGCGATCATGTCGGAGCGGCTGCTCACCGTGATCGGCATGGTGCAGCCGGGGCAGACCACGGTCAGCAGAGACGCCCGGCAGGACCTGCGCACGGTCTGGGAGACGAACGCCGTCTGCCCGATCTGAGCGACGTTCCGAGCCCATGTACCGGGCTGGCTGAACTCCCAGTAGGCCCGGCACAGGGCTTTCACGTCGTCGGTGATGCCGTCGTGGAAGTGCACCTCGAGGAGGGGATCGTCCGGTGTGGGGACAAGCACCCGCTCCAAAGCCGGCGACGCGCCTGCGGGCGCCTGCTGCTGCGCGGCCGATGCCTGCTCGCCCTGCGGCCGCTTCCGGCGCCGGTCGCGCTTCCCCATGGCGTCCCCTCCTGCTGAGTGACCGTCAGGATATCGAGGGACGCGTGCCCGGGAGGAAGATCGCACGTCACTCGAATGGCTGAACAACCAGACCCACAGAGCTCCGGAAGGGTTAAATGTTCGAGCTAAATACCAGGGTACAAGTCTGCTACCGTGCAGGCTGGAGGTAGCGACCCATGGCATCCGAGGAAGCGCTGTTCGCGAACATCGACGCCCTGCTGGAGGAGGAGCCGCAGCTCCCGCCCCCGGCGGAGCGCGCCCGGCTGCGTGAGGCGGCCGGCATCACCCAGGCCCGGCTCGCGCAGGCCCTGGAGCTGAAATCGACACAGAGCATCAAGAACTGGGAGAACGGCAGGAGCGAGCCGACGGGGTCGCGCCTGGCGGCGTACCAGCGGCTGCTACGCGGCTGGGCGACGAAGTACCCCAAGGACGGCGCCGCTCCCGCCGTCGTACCCCAACCGGCCCCGGCTCCGGCGGCGTTCACCGGCCCGGCCGTCCCCGCGCCGGAGGCGGCGGCCGCCGCTCCGGTGGAGGCCCCGGCCGTCCCTGCCGCGCCCGAGCGTCCGGCCGCGCGCCCCGCGTCGGCGTCGCGCCGCCCGGCGGCGAAGGAGCCTGCCGCGCCCGCGCTCGACCCGCGCTTCCCGCACGGCCCGCTCGCCGTGCTGGACGGCGACGGCTCCGCGTACGGCGTCGGCGGCATCGTGCTCGACTGCCCCGCCACCACGGTGGTGGAGCTGGTGGAGTGGACGCTGCGCGAGTCCGGCATCGGTGCCGCCAAGCTCAACCGGTACGGCAAGGACTCCGACCCGCTGATCGTGCTCACCGCTTCGGCCGCCGTGAAACTCGGGCTGCCGGAGCACCTGGAGGGCCACGAGCAGCGCCGCTCCCTGCGCCTCCCGGAGGACCACCCGGTCGTCAGGCAGGTGGCGAAGGAGAAGTGGAAGCTCACGCAGCGCGGCCTCGGCCCGTGGGCGCGGATCTACCGCAAGGCGCAGGGCCGCGAGCGGCAGTGCGTGCAGCTGGCGATCCTGTCCTGGGACGCCCTCGACTCCCGTTCGTGGCCAGGCGTCGCGGACATGGAGCCGGCCGACATCGCCCGCGTCCTCGGTGTGTACGCCCAGCGGGTCATCACCCCGCGCGGCTCCACGGCCGTCTCCGGGCTGGAGCTGATGACGGCGCTGCGCCCGCCGACGAAGCCGGAGCGTGACGAGCAGACCGGCAACTGGGTGTCGGCCTACAACCCGGGCTCGTTGGGCACGGAGCCGATGGACCCGGCGCCGCCGGAGGCCACCCCGGAGCACCCGGTCGTCGTGAACTCCGGCTGGAGCGGCGGGTTCCTCAACGAAGAGGCGTACCAGTGGGTGCGGTCGGTGGAGACGCTGTCCGACGAGGAGTGCACGCTGCCCTTCGCGGTCGGCCTGGACCTGAACACGGCGTTCCTCGCCGCCGCGGCCCGCCTGGTCGTCGGCCTGTCGGCGCCCGACCACTTCCACGCCCCGAAGTTCAACCCGAAGATCCCCGGGAGCTGGCTGGCGGACCTGTCCCCCATCGAGCTGGACCCGCGACTGCCGTCGCCGTTCACGCCGGACGGCAGCCGCCCGACCGGCCCGGCCTGGTACCAGACGCACACCCTCGCCTACGCCCAGGAGCTCGGGCACGACGTCCACCCGATCGAGGCGTACCTGCGCCGCGAGACCGGCGCGTACCTGGACCCGTGGCACGACCGGCTCAAGACCGCGTACCTCGACACCCTCGCCGACCTCGGCGTCACCAAGGAGCTGTCCGACACCGAGTTCCTGGCGGCGATGGAGACGCACAAGCAGGGCGACCCGGCCCTCGCCGCCGTCCTGTCCGCGATCAAGGCCACGGTGAAGGGCGGCGTCGGAAAGCTCCGCGAGCGCCCGCAGGGCAGGCACTACAAGGAGGGCGAGACGTGGCCGGCCCTCCAGCGGCCGACGTGGCGCCCCGACATCCGGGCCGCCGTCATCAGCAAGGCACGGGTCAACATGCACCGCAAGCTGCTGAACATGTCCCGGATGACGGGCCTGTTCCCGCTCGCCGTGCTCTCCGACTGCGTCGTCTACCCGAGCCCGGGGGAGAGCCCGCTCGGTTTCCTCCCCTACGCCGCTTCCGGCAAGCCGCAGCCCGGCGGGTTCCGCCTCGGGCCCACGCCCGGCCTGGCGAAGCTGGAGGGCGTCCAGTCGATGCTGTGGGCGGTCGACCTGATGGAGAAGGGCCTCAACCCGGCCCGCCACATCAAGGGCGGCGACGCCGTCCTGGACGAAGGGGAGTAGGCCGTGGGGGAGATCGACGACGCGATCGAGCGCGCCGACCGGGAGGCGTTCACCAAGGAGCCGCCGAAGACCCTCAAGGGTCGGATCGGATTCCTGATCAAGCAGTTCGGCAGCGCGAAGGCCGTGGCGGCGGAGATCGGGGTCACCGCCGACTCGGTCAACCGCTACCGGCGCGGCGCCCGCAAGCACGCCCGCGCCGACGTCGCCGCGAAGATCGACGACGCCGTACGGCAGCGGTGGCAGCCGCTGGTGCGCAAGCGCCGGCAGAAGAAGGCCGCCGCCACGGGCGGGATCACGGTGGAGACCCGGGCCCGGTTCGGGTACACGGCGCCGGTCGGCACGACCGACGACGGACGGTTCCGGCGGCTCACCGTGCACCTCCCCCCGCAGTACGCACAGCGCCTCTTCGACGCCCGCGACGCGGGGGCCAGCGACCGGCAGATGCGCGGAATCATCGCCGAAGGGTTCAAGGAGGTCTACTTCCAGGACGGCGGCGGTCGCGCCATGGGGCTGTCGGACGTGGAGATCAACGACATCGACTACCTGGACCTCGACTTCTGAGTCCGCGGGAAGCCGCGGCTTCGAGGCGGGCCGGCGGACCGGCTGCGCGCTCTGCGCCTCCTTGCCGAGCACTCCGCACCTCCTTGGCGATCGCTCGGCATCCTCCTTCCCGCGGGCAGCGGTCACCGGGCAGCGGTCACCGGCCGGGGCAGTCCGGACGCGGGTCACCGGAGCATCAGGAACGGCTCTCGCTCCAGCTGGCGCCGAGCGTGGCCGCGAGGCCTTCGAGGATCCCGACGAACTCCTGAGCCGAGATCTCGACCACGAAGACCGCACCGGCGTCTTCAGGGTGGTTGAGCAGGTGTTCCTCACGCCAGAACTCCAGCGTGATCACCAGACGGTCCTTCTCGCGGAACAGGTAGGCCGTCACGTTGTCGGTGGTGGGGCCCCAGAGCAGGACCCGGAACCGGCCGCGCAGCTCGTAGTCGGCCTCGGGCTCGTCGTCGTCCCCCGCGCGCAGTGTGAGACGACGGTGTGTGGATTCGGCGGACAAGCCGGCGAACGGCAGGGGAGAACCTTCGCCGGATCGCAGCCAGGCAGCGGCGTCCAGCACATCACGGCGGAACTGGGGGACGTACGCCATGTTGTCGTTGCAGGTCAGCCACTTTCCAGCCGCCCAGAGGTCGACCCGGCACAGTGGGCCCGGCTCGCCGACCTCTGCGGCGAACCTGAATCTGTCTCCCAGAACCACGCTCATGCCGGTGACCGTCGCAGGTTCATCCCTTCATGAACAACCGAATACTCCGCCGCCGAGTCGCCGGCGTGCCCCGGCAGTAGTCGAACGGCCGCTGACGGGGTGACTCCCGAAGCGCCTCGTGCGAACCGTGCGCACGGCCCGGTGGTGTTCCGGGCGCGTGCGCCGGTGGCTGCACCGGCCGGCGGTGGGGTCAGGTGGCGCGGGAGCGGGTCAGGGGGATCGCCTCCATGAGTTCGGCCGCCATGGCCCGCGGGTTCTCCAGGGGGGCCGCGTGCGTGCCCTCGATCGTTCGGTGGACGGTACGGGCCCGGGTCCTGGCCTGCCAGGCGTGGAGCGTTCCCTCGGGCAGGACGGGGTCGTCGGTGGCGGCGACCGTGGTGATGGGGATGTCCAGCGGCTCTCGGTCGGCGGTCGCCAGGAGTGCGCGGTGGTCCTCGGCGAGTTCGGTGTCGGCCCGGAGGTTGTCGAGGTACGACGCCAGGAGTTCCTCGTCGGCCAGCAGCGCTTCGGGAAGCAGACCGCGAAGGGCCTCCGCCGCCTGTGCGGTGGCTCCCGTTCGCAGGATCTCGCCCATCTCCTGGAGGTCTTCCAGCTCCTGGGGCAGCTCGCCGTAGGGAGCGGGCGCGCAGGCGGGCACGAGGGCGACGGGTGCGCCGTCCCCGCCCGGCCCGAACCGGTGGGCGACCTCCCAGGCCAGCAGGGCGCCTTGGCTGTGGCCGTAGAGGACCGTCGGCAGCGCGGGCAGTCCGGTCAGGGCCTCCACGATTCCGTCGGCCACGTCCCCGATGCCGGACGGGGAGGGTTCCCCGGTCCGTTCCTCCCGGCCGGGCATCTGGATCGCCACGAGCTCGACGTCATCCGCCAGGTGGCGGATCAGGGGGACGTGGGAGTCCGTGGTCCCGCCCATGCCGGCGAAGGCCACGATCCTGGCCCGGGGGGACGTACCGGGCTTGAGCACCCGCAGCCACGCGGGGTCGTTCCCCTCCGCCGGCAGGCCGGGGGCTCCGGTCGTCTCCCGCAGCAGGGCGTCGGCCACGTCGAGGACGCCGCCCCGGCCGAGGATGACGTGCGGCGCGATCCGCACTCCCGTACGCCGTTCGAGGTTCGCCCGCATCCGTACGGCCGCCAGCGAGTCCATGCCGAGCTGCTGGAGGGGCTGTCGGGCGGGGATGTCGGCGGGACTGTCACCCAGTACGACTGCCGCTTCGGTACGCACGAGGTCCAGGAGGATCTCCCGCGCGCCGTCCGGTCCCGCGCCGGTCAGCTCACGGAGCAGTGCCGCCGTACCGCCGTGTGCCTCCCTCGCCGCTGTTCCGTCGCGGCCCTCGGCCCCGGGCCGGGGCCCGCCGGTGCCGGACCGGACCGCCGCCAGCGCGGGAAGGAGCGCGGCCAGGCCTTCGAGCGCGGCCTCGGAGACCTCGGTCCCCAGCACGTCGGCGATCTGCCGCACCTGACCGCTGTGCACGGCGTCCCAGAAGGCCTCCTCGGTCTTCGACACGGGCGCCGGCTGCGCGGCGGGAGCCTCCAGCCAGTGGCGCGTGCGCTGGAAGGCGTACGTCGGAAGGTCCGCGACGCGCGCGGGCGCCCGGCCCAGGACGAGCGGCCAGTCGACCTCGCAGCCGTGGACATGCAGGGCGGCGAGGCCGTCCAGCAGCCGGGTGCGGTCGCCGCGCCCGCGCTCGAGGGTGCCGACGACCACCGCCGACCCGCTCCCCGCGGTCAGCGGCATCCCGAGGACGGGGTGCGGGCCGATCTCGACGAACACGTCGTGGCCGTCGTCCTGAAGCCGCCCCTGCGCGAGGTCGAGCCGGACGGGTTCGCGCAGGTTGCGGCACCAGTACTCGGCGTCGAGGGCGCGGCCGTCCAGCAGGTCGCCGGTCACGGTGGAGCAGAAGGGGATCGACGCGGGGCGGGGTCGCAGCCCTGCCAGTCCGGCCCGCAGCGCCGGCAGCAGGGGGTCCATGAAGCGGCTGTGGGAGGCCACGGGGGCGTCGAGCCTGCCGCAGGCGACGTCCGCGTCGTCGAGCGCCGACAGGAGTTCCGCGACGGGGCCCACGGCGCCCGACACCACCACCGAGCCCGGGGTGTTCACGGCCGCCACGGAGATCTCCCCGCCGAAGGGGGCGATCCACTTGTGCACCTCGTCGAGGGGAAGTTCGACGACCGCCATCGCGCCTTCTCCGGCGACCTGCCGGAGCGCGCGGCTGCGGAGGCAGACGACGCGGGCGCCGTCCTCAAGGGAGAGCGCTCCGGCGACGACGGCCGCGGCGATCTCGCCCTGGCTGTGCCCCACCACGGCCGACGGCCGGATGCCGAGCTCCTCCCAGGCGGCCGCCAGCGACACGTACATCGTGAACAGCAGGGGCTGGAGGACGTCGAGCCGGTCCTCGGGGTGCTCCTCGCCGCCCCGGCCTTCCAGGACGTCGAGGACCGACCATCCGGTCAGCGGTCGCAGCGCCTCGTCGCAGCGGCGTACCGAGTCGGCGAACGCCTGCGACTGCCGGAGCAGTTCGCGGCCCATACCGTCCCAGTCCGCGCCTTGGCCGGGGAAGACGAACACCGTCCGGCCCCGCGGCACCGCCGTACCGCGCAGCACTCGCTCGTGGGAGCGGTCCTCGGCCAGGGCCGTCAGGCCTTCGACCAGTTCGGTGACGTTCCGGGCCGTCACGCTCGCCCGCTCCGCGAAGTGGGTACGTCGTTCGGCCGCCGTGCGCGCCACGTCCCGCATCCGCAGTTCGGGGTGCTCACGCAGCCAGTCCGCCCATCGTCCCGCCTGCTCGGCGAGGGCCGCCCGGTCGCGACCCGATACGACGACCGGGTACGCCGCCTCCTCGGGCTGTTCGGGGCGGTCGTGCTCCGGGTGGTGGTGCGCCGGGTCGGTGGTTCCGTGGTGTGTGGGGGTTTCGTGGGGTGTGGGGGTTTCGTGGTGTGCGGGGGCTTCTTCGAGGACGAGGTGGGCGTTGGTGCCACCGATGCCGAAGGAGGAGACTCCGGCCCGGCGCGGGGTGGCGCTCTGCCAGGCGGTGAGCTCGGTGTTCACCCGGAACAGGCGCTCGTCCAGCCCCATGCCGGGGTTGGGACGGGTGTAGTGGAGGCTGGGCACCAGCGTCCGGTGGTGCAGACACAGCGCCGCCTTGATCAGACCCGCGATGCCCGCCGTGGTGTCGGTGTGCCCGATGTTCGTCTTCACCGACCCGATCACGCACGGCTCCTCGCGCGAGGCACCGCCGAACACCTCCTGCAGCGCCTGGACCTCCATCGGGTCACCGATCGCCGTCGCCGTCCCGTGCGCCTCGATCAGCCCGATCGAGGCCGGTGCCGTGCCCGCGACGGCCTGCGCCGCCGCGATCACACGACTCTGACCAGCGACACTCGGCGCCATGAACGCGACCTTGTCCGAACCGTCGTTGTTGATCGCACTGCCCCGGATCACCGCGTAGACCGTGTCACCCGCCGCCAGCGCGTCCGACAGCCGGCGCAGCACGACCACACCGACGCCGTCGCTCCCCACGGTGCCGTCGCCGTCGGCGTCGAAGGCGCGGCAGTGACCGTCGCGGGAGACCACGAGCCCGTCCTGATGGAGATAGCCGTGCTCCAGCGGGAAGGTGAGCGACGAAGCACCGATCAACGCGATGTCGGACTCGCCGCGCAGCAGGCTCTCCCGCGCCAGGTGAGCCGTCACCAGACCCGTCGAACACGCCGTCTGGACCGTCATCGCCGGCCCGGTCAGATCCAGCTTGTGCGCCACACGCGTCGCGACGAAGTCGTTCCGGCCACCGATCATGGACCGGTAGAACGACGACAGATCGGTCACCTCGCCGCTGTGGTACCCGCCGTTCCCCGTACCGCCGAAGACGGCGATGTCTCCGTCGAAGGCCGCGGGGACGATGCCCGCATGCTCCAGCCCCTGCCACGCACACTCCAGGAACAGCCGGTGCTG
>NZ_JBVHZJ010000094.1:0-23826 GCF_055574655.1 Streptomyces sp. NPDC029956 | reverse complement strand
GTACGCTCCCTGCGCACCGCCTTCGACCTGCTCGGCGGACAGCCGCGCGGCCTCGAGGTCGTCTGCGCCAACCGCATCCCGCACGGCCGCGGCCTGGGGGGGGGGCCCGCCCCCCCCCCCCCCCCCCCCCCCCCCCCCCCCCCCCCCCCCCCCCCCGCTGCGATCAAGAGTCATGTACGTGCCAAGGTTCGTTCAAGGTCCGGCGTGCCCCTGTGGCACGGAAGTGACCATTCCGGTACCTCGGCTGCGCATCCGGGGCGCGCATCGCCCCCGGACCTGCCATCCTTCGGTGGAGCAGGGGAGACGCGGGAGGCACGGGACAAGGGGGGCCGCCATGCCTGGCTGGAAGACGCTGCCGGAAGAACT
The DNA here is from genome assembly GCF_055574655.1 of Streptomyces sp. NPDC029956. Taxonomy (NCBI): domain Bacteria; kingdom Bacillati; phylum Actinomycetota; class Actinomycetes; order Kitasatosporales; family Streptomycetaceae; genus Streptomyces; species Streptomyces sp. NPDC029956. Next base: position 23,460 of record NZ_JBVHZJ010000094.1, on the reverse strand, counting down.
CGATCCGGACGTCCGCGCGTTCACGGAACGGCTCCGTCGTCTCGTCGACCGCAGCGGCCTCGGCGTCACGGCCGTCGCCGAGCGCACCGGGCACGAACGCCCGGTGTGGGACGCGTATCTGAACGCCCGTCGGTCCGTGCCCCGGAGCGCCGTCGTGGCACTCGCCGAGGTGACAGGAAGCGACCCGGCGGCCCTCGCGACCGACTGGGAGCGTGCGCAGCGCGCCTGGGCCCGCACCCCCGCGCCGGTGGGGGAAGCGGACGCGGGCAGGGGCGGGGACGGGGGCGGTGAGCGGCGGACAGAGCCCGAGCCTGAACCCAAGCCCGAGCCCGAGCCCGAGCCCGAGCCCGAGGACGGCGACGGCGGCCGCCGCCGCGGTCCCGGTGGTGACGACCGCACCATGGAGATCCGGCGCCTGGACCGGCCCCGCCCGGCGGCTCCCCTCCCGGCCTCCGGCACACGAGCCTCCGGCACACCGGCCCCAGGCGCGCCCGCCCCCGGAACCCCCGCCCCCGGCACTCCCGCGCCCGCCCCCGGCGCCACCGTGCCCCCGCCCCGTCACCCCGCTCCTGACGCGCCCCCCGCGCGCACCCCCGACTCCGGCCGCCGCAAGGTCCTGCTCGCCGTCACCGGCGTCGTCGGCGCGCTGCTCGTCGTCACCGCCGCCCTGCTCCTCGTCGACCTCGGGGGTTCCGAGGGGCCGGGCGAGGGCGACAAGGCGGCCGCCCCGCCCACCACCACCGCCCCGCCCAGCAGCCGGCCCACCGACCTGCCCCCGGGCGTGCAGTGCGCGGGACCCGACTGCACGGGGCAGGACCCGGAAGCCATGGGGTGCGGCGGCCCCCTCGCCACCACCGTCGCGCGCGCCGCCGTCGGCGCCTCGCAGGTCGAGGTCCGCTACAGCGAGACCTGCGGGGCTGCCTGGGCCCGGCTCACCGGCGGCGCGCCCCGGGACACGGTGACGATCCGCGCCGGGGACGCCGAGCGACGCGCGACCGTCGCCGCCGGCACCGACACCGCGGCGAAGGAGACCGACGCGTACACGCCGATGGTCGCCGTCCCTTCCGGTACGGCCGCACGGGCCTGTGGGCGGCTCGCCGACGGCAGCGAAGGCTGCACCACCAGCCCGTGAGCGCCTCCGCGGACGGGTGACCGCGGCCGCGCGGACGGGCGGCAGTGAGCCGGACCACAAGGGGGTGGGGATTCACCGGGGCCCGGGTCGGATAGCCTGACCGCTGGATATCTCTTCATGTCGAGACACCGATCGATCAAGAGAGCTATCCCGCACCAGGGGCAGGGACCCCCACCGCCAGCTGTCTTACGGAGATCGCCATGACCCGCACTCCCGTGAATGTCACCGTGACCGGCGCGGCCGGCCAGATCGGCTACGCGCTGCTCTTCCGCATCGCCTCCGGCCACCTGCTCGGCGCGGACGTGCCGGTCAAGCTGCGCCTCCTCGAGATCCCGCAGGGCGTGAAGGCCGCCGAGGGCACCGCCATGGAGCTCGACGACTGCGCCTTCCCGCTGCTCAAGGGCATCGACATCTTCGACGACCCGAACAAGGGCTTCGAGGGTGCGAACGTCGCGCTGCTCGTCGGCGCCCGCCCGCGTACCAAGGGCATGGAGCGCGGCGACCTGCTGGCCGCCAACGGCGGCATCTTCAAGCCGCAGGGCAAGGCCATCAACGACCACGCCGCGGACGACATCAAGGTCCTCGTCGTCGGCAACCCGGCCAACACCAACGCCCTGATCGCCCAGGCCGCCGCCCCGGACGTGCCGGCCGAGCGCTTCACCGCCATGACCCGCCTGGACCACAACCGCGCGCTCTCGCAGCTCGCGGCGAAGACCGGCGCGTCCGTCGAGGACATCAAGCGCCTCACCATCTGGGGCAACCACTCGGCGACCCAGTACCCGGACATCTTCCACGCGGAGATCGCCGGCAAGAACGCCGCCGAGGTCGTCAGCGACGAGGCGTGGCTGGCCGACACCTTCATCCCGACCGTCGCCAAGCGCGGCGCCGCGATCATCGAGGCCCGTGGCGCGTCCTCCGCCGCCTCGGCCGCGAACGCCGCCATCGACCACGTCCACACCTGGGTCAACGGCACCGCCGCGGGCGACTGGACCTCCATGGGCATCCCGTCGGACGGTTCGTACGGCGTCCCGGAGGGTCTCATCTCCTCCTTCCCCGTCACCTGCACCGACGGTACGTACGAGATCGTCCAGGGCCTGGACATCAACGACTTCTCGCGCAGCCGCATCGACGCCTCGGTCGCGGAGCTCGCCGAGGAGCGCGACGCGGTCCGCGAGCTCGGCCTCATCTGAGTCCCCGCTCCACGCGCCCGGCGCCCCCGAACCGTACGACCGACCGTACGGCTCGGGGGCGCCGTTTCTCATGCTCCGGAACGGGACCCCGGGCCGGCCGTAGGCTGGGCTGGTTGAGCGTCAGAGGCGCCGGAGCCGTCGGCTGCATCGGAGGAATCGTGACCGGGACCGGGAACACCGCGGGCGGCATCCACGTCACCAACACCGGGGGCAACGTCACCATCGGCGACCACAACACCGTCACCAGTACGGGGCACGGGGCCACGGCGGGCCGTGACCCCCGGCAGGAGGAGCTCCTCCAGGCCATCCGCCGGCTCCGTGCCGACCTGGCCGGGATCGTCCCCACGGAGCGGACGGCCGCTCTGGACGGTGAACTCTCCGACGCCGAGGACGAGATCGAGAGCACGGGCCGCGCGGACGCGAGCCGGCTCACCCGGGTGCGCCGCGCCCTCACGGACGCGGGCGCGGTGACCGGCATCCTCGCCTCGGGCGTGGCCGTCGGACAGGCGGCCGGCGCGCTGCTCGGCGGCTGAGACGAGCGGGGCCCGCGCGGGGTGCCGCGCGGGGTGCCGCTCGGGGGGTGCCGTACGGGCGTGTCGCACGGGTGTGTCGCTCGGGATGCCGTACGGGTGGTTCCGCTCGGCGGCGTCCGTCAGGGTGCTGCCAGGCGATTGCCGTACGGGCGCCGCTCGGCGTGGCGCGCGGGCGCCTCAACCCGCCGTCTCCTCGCGGAGCTTCGTCGCCAGCGCGGCCAGGTCGTCCCGCGTGCGCAGGAGCAGGCCGTCGCCGAAGGTGATCCGGGTCGCGCCGAGCCGGCCGAGTTCGGCGAAGGACGTGCCGCGGTCCGGTGCGGCCAGCGCGTTGAGCGGCAGGTCGCCGAGGGCTGCGCGCAGGGCCGGGAGGTCCGCGGGCGGGGCGGCGATCGGGTAGACGCCGTCCGCCCCGGCCTCCGCGTAGAGCCGGGCGCGGGCGATGGACGCCGCCAGCGGTTCTGGCGTCCTGCGGATGTACGTGTCCACGCGCGCGTTGACGAAGAGTCCGGGGCCCGCCGCGGCCCGTACCTCAGCCAGCCACTCGGCGTGCGCCCGCGGGTCCTTGAGTTCACCGTTCGGCCCGGTGTCCTCCAGGTTCACACCGACGGCCCCCGACTCCCGTACGCGCTGCACCAGTTCGTGCGCCGACAGCCCGTAGCCGCCCTCCAGGTCCGCCGTCACGGGTACGGATACGGCCCGGACGATCCGGGTCACGGCGGCGAACATCTCCGCCGCCGGGGTCGCCCCGTCCTCGTACCCGAGGGAGGCGGCGATCCCGGCGCTCGGCGTCGCGAGCGCCGGGAACCCGGCCGCCTCGAAGGCGCGGGCGCTCACCGCGTCCCACGGGCCCGGCAGCACCAGCGGAGCGCCGGCCGGCCGGTCCCGGTGGAGGCCGCGGAGGAGCTGGGCCGCCGAGCCCGCGGCCCTGCTCCCGGACGTGCCGCCGGTTCCGGTCCCGCTTCCGGTCGTGCTCATGCGCTGCGCGGGGTGTAGTGGCCGGGCGTCATCCGGGTGGTGACGGCGATCCGGTTCCACGCGTTGATGACGACGATCGCGCCGATGACGCGGGCGAGCTCGGTCTCGTCGAAGTGCCGTGCGGCGCGCGCGTACACCTCGTCGGGGACGAAGCCGTCGGTGAGGACGGTGACGGACTCGGTCAGGGCGAGGGCGGCGAGCTCCCGCTCGGTGTAGAAGTGCCGGGACTCGTCCCAGGCGGAGAGCTGCACGATCCGCTCGACGGTCTCGCCCTCGGCCAGTGCGTCCTTGGAGTGCATGTCGATGCAGAAGGCGCAGCGGTTGATCTGCGAGGCCCGGATCTTGATCAGGTGGTACAGGGTCGGGTCGATGTCCTTCGCCGCCGCCGTCTCCAGGCGAAGCATCGCCCGGTAGAACTCGGGGACGCGCTCGGCGAGGGGGAGACGCGGGGCGTGCTCGTGGGCGTACTCGGTCGGCGCGGTGGTGTCGAGGATGTCGAGGGGGTGCGTGTGCGTGGTCATGTCTTCACCGTACGAGCGAGGTGGCTCAGGAGTATGGTCCATTCACATGGCGAACGAGTGGGCCACTTTCGGGGCCGATCTCCATCTGGAACTGCGCGGTCCGCGGCTGCGGGCCGGCCTCATGGACGCGCTGCGGGAGGCGGTGCGCAGCGGGCGTCTGGAGGCGGGCACCCGGCTGCCGTCCTCCCGGTCGCTCGCCGCGGACCTCGGCATGGCCCGCAACACCGTCGCCGACGCCTACGCCGAACTCGTCGCCGAAGGCTGGCTCACGGCCCGGCAGGGCTCCGGCACCCGGGTCGCCCGCCGCGCCGAGCCCCGCCGCGCGGTGCCTCCGCGTCCCGAGCCTCGCCGTTCCGGACCCCGTCGCGCGGAGCCCCGCCGTACGGAGCCCCGACCGGGGACCGGGTCCGCCGCAGCCTCTCCCGCGCGCCCGCTGCCCCGGCCCGCCACGCCCGCGCACAACCTCAAGGCCGGCACCCCCGACCTGGCGTCCTTCCCGCGTGCCGAGTGGCTCAAGGCGTACCGGCGGGCGCTCACCGCCGCCCCCAACGAGGCCTTCGGGTACGGCGATCCGCGCGGCCGGATCGAACTGCGCACCGTCCTCGCCGAGTACCTGGCCCGCGCGCGGGGGGTGTACGCCCGGCCCGAACGGATCGTCGTCTGCGCGGGCTTCGTGCACGGTCTGATGCTGATCGGGCAGGTCCTGCGGAGCCGGGGCGTCCGTGACGTCGCGATCGAGTCGTACGGGCTCGGCCTCCACGCCGACCTCCTCACCGGCGCTGGCCTCGGCACCCCGGTCCTGCCCTTCGACGAACGCGGCACCCGGGTCGAGGAGTCCGGCCCCCTCGGCCGGGCGGGAGCCGTCCTGATGACGGCCGCCCACCAGTTCCCGCTGGGCGGCGCCCTGCCCCCGGACCGGCGTGCGGCGGTCGTCGACTGGGCGCGGGCCTCGGGTGGTTTCGTCCTGGAGGACGACTACGACGGGGAGTTCCGGTACGACCGGCAGCCGGTCGGCGCCCTCCAGGGACTCGATCCCGAGCGGGTCGTCCACCTCGGCACCGCCAGCAAGTCCCTCGCCCCGGGGCTGCGGATCGCGTGGATGGTGCTGCCGGAGAGCCTGGTCGGCGAGGTCGTGGCGGCGAAGGGCGTCGTGGACTGGGTGTCCAGCGCGCCGGACCAGCTGGCGTTCGCGGAGTTCCTGGGCTCGGGGGCGTACGACCGGCACGTACGGGCGATGCGGCTGCGCTACCGGCGGCGCCGCGACCAGCTGGTGGCGGCGGTGGCCGCGCACTCGCCGGAGACGAGGGTCAGAGGGATCGCGGCCGGCCTCCACGCCGTCCTGGCCCTGCCGCCCGGCACGGAGCAGGAGGTGCTGCGGGCCGCCGCCTGGAACGGCCTCGCGGTCCAGGGCGTCAACCAGTTCCGCCGTCCGACGGTGCCGGCGACCCTGGACGGCCTCGTCGTCGGCTACGCGACGCCCCCGGACAGCGCCTGGCAGGGCGCCCTCCAGGCCCTGTGCCGGGTGCTCCCACAGGCGTCAGGAGCCTAGGCCCTGTCGGCGACAGGGCCTAGGAGGCGGCGTCCCGGCCCCGGCCGCCGGCCGTGCCGGAGCCCGGTCCCGAGGCCCCGCCCACGCCCGGTTCCCTCGCCCCCGCCTCCACCGTCCGCCCGGTCTCGTCGACCTCCGGCGGCTCGCCGAAGCGGGCCAGGGTCAGGGAGCCCGCCACGGCGATCGCGAAGCCGGTGACCGCGAGCCAGCCGAGGCCCTCCCGGGTGGTGTCGCCGAGCCAGGCCACCCCGATGATCGCGGGCCCGATCGTCTCGCCGAGCACCGCGCCCGCCGTCGCCGTGGTCACCGAGCCGCGCTGGAGCGCCGAGGTCAGCAGGACGAACGCGGCCCCGCCGCCCACCAGGAGCGCGTACCAGACCGGATCGGCGAAGTCGATGCCGTCGATCAGCCGGACCGCCACCTCCACCACCCCGAAGCCGAAGCCCGCTCCCAGACCGAGGACGAGGGCGCGGGGTCTCGCCGGCAGCCGCCCGCCCGCGACGCCGAGCAGCAGCACCCCGAAGGCGCAGGCGAGCAGCGCCCAGGGCAGCCACGGGGGGCCGTCCTGGTGGCCCTCCTTGCCGGAGGCGAGGGCCAGCAGCGCCAGCCCCGCGCAGACCACGCCCACCGCCGTCCACTCCACCCGGCTGAGCCGCACCCGCAGCACCCGGGAGGCGATGACCGCCGTGACCGCCAGGCTCGCGGCGAGGGCCGCGCCGACGACGTAGATGGGCAGGGTCCGCAGGGCCACGATCTGCAGGACGAACCCGAGGCCGTCCATGCTGAGGCCGGCGAGGTACCGCCACTGCCGCAACACCCGCCCCATCAGCGCGATGTCGACCCCACCCCCGGTCCCCGGTGTCGTGGCGCGGGCCCCCATCGCCTGGAGAACGGAGGCCGCGCCGAAGCAGACGGACGAGGCGAGCGCACAAATCATCCCGAGTAGCACGAAATGACTCTAGGCGCTGCGGCTGGAATTGACCGGCCTACACTGTGCGGTCGCGACTGCGAAGGGGAGGGCCAGGGACATGCGGAGGCTGAGGTCGAGCACGGTGGTGCTCGGCGGGATGGGTGTGCTCGCGGCGACGATCACCGCGTGCGGTTCCGACCCGGACAAGCGGTGCGTGGACCCGGTGACCCGGGAGACGCTGCCCAGCTACGAGTGCGAGAGCGGCGGCGGCAGCGACGACGACGACGGCGGCACCACCCACCGGGGCTCGTACTACTACGGCGGCTCCATACGTGACAACCGCGTGAGCGGCGGCAGCTTCGACATGAAGGCCGTCGACACCGGCGGCTTCGGCTGCTCCGGTTCCGGCGGCGGCTGAGAGAGGTCCGGCACATGCGACGGCACACCATCGAGCCCCGGCCGGGCTGGCAGGAGACGGTGGAGGAGCAGGGGCTCGTCTACCCGCTGACCCGCTACCCGGACGGTTCGCTGCGTCCGTACTGGGACGAGAGCGCGTACTACTCCTTCAGCCTGCCCGAGGTCGAGGCCCTCGAAGAGGTCGTCGAGGAACTGCACGCGATGTGCCTCGCCGCGGCCGCGCACATCGTCGAGCGGGACCGGTTCGCCGAGCTGGGGATCACCGATCCGAAGCTCGCGTCCCTGGTCGCCGAGTCCTGGCGGCGGCGCGCCGAACTCCCCTCCCTCTACGGGCGGTTCGACCTGCGGTACGGCGGCGGCGGCCCGGCCAAGATGCTGGAGTACAACGCCGACACCCCCACCTCGCTCGTGGAGGCCGCGAGCCCGCAGTGGTTCTGGATGGAGGAGCGCTTCCCCGGCGCCGACCAGTGGAACTCCCTCCACGAACGGCTCGTCGACGCATGGCGGAAGCAGGCCCGTCTGCTGCCTCCAGGCCCCCTCCACTTCGTGCACTCGGACGGCGACGAGCTCGGCGAGGACCTGATGACGGTCGCGTATCTGCGCGAGACCGCCCAGCAGGCCGGGCTGGAGACCGAGGCGCTCTCCGTGGAGCGGATCGGCTGGGACCGGCTCTCGCGTCGTTTCGTGGACGACCGGCTCCGGTTCATCCGCAGCTGTTTCAAGCTCTACCCCTGGGAGTGGCTGACCACCGACCGCTTCGGCCGGCACGTCCTGGACACCCTCGACAACGGCGGCGGCACCGGCACCACCTGCTGGATCGAGCCCGCCTGGAAGATGCTGCTCTCCAACAAGGCGCTCCTGGCGATCCTGTGGGAGCTGTACCCGGACCACCCCAACCTGCTGCCCGCCTACCTCGACGGGCCGCGTGAACTCGCCACGACCACCGGCTGGGTCGCCAAGCCGCTGCTCGGCCGCGAGGGCGCGGGCGTCACCCTGCACGAGGCCGGCACGGAGCCGTTCGTACGGGACGGGGAGCCCTGCTGCTACCAGGAGCTGGCCCCGCTGGCCGACTTCGACGGCAACCGGGTGGTGCTCGGCGCGTGGGTCGTCGAGGACGAGGCGGCGGGACTCGGCATCCGGGAGTCGGCGGGCCTCGTCACCGACGAGTACGCCCGCTTCCTCCCGCACGTGATCCTTTAGGGGCCTCCCGCCTACTCCGGGACGTAGTCCCTGAGCGGCGCCGGCCGCAGGCCCGCGGCCTCGGCCGCCGCGAGGGCCCGCGTCAGGTCCTGCTCCAGCGTCTCGTTGAAGTGCAGCAGGACGATGTCGCCGGCCTTGAGGGCCGGCGTCGGCGGGGTCCATCGGCCCCAGGTGGTGAGGTCGTACGTCCAGGTCACCACCGCCTTCGCCCCGCAGGCGCGGGCCGTGGCCCGGGTGGTCGCGTCGTACACGCCGTACGGCGGCCGGAGCAGCCGCGGGCCGTCGCCGAACCGCGCGAGGTGCCGGTCGCGCGCCCCGCAGACCTCCGCCTTCTGGCCGGCGGCGTCGAGGGTGGTCAGGTCCGGGTGGTCGACGGTGTGGTTCTCGACGCGGGAGGGGCCCTGGTTCAGCAGGGTGTGGAAGTAGCCGGAGTCGTACGAGTAGGCGCCGGGCAGCAGGAAGAGCGAGGCGGGCACCCGCCGGTCGAGCAGCAGCTTCGCCGCGGCGGGGTCGTGGAACCAGCCGTCGTCGATGGTGATGAAGACGACCGGGTCGGTGGTCTCGATGTGCGAGACCACCGGGACGGGCTCGGGCCAGGCCGCCCTCGGGGCGGCGTGCGCGGGTCCGGTGACCGCGCCGAGGAGCGCGAGGGGGACGAGGGCGGCGAGCGCGGCACGCACGGCGTGACGCAGGCGGAGTCTCGACATGGCGGCATCATTGGCCTAGACCAACTGTCGTGTCAATGGTCCGAGTTGCCTCGTCCCGGCCCGCGTCCGCCGTCCCCTCAAGCGGACTTCGTCACTCCTCCGACAGCACACCCCTCAGCTGCTCCAGACCCCAGTCCAGGTCCTCCTTCGAGATGACCAGCGGCGGCGCGATCCGGATCGTCGAACCATGGGTGTCCTTCACCAGGACACCCCGCTTCATCAGCTTCTCCGAGATCTCCCGGCCCGTGCCGTGCGACGGCGCGATGTCCACCCCGGCCCACAGCCCGCGACCGCGCACCGCCTCCACCGCCCCGCCGCCCACGAGCAGCCCCAGTTCCGCGTGCAGGTGCTCGCCCAGCTCCGCCGCCCGCTCCTGGTACTCGCCCGTCCGCAGCATCGCGATCACCTCCAGGGCCACCGCGCAGGCCAGCGGATTCCCGCCGAACGTCGACCCGTGCTCACCCGGCCGGAACACCCCGAGCACATCCCGGTCGGCGACCACCGCCGAGACCGGCACCACCCCGCCGCCCAGCGCCTTCCCCAGGATGTACACGTCCGGCACCACGCCCTCGTGCTCGCACGCGAACGTCCGGCCCGTCCGGCCCAGACCCGACTGGATCTCGTCCGCCATGAACAGCACGTTCCGCCGCCGGGTCAGCTCCCGCACCCCCGCCAGATAGCCCGCCGGCGGGACCAGGACACCCGCCTCGCCCTGGATCGGTTCGAGCAGCACCGCCACCGTGTTCTCGGTGACCGCCGCCTCCATCGCCGTCAGGTCCCCGTACGGCACGATCTCGAACCCCGGCGTGTACGGACCGAAGTGGTCCCGCGCCTCGTGGTCCGTGGAGAAGCCGACGATCGTCGTCGTCCGGCCGTGGAAGTTGTTCGCCGCCACCACGATCTTCGCGTGCCCGTCCGGCACGCCCTTCACCTCGTACCCCCACTTCCGGGCGGTCTTCACGGCCGTCTCGACCGCCTCCGCGCCGGTGTTCATCGGCAGCACCGCCTCCTTCCCGCACAGCTCGGCGAGCCGGGTGCAGAACTCGGCGAACCGGTCGTGGTGGAAGGCACGCGACGTCAGCGTCACCCGCTCCAGCTGCGCCTTCGCCGCGTCGATCAGACGCCGGTTGCCGTGCCCGAAGTTGAGCGCCGAGTAACCGGCGAGCATGTCGAGATAGCGGCGCCCCTCGACATCGGTCATCCAGGCGCCGTCCGCCGAAGCGACGACGACCGGCAGGGGGTGGTAGTTGTGTGCGCTGTGCGCCTCCGCCGAAGCGATCGCGTCTTGTGTGCTCGACACGGGATCTCCGTTCGTCCTGCGGGCTCGGGGGATGACCCCGACGAGGGGGTTGTGGCCCCTGTTTCTATCGTCGCTCGGATGCCGGACCGGGAAACCTCGCGCGCGGCGCGCCCGCTACTCTGAAAACACGCACGGCGACTGGCGCACGGGGAAGCGACCCCGGGGGAGCCGTGCGCGGCAGACCACACGAGACGCCGCCCGCCTGGGCGTCACGGGACCGAAGTCCCGGGTGGCGCCGCGCCTCTCACGCAGTGCCCCGGGGCCCACCGACGCCCGGAGGACACCACCATGACCACGCCGCAGCACCCGTCCACGCACCCCGCGCTCGCCGCCGCCGACCCCGAGCTCGCCGCCCTCGTCGGCGCCGAGGAACGTCTCCAGGCCGAGACCCTGCGCCTCATCCCCAGCGAGAACTACGTCTCCGCCGCCGTCCTCGAAGCCTCCGGCACCGTCCTCCAGAACAAGTACAGCGAGGGCTATTCCGGCCGCCGCTACTACGAGGGCCAGCAGAACATCGACCAGGTCGAGACCCTCGCCGTCGAGCGCGCCAAGGCCGTCTTCGGCGTCGACCACGCCAACGTCCAGCCCTACTCCGGCTCCCCGGCCAACCTCGCCGTCTACCTCGCCTTCGCCGAGCCCGGCGACACCGTCATGGGCATGGCCCTGCCCATGGGCGGCCACCTCACCCACGGCTGGGGCGTCTCCGCCACCGGCAGGTGGTTCCGCGGCGTCCAGTACGGCGTCCGCCAGGACACCGGCCTCATCGACTTCGACGAGGTCCGCGACCTCGCCCTCAAGGAACGCCCCAAGGTGATCTTCTGCGGTGGCACCGCGCTGCCCCGCACGATCGACTTCGCCGCCTTCGGCGAGATCGCCCGCGAGGCCGGCGCCGTGCTCGTCGCCGACGTCGCCCACATCGCCGGCCTGATCGCGGGCGGCGCCCACCCGTCCCCGGTCCCGTACGTGGACGTCATCTCCACGACCACCCACAAGACCCTGCGCGGCCCGCGCGGCGCCATGCTGATGTCCCGCGAGGAGCACGCCAAGGCCCTCGACAAGGCCGTCTTCCCCGGCCTCCAGGGCGGCCCGCACAACCAGACCACCGCCGCCATCGCCGTCGCCCTCCGCGAGGCGTCCCTGCCCTCCTTCCGTGACTACGCCCACGCCGTCGTCGCCAACGCCAAGGCCCTCGCCGAGGCGCTCCTGGCCCGCGGCTTCGACCTCGTGTCCGGCGGCACCGACAACCACCTGATCCTGATGGACCTCACCCCCAAGCAGGTCCCCGGCAAGATCGCCGCGAAGGCCCTCGACCGGGCGGGCATCGTCGTCAACTACAACACCGTCCCCTACGACCCCCGGAAGCCGTTCGACCCCTCGGGCATCCGCATCGGCACCCCCTCCCTCACCTCCCGCGGCCTCACCACGGAGCACATGGACCAGGTCGCCGACTGGATCGACCGCGGTGTCGCGGCCGCCGGCACGGGCGACGAGCAGGCCCTCGCCGCCGTCCGCGCGGAGGTCGCCGACCTTCTGACCGCCTTCCCGGCCCCGGGCCTCCCGGTCTGACCCCCGCGGCGGCGCCCGGGCGGCCAACCCCAGGGGCGGCCCGGCCGGGCCCGCCCTGTCGGTCCAGCCGCTCGGGCCCGCCCTGCCGGTCCAGCCCGCTCGGGGCCGCCCCCGCCCGTCAGCCGCCGACCGACTCCGCCGTCCGCCGGGCCTCCTCACGGTCCGGTATGCCCTCCAGACGGAAGGTGAGCGCGCCCCCGTTCCTCGTCCAGAGGAGCGTGGGGCCCGCGGTGCGGACCTCATGGGTCCAGGCCGAGCCCGTCCCGTCCGTCATCGGGAACGTCAGCAGATGCGGCGCCGCGAACCAGTACCCCTGCGCGCCGTCCGGAAGATCGACCCACTCCGGCTGCGTCCGCACCTGCTTGGCGAAGCCGATGTCCAGCCGCGCCGGGAACTCGTCCAACCGGACGGTCCGCTCCCCGTCGCGCCAGCACAGACTGATCACCGCCCGGCCCCGCTCGGCCGACCCCGTCACCGCCATCGCGTCCGGAGCGCCGAGCGCCCTCGGTATCAGCGGCTCGAACCCCGCGAGCCGCCCGGCCTCCGCCGGCGGCACCGGATCCGGGCACCCCGGCACCGGGCCCCCGGCAGGGACGTGCCGCCCCTCCGGGTCGTAGCGCACGGCGACCCCGCCGAAGCCGAACCACTCCGCGACCGCCGCCCGCACCGGCGGGGTGAGCACCAGGACGATCAGCACCCCGGTCAGGCCCGCGACCAGAGCCCGCCACCGCGCCCGCGCCCAGCCCCGCACCGACGCCCACGCCTGCCGTCGACGGCGGACCGGCACCGGCGTCGGCACCTGCTCGGCGAGGAGCTGGGCGAGCACCCGCTCGGCCATCGACTCCCCGTCCACGTCAGGCACCCGCAGCCGCCGTCCCAGCTCCCTCAGCTCGTCCGGCAGACCCTCGTCAGCCACGCCCCTCACCTCCCTCCGGTCCTTCCGTCAGGCTCTCCCCGAGCACCAGCCCCAGCTTCTTCAGCGCCCGGCTCAGCCGGGACTTCACCGTCCCTCTCGGCCAGCCCAGCGCCTGGGCCGTCTCCGTCTCGTCCAGTTCGAGCAGATAGCGGTGGATCACCACCTGCCGGTGGTCCTCGCCCAGCCCGTCGAGCGCGTCGAGGAGCCGTCTGCTCCGCTCCCGCTCGACCGCCGCGACCGCCGGGTCGGCCGACTCCGGTATCCGCGGCTCGCCCCCGAGCAGGTCCGCCTCCCGGTCGGCGACGGCCCGCTGCCGACCCGCCGACCGCACTGTGTTCCTGGTCTCATTGACGACGATCCGCAGCAGCCACGGCCGGAACGCCGAGCCCTCCTGGAAGCGCCCGAGCGAGCGGTACGCCTTGAAGAACGCCTGCTGCACCACGTCCTCGGCCTCCGCGCCCGCGCCGCACGCCACCGCCGCTCTCAGCGCGACCGCCGTGTGCGCGCGGACCAGCGCCGCGTACGCCTCCGGCTCCCCGGCGCGTACCCGTGCGATCACCGCGGCCTCGTCGTCGACCAGGCCCCCCTCCCGCGTCCTCACACTCTTGATACACCGGCAGTCCGGGATCGGTTCCCACACCTGAGAGAATGATGTGCATGGCCTCTGACGTTCCCCGCGTGCTCTCCGGAATCCAGCCCACGGCAGGCTCGTTCCACCTCGGCAACTACCTCGGCGCCGTCCGCCAGTGGGTCGCCCTCCAGGAGACCCACGACGCCTTCTACATGGTCGTCGACCTGCACGCGATCACGGTCCCGCAGGACCCCGCCGAGCTGCGCGCCAACACCCGGCTGGCCGCGGCCCAGCTGCTCGCCGCCGGTCTCGACCCCGAGCGCTGCACCCTGTTCGTCCAGAGCCACGTCCCCGAGCACGCCCAGCTCGGCTGGGTCATGAACTGCCTCACCGGCTTCGGCGAGGCCTCCCGCATGACCCAGTTCAAGGACAAGTCCGCCAAGCAGGGCGCCGACCGCGCCACCGTCGGCCTCTTCACGTACCCGATCCTGCAGGTCGCGGACATCCTGCTCTACCAGGCCAACCAGGTCCCCGTCGGCGAGGACCAGCGCCAGCACATCGAGCTGACCCGTGACCTCGCGGAGCGCTTCAACGGCCGCTTCGGCGAGACGTTCACGATCCCGGCGCCGTACATCCTCAAGGAGACGGCGAAGATCTACGACCTCCAGGACCCGGCGATCAAGATGAGCAAGTCGGCGTCCACGCCGAAGGGCCTCATCAACCTCCTGGACGACCCGAAGACCACCGCCAAGAAGGTCAAGAGCGCGGTCACCGACACCGAGACGGTGATCCGTTTCGACCCGGCGAACAAGGCCGGCGTCTCCAACCTGCTCACCATCATGTCCACCCTCACCTCCACCTCCGTCGAGGACCTGGAGAAGAGCTACGAGGGCAAGATGTACGGCGCGCTGAAGACGGATCTCGCCGAGGTCATGGTGGACTTCGTCACTCCGTTCCGGACCCGCACCCAGGAATACCTGGACGACCCGGAGACGCTGGACTCGGTCCTGGCCAAGGGAGCCGAGAAGGCCCGCGCGGTCGCCGCGGAGACGCTGGCGCAGACGTACGAGCGCATCGGCTTCCTGCCGGCCAAGCACTGAGACCAAGGACCCTGGCCCAAAGGGTGGTGGAGGCCGCACACTGGCGGCTGGACCACCCGACACAAGTCGACCGACGACGGAGGAGAACGACGTGGGGACCGTAACGCTCGGCGTTTCGATCGCGGTCCCGGAGCCCTACGGCAGCCTGCTCCAGGAGCGGCGCGTCGGCTTCGGGGACCCTGCCGCGTACGGCATCCCCACGCACGTCACGCTGGTCCCGCCGACGGAGGTCGCCGAGGAGCGGCTGCCGGAGATCGAGGCGCACCTCGCGGGTGTCGCCGCCGACCACCAGCCGTTCCCCGTGCGCCTCAAGGGCACCGGGACCTTCCGCCCGCTCTCCCCGGTCGTCTTCGTGAAGCTGCAGGAGGGCGTGCCCTTCTGCAACCGGCTCCAGCACCGGATCCGGGACGAGGCGGGCCCCCTCGTGCGTGAGCTCCAGTTCCCGTACCACCCGCACGTCACCGTGGCGCACGGCATCTCCGAGGAGGGGATGGACCGGGCGTTCGAGGAGCTCGCCGGGTACGAGGCGGCCTGGACCTGCCGCTCGTTCGCGCTGTACGAGCAGGGACCGGACGGGGTCTGGCGGAAGCTGTACGACTACGAGTTCGGCAGCGGCCGCCCCATCTCGGCGGTCCCCGCGCAGGGCGGCAGCCCGGTGGACACGCCGACACCCACGGCCTAGAGCGGTACGGCTGTACCGGCACGCCGGTACAGCCGTAAGGCCGGTGAGCCCGCACACCGGTAAGCCCGCACGCCGATGAGCCCGTACGCCCGTCCGTCACACCGGAAGGCGCCGGAACAGCGGCCTCGGCACGTGCCGTACCGCCGCCATCACCACGCGCAGCGCACCCGGCACCCACACCGTCTCCGAGCGACGCCGCAGCCCCAGCTCGATCGCGCCCGCGACCGCCTCCGGCGTGGTCGCCAGCGGCCCCTCCGCGAGCCCGGCCGTCATCTTCGAGCGGACGAACCCGGGCCGTACGACCATGACGTGCACCCCGGTGCCGTGCAGCGCGTCCCCGAGGCCCTGGGCGAAGGCGTCGAGCCCCGCCTTCGACGAGCCGTAGATGAAGTCGGCGCGGCGGGCCCGCTCGCCCGCCACCGACGAGAGCACCACCAGCGAGCCGTGCCCCTGCGCCTGGAGCGCGCCCGCGCACACCAGACCGGCGGAGACCGCGCCGGTGTAGTTGGTCTGCGCGACGCGGACGGCGGCGACCGGGTCGGACTCGTCGCGCGCCTGGTCGCCGAGGACCCCGAAGGCGAGCAGGACCATGTCGATGTCGCCCTCGGTGAAGATCTTGCCCAGGCGCTCCTCGTGCGACTCGGTGTCGAGGGCGTCGAAGGGCACGGTGCGCACGTCCGCGCCCAGCGCCCGCAGCGAGTCCGCCGCGGCGGTGAGCGCGGGGGAGGGGCGCCCGGCCAGCCAGACGGTCCGGGTACGGCGGGCGATCAGCCGGCGGGCGGTGGCGAGCCCGATCTCGGAGGTGCCGCCGAGGACGAGCAGGGACTGCGGGGCACCGAAGGCGTCCTTCATGGAGACTCCTGGAGGTCGAGGCGGCGGGAGAGGTCCGAGGTGAGGACGGACCGGGGGTCGAGCGTGGAGCGCAGCGCCCGGAACTCGCCGAGCCGCGGGTACATCGCGGCCAGCGTCTCCGGCCGTACGCGGGAGTCCCTGGCGAGATAGACCCGGCCGCCGGCCCCCGCGACCTCCTCGTCGAGCGCGTCGAGGAAGGCGCCGAGTCCGGGCAGGCCGGTGGGCAGGTCGAGGGCGAGCGTCCAGCCGGGCAGCGGGAACGACAGCGGGCCGGGGGCGCCCGCGCCGAAGCGCTGGAGGACGGCGGCGAAGGCGGGGCAGCGGCGGTCCGCGATCCGCCGGACCACCCTCCGCAGTGCCTCCTCCTGCCCGTACGGGACGACGAACTGGTACGGGACGGTCCCCGCGCGCCCGTGGATCCGGTTCCGGTGCGGGCGGGCGTCGAGCGGGTGGAGGAAGGAGGCGAGCGACCGGATCTCGCCGCTGCGCGCGCGGGATGCCCCGCGGTACCGGAGTTCGTCGAGGAGCCCGACGGTGGTACGGCCGAGGAGGCCGCCGGGCACGTACGGCGGTGGCGCGGGCAGCCGTCCGGGGCGGAACGCGAGCGGTGCCCGGCGGGCCCGGTGGCGGCGGGGCAGCGCGTCGTACGGGGTGTGGTCGCCGTGCGTGAGGACGGCGCGGCCGGTGGCGGCGCCCCGGGCGAGCAGATCGATCCGGGCGACGGAGTACCGGCGGTCGGTGGCGGCGAGCCGGGCCATCGTCTCGTCGAGGTCGGGGGCGCGCTCGGTGTCCACGGTCATGAGCGAGGTCTCGACGGGCAGCAGCCGAAGCGTGGCGGTCAGGATCACACCGGTCAGGCCCATGCCGCCGGTGGTGGCGTCGAAGAGCGGGGTGCCGGGCAGCACGGTCCTGATCCCGCCGTCGGCGGTGAGGAGTTCGAGCGCCGTCACGTGCCGGCCGAAGGACCCGGAGGCGGGGTGGTTCGTGCCGTGGACGTCGGCGCCGATCGCGCCGCCGACGGTCACGTACCGGGTGCCGGGGGTGACCGGGACGTACCAGCCGAGCGGGAGCAGGGCCTCCATCAGCCGGTGCAGGCTGACGCCGGCCTCGCAGACGACGAGCCCGGCGGTGGGGTCGACGGCGAGGATCCGGTCCAGGCCGGTCATGTCGAGGACGGTGCCGCCGGCGTTCTGCGCGGCGTCGCCGTACGCGCGGCCGAGACCGCGGGCGATCGCACCGCGGGCCCCGGACGAGCGGACGGCGTCGGCGACCTCGGCGTGACCGCGGGGCCGCCGCACGCGCGCGAGGGTCGGTGCGGTGCGTCCCCAGCCGGTGATCGCTTCGCAGTCGTCGTCCAGGACGAGGGTCTCGACAGCCATGAGGGTGACCGTATAGCCGCGTCTGTCGCTTATGCCGGTATTGCAGAGCGGTTCGTCGAAATGGGTGATGAAAGGAGTGTCGGTAAAGCATCCCCGTAGCCGCCGGAGGACGGCGATGTACGGGGGCCGTTCGCGGCGTGCGGGATGTCGCTCGCGGGTACGCGAGCCCCGGCGGGGGATTCTCGTACTGCGCTCTCCGCGCACCGAACGGATCGAGGGGCAGACGTACGACATGGACTGGCTGACCAAGCTCCCCGTCATCGGCCCCTGGGTCGTCCGGCTCATGCGGACCCACGCCTGGCGCTCGTACGAGACCCTCGACGCGGCCCACTGGACCCGGCTCGCCGCCGCGATCACCTTCCTGTCCTTCCTCGCCCTCTTCCCGCTGATCACGGTCGCCGCGGCGGTCGGGGCCGCACTCCTCAGCAAGGAGCAGCTCGACAAGATCGAGGAGAAGATCAGCGACCAGGTGCCCGGCATCTCCGACCAGCTCAACATCAGCGGGCTGGTCGACAACGCCGGCACCGTCGGGCTCGTCGCCGGCGCGATCCTGCTGCTCACCGGCATCAGCTGGATCGGCTCCATGCGGGAGTGTCTGCGCGCGGTCTGGGGGCTCGACGACATCGAGGGCAACCCGGTCCTGCTCAAGGGCAAGGACGGGCTCATCCTCATCGGCCTCGGCGGCGTGGCCCTCGCCTCGCTCGCCGCGTCCTGGCTCGGCTCCACCGCCGTCGGCTGGAGTGCCGACCGGGTCGGGATCTCCAGCGAGGGGGCGGGCGGCTACTTCCTGCAGGCGGCCGCCGTCCTGATCGCCGTCGTCGCCGACTTCCTGATCCTGCTGTACGTGCTGACGCTGCTGCCCGGCGTGCACCCGCCGCGCCGCCGGCTCGTCGTGGCGGCGCTGATGGGCGCGGTCGGCTTCGAGCTGCTGAAGCTGCTGCTCGGCGGCTACATGAGGGGCGTCGCGTCGAAGTCGATGTACGGGGCGTTCGGCGTGCCGGTGGCCCTGCTGCTCTGGATCAACTTCACCGCGAAGCTGCTGCTGTACTGCGCCGCGTGGACGGCCACGGGTTCCCGTGGGGAGTCCGTGGCCGACGACGGGTCGGACTCCGCTACGGGTTCACGTCCGGGTCCGCGTCCGGGTTCCGGCGGGAACGGCGACGACGTCCCGCCGCCCCGGCCAGCGGCCAGCGGCGGTTGACCAGGAAGACGGCACCGGCGAGGAGCACGAGGACCCCGCCGGCCACGCCGAGCGCGATCCCGATGCCGCCGGAGCGCTCCTCGGAGGCCGCCTGGACGGTGTCGTCCGGCGCGTTCTTGCCCGGTGCCGGGGCCGAACCGTCGTCCGGGGCGGTCGACTCGGTACGGGCGGAGCGCGGCGGCACCAGCTCGCCGACCGGGGTCACCTTCCCGGACGCGGCGAAGCCCCAGTCGAGCAGCCGGGCGGTCTCGCGGTAGACCGCGTGCTGCTCCTTCGACGAGGGGTTCATCACGGTGACGAGCAGCACCTTGCCGTTGCGCTCCGCGACACCCGTGAAGGTGGCACCCGCGTGCGTGGTGTTGCCGTTCTTGACGCCGGCGATGCCCTGGTAGGGGGCGACGCCGAGGTCACCGGTGAGCAGCCGGTTGGTGTTCTGGATCTCGAAGGTCTCGCGCTTCTTGCCCGGCTTCTGCTCGCCGGGGAAGGCGGCGCGGGGCGTGGCGGCGTACTCGCGGAAGGCCGGCTTCTGCATGCCGCTGCGGGCGATGAGTGTCAGGTCGTACGCGGAGGAGACCTGGCCCGGGGCGTCGTACCCGTCCGGGGAGACCACGTGCGTGTCGAGCGCCTGGAGCTCCGCCGCGTGGTCGTTCATCTCCTTCACGGTCTGACGCAGGCCGCTGTTCATGCTGGTCAGGACGTGCACGGCGTCGTTGCCCGAGCGGAGGAAGACCCCGAGCCACAGATCGTGGACGGTGTAGGTCTGCTTCTCCTTGATGCCGACCAGGCTGGAGCCCGCCCCTATCCCGGCCAGGTCGGTGTTGGTGACGAGGTGCTTGAGCCGGGCGTCGGGGAACTTCGGCAGCAGGGTGTCCGCGAAGAGCATCTTGAGCGTGGAGGCCGGGGCGAGGGGCCAGTGCGCGTTGTGCGCGGCGAGGATCTGGCCGTTCTCGGCGTCCGCGACGATCCAGGAGCGTCCGGACAGCTCCTTCGGCAGCACCGGGGCGCCGGGCCCCAGCTTGACCTGGGTACCGGGGTTGCCGAGCAGCGGGCCGCCGAGCGAGGACATCGCGTTCGGGGGCTTGGGCTGCTTGTCCTTCTCGTCCTTCGTGTCCGCATGCGCGGGCGCGGCGACGAGAAGCGGTAGGAAAACAGCAGCAGTGACCGCCCAAGCGGTCTTCTTCGAAGCAGACACGGTCGTGAACGTACAGGTACGGAACAAGGATCCGAACCCCGGCTGGCGCTCAGACCGGGCCCGTCCACCCGTCCGCGGGGCCAGTGGGGCGGACGGTGATACTGGGGTCATGAAGTTCAGCCGTCGCGTCTCCTGGTTCCTGCTCGCGTTCGGGGTGTGGAGCTGGTTCATCTGGATCACTTTCGTCAAGAACCTGTGGAACGACGGGAGTGGCCTGGCGTTCGACGACGCCGGCGACCCGACGGCCTACTTCTGGGTTCATCTGCTGCTTGCCGTCACGTCCTTTGTCCTGGGGACGGTGATCGGAGTGCTCGGGTTGCGTGGAGTGCGTGCCGCGCGCCGCGACATCGGTTAGAACCGCGCGAGCGGTAGAAGAGGGGTTCCGGGGCGTGGTCGTCTTCCTGCTGGTTCTGATCGTGGTGCTCGCGCTGCTCGGCGCCGTGCACTGGTACGTGTGGCGACGCCTCGTGCGGGACGTCACGACGCGGGGCAGCCTGCCGCGCCGCCTGGGCACGGTCGCCGTCGTCGTGCTGCCGCTGCTGTCGTTCGCGGCCCTCTCCTCGTCGCGCGCCGGAGCCCCGTTCGTGCTCCAGCAGGTGGTCGCCTGGCCCGGCTACCTGTGGCTCGCGCTGCTCCTTTACGTGACCCTCGCCCTGGCCGTCGGCGAGGTGGTCAGACCCCTCCTGCTCCGCCGGCTCGACCGCCGTGCGCGGGCCGAGGCGCCCGCGGCGGCGCCCGCGGCGGCGGCGCCGGTGGCGGTGCCGGTCCCGGAACGCGCGCCGGCCGCCCCCGAGGGGTCGGCCGAAGCGGTCTCGCGGTCCGCCCCCGAGGAGCCGGCCGACGTGGCCCCGCCGGCCGGCTCCCCGACCCCCGCCGAGGTCTCCCGGCGGCTCTTCGTCTCCCGGGTCGTCGGCGGCGCCGCGGCGGCCGCCGCCGTCGGGACCGTCGGCTACGGCACGTACGGCGTGCTGCGCGGCCCCCGGGTCAAGCGGGTCACCGTCCCGCTCGCCAAGATCCCGCGTGCGGCCCACGGCTACCGGATCGCCGTCGTCTCCGACATCCACCTCGGGCCGATCCTCGGCCGCGCCCACACCCAGCGCATCGTGGACACGATCAACTCCACCCAGCCCGATCTGATCGCGGTCGTCGGCGACCTCGTCGACGGCACCGTCGAGAACCTCGGCTCCGCCGCCGAGCCGCTCGCGCGGCTCCGCGCCCGGCACGGCTCCTTCTTCGTGACCGGCAACCACGAGTACTTCTCCGGCGCCGACGCCTGGGTCGACCACGTCCGCGAGCTCGGACTGCGCCCGCTGCGCAACGAGCGCGTGGAGGTCGCGGCCGGCTTCGACCTCGCCGGCGTCGACGACATCGCGGGCGAGAGCGAGGGGCAGGGCCCCGACTTCGGGCGCGCGCTCGGCGACCGCGACCGGGCCCGTGCCGCGGTGCTCCTCGCGCACCAGCCGATCGTCGTCCACGACGCCGTGCGCCACGGCGTGGACCTCCAGCTCTCCGGCCACACCCACGGCGGTCAGCTCTGGCCCGGCAACTACCTCGCCGAACTGGCCAATCCGACCGTCGCCGGGCTCGAACGGTACGGAGACACCCAGCTGTACGTCTCGCGTGGCGCGGGCGCCTGGGGACCGCCCGTCCGGGTCGGAGCGCCCTCGGACATCACCATCGTCGAACTCGCCTCGAAACAGGCCTGATCGGGGCGAGGTCACTCCCCGCACCGAGCCCGATACGTGCCGCTCATCGACTTAAATTCGCATTTCCCGGACATATACCTGTGGTGTGAAAGTTTTCTCTTCCACTTGTGAAATACGTGTGATGGGATGACGTCATCGCGACGTTTCCGGGGGCCGTCGCAGCTGGGGTGGACGAATAAAGGAAGCACGGCAATGCGGTCGACGGTCCGTCTGCGGATCCTCATCACTTGTGGAGTACTGGTGGCCGCCGGAGTGGGGGGCTGGCAACTCCTGCCCTCCGACGGCGGCCGGACCGATCCGATCAGCGTCGGCACAACCGACGAGGTCACTTCACTGGACCCGGCCGGCGCGTACGACGCCGGTTCCTGGGCCATGTACAGCAATGTCTTCCAGTCATTGCTTACCTTCAAGCCGGGGTTCACGACCCCTGTTCCGGATGCTGCGGAGAGCTGCAGGTTCGAGGGCTCGAAGCTCACGACCTACCAGTGCACGCTCCGCGACGACCTCTCGTTCGCGAACGGGCGCAAGATCACGGCCGAGGACGTCAAGTACTCGTTCGAGCGGATGCTGCGCATCAAGACGGACGTCGGTCCGCAGCCCCTCTTCCCGACCCTGAAGAGCATCACGGCCCAGGGCCGCGAGGTCACCTTCCATCTGAGCAGCCGGGACGCCACGTTCCCGCTGAAGCTGGCCACGGGCGCGGGTTCGATCGTCGACAAGGACCACTACCCGGCGAAGGGCCTGCGGGCGGACTCGGCGGTCGACGGCTCCGGGCCGTACGTCCTCAAGGAGTACAAGCCGGGCGAGTCCGCGCTCCTGGAGCCGAACCCGAAGTACCGCGGCGCCATCACCAAGGCCGGCGGCCCGGTGCTCGTGAAGTACTACGCCCAGTCCGCGGACCTCGCGAACGCATGGAAGGCGAAGCAGGTCGAGGTGACGCACCGGCAGCTGCCGCCGGAGTTCATCTCGACCCTGGAGCCCCAGGACGGGACCCGGGTCACCGAGGCGGAGAGCGCCGAGATCCGCAACCTCAACTTCAACGTGCGGTCCGGCTCGCCCATGGCCGACAAGGCCGTACGGCAGGCCGTCGCCGCGGTCCTCGACCGCCCGGCGATCACCACCGGCGCCTACAAGGGCACGGTCGAGCCGCTGTACTCGCTCATCCCGCAGGGCTTCGTCGGGCACAGCACCGCGTTCTACGACATCGACCCGGAGCCGAACGCCGAGCGGGCGAAGAAGCTCCTCAAGGACGCCGACGTCAAGACCCCGGTGAAGTTCACCTTCGGCTACCGCGCGGACGCCACGTACGGCACCGAGACCGCCGAGATCAAGCGGCAGCTGGAGGAGACCGGCCTCTTCGAGGTCGAGACCGTCGAGGTCAAGTGGACGGAGTTCCAGAAGCAGTACGCGAAGGGCGCCTTCGACGCGTACACGGTCGGCTGGCTCCCCGACTTCCCCGACTCCGACAGCTTCACCGCGCCGCTCGTCGGCACCGAGAACACCCTGCACAACGGGTTCTCCAGCAAGCGGATCGACGAGCTGATCTCCTCGACGCAGCAGTTCAGCGACCGCTCGCGGGCCACCTCCGACTTCAAGGAGATCCAGAGCGAGGTCGCGTCCGACGTGCCGCTCGTCCCGCTGTGGCAGAAGAAGGACTACGTCCTCGCCACCGAGGCGGTCGCCGGCTCCCAGTACCTGACTGACGGTACGGGCATCTGGCGCCTGTGGGAGCTCGGCTGGATCTAGGTCCTGGGGTCACACCCCCCCCCCCCCCCCCCCGCGGGAGGTTTGCGACAGGGCCCCCGGGTGTTTGCCCCCACCCTTTTTTCCGCGGCCGATTGGCTGGTTTTCTCCCCATGTG
>NZ_JBVHZJ010000093.1:0-23879 GCF_055574655.1 Streptomyces sp. NPDC029956 | reverse complement strand
CCGCTACGAACGCAAGCCAGAACACTTCCTCGCCTTCACCGCCATCGCCACCAGCCTCATCAACTACCGGCGACTCACCAAGTGAAACGACGTCTTAGCCAGAGTTTCGTAAAACTTCGGAGTGGGCCCGTCGGCACTGGCATCGGAGTGCCCGCGCGCCACATGCTTCTACGAGAGCACGCCGCCGTCCTCGCCCCAGGGAGAACCCGGCCGTCCCACGGCCGTGGAACCGGGCTGCCCTCGTGCGCGACGGGCCTCCGCCCTGGCTCACGTGCCGCCACCGGAGGCGTGTCGCGGTGAGCGGCGCGGCCGGCCCCTACGAAGGAAGCCCGCAGAAGCCATGAACCACAGTCCGCTCGACCACCGTTACCGGGGCGAACACCCGATCCGCACCGTCCTCTACCTCTTCCGGCCCGATCGCCCACGGCTCACCGGGGCCGTCGCGGTCTTCTTCGCGAAGCACGCGCCCGTCTGGCTGCTCCCGCCGGTGACGGCGAACGTCATCGACGTCGTCGTCGAGCACCGGCCGATCTCCGAACTCTGGTGGAACTGCGCCGTGATGCTCACGGTCCTCTGCCTGAACCCCCCGCTGCACCTGCTGTATGTCCGCTGGATGCACGGTGCGGTCCGCCGGCTCGGTCGCGACCTGCGGTCCGCTCTCGTGACCAGGATGCAGCAGCTCTCCATCGGCTTCCACAGCCGCACCAGCTCGTCCGTTCTGCACGCCAAGGTGGTCCGGGACGTCGAGACGCTGGAGACGGGGCTCCAACAGAGCGCGGACAACGGCCTGACCGCCGTCGCGACACTGGCGGGGGGCCTTGCCGTCATCGCCGTCGTGACCCCGGTCTTCCTGCCGGTCTTCCTCGTCCTCGTCCCCGTCGCGGTGCTGCTCATCGGGGCTCTGCGCGCGCGGCTCGGCGAGGGGAATACCTCCTACCGGCGCTCGGTGGAGCGCATGTCAGCCTCCGTCAGCGACATGACCACCCTCATCCCCATCACCCGCGCCCACGCCCTGGAGCGCACGGCCTTGGGCCGCGTCGGGCGCGAGCTCGACCGGGTGCAGCGGGAGGGGACCCGGCTCGACCTGCTCAACGCCCGCTTCGGGTCGCTCTCCTGGGTCGTCTTCAACGGGCTCGGCACCGCCTGCCTCGCCGGTGCGGCGCTCGTCGCCTACTACGGATGGACGTCGGTTACCCCGGGCGAGGTCGTCATGCTCAGCGCCTACTTCTCCACCCTCACCGGCGCTGTCACAAGCCTGCTCGCGCTCGCCCCCGTCGTGGGCAGGGCGGTTGAGTCCCTCAAGTCCGTCGGCGAGGTCCTCCAAGCGCCCGACCTGGAGGTCAACGACGGCAAGAAGCAGGTGGATTCGGTCCACGGGGCGTTCCGGTTCGAGGGCGTCGGCCTCACGCACGGCGACGGCGACGAGCCCGCCCTGAGCGACGTGGACCTCGACGTCCCGGTCGGCACCACCCTGGCGATCGTCGGCGGCTCGGGCGCGGGGAAGTCCACCCTGCTCAACCTGGTGCTCGGCTTCCACCGCCCCACGGCAGGCCGGGTGCTCCTCGACGGCGAGGACATGGCCGGGCTCGACCTGCGAAGCTACCGCAGGTTCGTCTCCGTCGTCCCCCAGGAGTCCGTCCTCTTCGAGGGGAGCATCCGGGAGAACGTCACCTACGGCATGGAGCGCGTCGACGACGAGACGTTGCGGCGCGCATTGGGCGACGCCAACGCTGCCGAGTTCGTCGACGCGCTGCCGGACGGCCTCGACACCGTCGTGGGGGAGCGTGGCACCCGGCTCTCGGGCGGCCAGCGCCAGCGGCTCGCGATCGCCCGGGCCCTCATCCGGGACCCCCGGGTCTTGGTACTCGACGAGGCCACGTCGGCGCTGGACGCCCGTTCCGAGGCGCAGGTTCAGGAGGCCCTCGACCGTCTCGTCGCCGGCCGGACGGTCTTCGTCGTGGCCCACCGCCTCTCCACGATCAGACGGGCGGACCGGATCGTGGTGCTGGAGCGGGGTCGGGTGGTGGAGTCCGGAAGCCACCTGGAACTGCTCGCCCGCGATGCGGCCTACGCACGTCTGCAGGCCTCCCAGCTGGCCTGACCCGCGGCACGACGCGGGCGCCCTCCCGTCGCAGAGGACGGGAGGGCGCCGCTGGTGCTCAGTGGTCGGCGGAGCTGCCGCGGACGACGCAGGAGCGGCTGTTCTCCCAGCCCCAGCCGTCGCCGTCCGGGTCGGAGGAACCGCCGTTCACGCAGTACGGGTAGCCGTTCGGGGCGGTCCCGCCGGTGTCGCCGCCGCCTTCGTTCCCGCCGCCGAATATCGTGGCGCGGGTCGAGGTGGTGACGATGCCGTCGGCACCGTTGATGAACCGGTTGCCCCAGGCGGTGAGGGAGCCGGCGTCGAAGCCGGTGACCATGTCGAGGTACTCGACACCGCTGCCGTTGCCGCTCCAGGACCAGCCGAGGTAGCCGAGGCGGAGCGAGCGGGCAGTGGCCATGATGGCGTTCTCGTCAGGGTTGCCGTCGCTGTGATTGTCGCCGAACTCCCCGACGACGATGGGCAGTCCGTTGTTCACGAAGTGGTTCAGGTAGTCCTGGACCTCGGCGGCGGTTTCGTATACGCCGTACATGTGGATGGAGAAGATCGTGTTGCGACGCGGGTCGGCGGCGAAGACCGAGCTCGCGTTGGTCCGCATGGTGTTCGACCAGTCCTGGCCCCAGTTGGGGGCGTCGACCATGAGCGCGTTCTCGATGCCGGCGTTGCGGAGCTTGCCGATGGCGTTCTTGGTGGCGTCGGTCCAGGCGGCGTAACCGCTGTTGCCGAAGGGCTCGTTGCCGATGTTGACGACGACGTAGTCCTCCTGACCCTGGAGAGCGCTCTTGACGCCCACCCAGTAGTCGGCGGCTTGGTCGAGTGTGGCGGCGGCGCCGTCCTCGCCGTACCCGGTGGTGTCGTGCACCTCCAGGACACAGATGACCTTGTTGGTCTTGCAGTCGTCGATGATCGACGACACCTGGGAGGTGCTGGTCTCCGTCCAGCGGTCGCCGCTGGAGAGGACGACACGGACGGTGTTGGCGCCCGTGGCGGCGATGTCTGCGATGGCGCCGGTCTCGCCCGGGTACCAGGCGTGCGTGTGGTTCACCCCGCGCATCACGAACTCGTTTCCGTTGGCCTCGTAGAGCCGGCCGTTGCTGACGTGGATGCCGCTGTCGGCGGCCTGGGCGGCTCCGGCGGTGCCGAAGACGGGCAGCAGCAGTCCGGCCACGCCGGCGAGGGTGCTGCCAGCTGCCGTGAACCACGTCCTGCGCGGTGACTTGGTCATGCCTCTCCTCGTGAGAAATGGGGGAATGAAGCCCCGTCCACGCAGAACTCCGACAACTAGACAACGTTGTCAGAGTTCTATGACGAGCCGCTGGTTTTGCACGTCGGGGGTGTCCACCATGAGGCACCCGTGGCCGGATCCATGTCAAGTGTGAAGAACGCTTTAATTGCGAGTGGATGAGATGGTGAAGCCGGTTCAGTAAACTCGTACTGAACGTGCGGTCGTTTTTGTGATTCTGTTATCGAATGTCAGCCGCTGGTCTACTGAACCGAGGTATGCCGGTCTGAACCGCCACGGCAGGTCGCGCCCGTGACCGCAGCGCGGATTCGCGCCGCTACGGCTCCGTGCAACCTCCGCTCCGTCGACACCTGCCTCGCCCGGTGGACCCGAATGGCGAAGCGCAGCCGTGCTGAAGGTCGACCCGAACCTCAGGGCGGTCATGACGTAGAGATCACCCGAACGGACACGGCCTGCCTCCTGGGACGAAGGGAGGTCGCGGAAGGGGGCGACGTCGAAGCACTGCCCCCGGGAGGGAATGTTGTCCAGGAACAGCCTGTCGCTGCCGAGGTCGCAACCGGAGATGCGTCGTACGCCCCGTCCACGCGTTGCTCGGGGGTGGGTTGCGGGCGGCCGGTCCTTCGGGATCCGTCCTGTCGGATGCAGTGCTCCGACCGTACGTCGGCGTGGGCCAGGGAGACCTGCGGCACGACGTACATCGGGAACGCGTGGTGTCGTCGGAATCCGAATGGTCCCGCCGCCGGTCCCGGGATGCGATTCCTCCGTCGGTTCCGTGTAGGCGTGCGACGCGGCAGGGTGAGCGTGGTGCCGTCTACCAGCGGTGCCAGATCGCCGTGGGCGCGGCGTCGCGGGGGAGGGAAGGGTCCTCTCCGGCGATGAAGAACAGGGCCCAGGAAACGGCGTGGTCGCCGGCACGCTGTGCGCCGATTTCGAGCTGGAAGCCGTCGCAGAAGCAGTCGCCGCCGTAACTGAACTGGATGCCTGTGTCGTGCTCGGTTGCCACCTGTGGGCCAAACCGGCCGTCGACGAGGACGTAGGCCAGTTCCCCGTCCTCGTGGAAGTAGCACTCCACCGCCGCCTTGATTACCGGGTTGCCTTCCTTGGCGAAATGTACAAAATCCCACCCCTCGATGCATCCGTCGGACTGCGTGGCAAACCCATGCGCGGCCAAAGCCGCGACGACCTCCTCGCGATGCATATCCATGCGCAGCGGCCCCAGGGCCTGCCCAGAGAGGTAAACCCACTGATCCCGTTCCGCGTCCAGGAGCGTCGGCCACATACCTGTATCCATCACACGATGATCGCCTACCTGGTTCACGTCTCACGCATCCAGGGGCGGCAGACGGGTGGCCGGGAAAGTGTCAGCGGGCCATCACCGACCATGACCGTTCACAGGGTGAGTGAGGGTTGCACTCGTGGTGTTGCTGGACTACTCAGGTGGGTCTGATGGTCAGGCCGGTTTCGGCGAGGCAGCCGTCTATGAGGCGGCTGCGGTACTGGATGTGCCGTAGGCCGCGTCGGAGGCGCTGGGCGAGGTGTCCGGGTGTGCTGAGGCGACGTTGGAGAGATGGCCACGTCGCAGCAGGGACCAGATCCCTTCGACGGGGTTGAGGCCGGGTGCGTAGGGCGGCAGGTAGTAGATGGTCAGCCAGTCCCGGCCTTGGGTGAACTTTCGCAGGTCAGCGACCTTGTGGACGTTGAGGTATCCCCAGACGAGCACGATCGGGCCGCCGGGCTGGTGGGCGGTGATCATCGGGTCCCGGTAGTCGCGCCAGGAGACGCTCTTGCGTCCATCGCTTTGGCCGTCGTCCAGGCGCGGCCGGTAGATCAGCCTCGACCGGTGGCCTGGTTTGTAGCAGGTCAGCGCGGCGATGGAGACCCGTCTGCGGGACCGGCCCCGGACCCGCACGACCGGGTCCGGCCGCTCTGTGACCAGGTCTTGGCCTGCGGCGGCGTCATGGAGAATCCGGCTTCGTCCTCGAAGACGAGCCAGGCTCCACTCACCGCCGCGAGTCTTCCGCGCAAGGCCGAACCTCCTTTACCCACCCGGCCACCGCGTCGTCGTCCCGCTCGATCGCGCGCCGGGCCGGGACCTGGCAGGACCAGCCGTTACGCACCAGCAGCTTCCGCACGCCCTGCATGGTGTAGCTCATGTGGAAGCGCCGACCGATCAGAGTCTCGATCCGCGCGAGTGTCCATCGCTGGTCCTCCCAGCCGTGGGCGGCTGGCCCCTTGGCCAGCTCCGCCTCCAGCTGCGCGAACTGCTTCTCGCTCGGTCTCGGCACCGGGACAGGTCTGCGCTCGCAGAGCCCGCGAACCTCCCTCGTCCCACGTCCGCCGCCACCGCTGCACCGAGCGGACGCTGACCCGCAGGTCCTTGGCGATCACCGCGCTCGCCTCAACCCGGGCGAACGGCTCCGCCGCCTTGAGCCGTAACTTCTCACGGAACTGCTGACGTTCGGCGGTCAGCCCGCCCCCTTGTGGATACCGCATGCACCGGTGATACCGCACGGTCGAGGAGTCGTCGGCCTTTACGACACCACGAGTTCAACCTCAGTGGTTGGTGCCTTCCAGTTCCTGCAGGATCGGTCCCCGTGAAGGAGACCGCGTGCCGGGTCGCACCGGAGACGGATGGCCCCTGGCGCCGACAGACGTGGCGCGGCTACCCGACCTGAACGCGGCCCACAGCGGGCCCCGCAGGTCTCCGCTACCGGAACCGCTCCACGGGCGTGCGCCGGCCGGCCCGGAAGTCGATCAGGGCGGCGCTGATGTCGAGCGCGGAGCCGGAGAAAAGCACCGACCGGTCGGCTGCCACGAGGATCGTCCCACCGCCCCTCGCACGGTGAACGACAGCCACCGCGTCGTCCTCGGGCAGCAGGACGTGACCGGTATCGGCATCTGCAGCGATGCGGCGGTACAGAGCCTCGCCGAACTCGATGAGGCTCTGCTGCTCCGGCGTCGGTGTCACGGCCTCCGCGGCCCTCCCCGCGCTCCCCTCAGTCATTCCGCTGCCACGTCTCCATCGTGGACTGCCGCGAGCTCAGCGATCAGGTCCGCGTCGCGCATCGCGGGCAGGGCGTACCCCTCGGCCTCGTCCCACGGGACGTCGAGGTCGTCCATGTGCACACGCCACTCCGCATCGGGCATGGCCCGGCGCAACTCCGTCACGGAATCCAGCACATGGGCGATCACGGGCATCAGACGACCGGGATCGCGCGGCATTTTGGTGGACCCGGCCACGATCTCGTGCGGCCCGGACGTACGCCGGTCGTACAGGTACAGGCTTTCCTCGTCGTCGTACGGAAATGACGACGTGTGCGCGGCGACGACGCGTGCGACGGAGGCCGACTCGGCCTCGGTCGGCGGTGTCGTGCGGTGCGCACTGTAGTAAAGGGAGACACTCATGACGGGAAGCGTACGACGGGGGTGTGACAGGGCGGGACCGGGCGCCCGGACGGCTTCCGCCCCGGGACGAAAGCAGTCCGGGCGCGGATCAGCCCTTCCCCGCTCGTGACCACGCCGTCGGCGTGTTGCGCTCGAGACGGGCCCGGAGTTCGTCCTCGGCCCCGGTGCACTCGGCCGGTAGTCCGGGCAGGAGGGCAAGGGCGGCAGCGATGAGCTTCGCCGACGCCCGCGGGTCCTTCCGGACCGCCCGGAGCAGCACGTCCGCGTCCAGCGGGGCCAGTTGGTGACGCCACGCGGGGTGGGCGTGTGTCGCCGCGTAGTGGTCGGTCAGGATCTCGACGGGGGACAGCTCGGCTCCGCAGCGACGCAGGAACATCGCCAGGCCGTACTGGTTGATGAACCCGCAGATCTCCCCGGCGTCGCCCTTGTTGCGGCGATGCGCGTCGTGGAGCTCGTAGACCACGGCGTACACGAGCGCACGTTCCCGTTCCGTGCGAGGCTGCGGAAACGCTGCGTCGCGAAACAGCGCCTCCACGTCGGCCGGACGTACAAGGGGGCGGCGGCCCGGGCCGGTGGCGTTCGAGACCGTCAGGCGGACGGCACCGAGTGCGACGGAGTCCTCCGAGAGCCTGCGCACGTACAGAAGGCCCTCGCTCGCCTCCGGCTCGGCCTCCCGGCAGACTGCCCGCACCTGCGCGACCGTCGGCCCATCGGTCCACGCGAACGTCCACGCGCGTGCGGAGCCGGACCACTGGGCCTCGACCACCCCGTGCCGGTGGGGGGCGAGGCAGAACCGTTCGCTGAGCGTACGGGCCAGTCGGCGGAGGCGCGTCGCGCGGGCGGAATCCATCGGAACCCAGTATCCACCAGGCCCGAACACTCAAGACGAGACCGGCAGCGTGGACGAGCGGACCAACCATCGCCTTCTGATCACCGCGGGTGGCAACGCCGACCGCCTGCGCACCGAGGCGTCCTTCGCCGCTCTCTGCGGCGTCGCCCCCGTGTCGGCCTCCAGTGGCAAGACCAGCCGTCACCGCATCTCCCGAGGCGGTGACCGGGCCGCCAACGCGGCCCTCTGACGCATCGCTCTCGTCCGCATGGCCAGCGACCGGCGCACACGCGAATACGCGGCCCGGCAGGGTGCGGCCGGCCGGACGAAGAAGGAGATCATCCGACTCCCCAAGCGGGCCGTCGCCCGCGAGGTGTTCCGCTACCTCACCACCACGGTCACCGTCCCCGACATCGGGACCTACGGCCTCTGCGGCGGTCCGAGAACATCACCCTCACCACCGTGGCCGAGCACTTCGGGGTCTGGCCCGCCGTCATCTCCTGCGTCGAACGCGGCACTCGCCGTGACGACAACCTCGCAGACGCCTACCGCGACTGGCTCACCGCAGTTTGACGATCAGTAGGTGCTTCAACACGGGCCGCCGGCAGTGTGCTGCTCGAGCAGACGCCCGGCTTCGCCATTCCGTGCGAGGAGTGGCCTGATATGCGAAGAAACGTGCAGAACGGCTGTTACGCGGGCTGCTCACTCTGCTGGCGGAGTGCGCCCGCTGCTGCGACCGGTGGAGCGCCGGAGTGGGCAAGGGCTTGCGGTCGATCACAGGTCGGATGGGTGTATCCATCAGCGAATGTCGGGTCCACGCCTGCTGACCACCTGTGTCCGATACATCCGTCAGTTACGGAAATGTCCTTACCCTGTAACGGGCCCCGGGTGGCGTTCCGGCAGGGTCGGCAGGGCGGCAGAGTTCGGGTCCTCGGCCCAGCACCGGACCGGGACCCGCACCGCTCCCACCAGCCGCAACCGGCCGGTGGAGCACTGTTCTTGAGGAGACATCACTTGTCTGCTTCTTCGACCGCCCGCCGTATCGCCGCGACCGTCCTCGCGGCCGGCGCCATGGTCTCGATCGTCGCCCTGCCGGCCTCCGCCCACGACGGCGACCGTCACCGGACGCCGAGGGTGGAGATCAGCGCCGTCCAGGCCGACAGCCCCGGACGCGACAACCGCACCGTCCGGTCGCTGAACGCCGAGTGGGTCGAGATCACCAACAACACCCGCCATGCGATCAACCTCAACGGCTGGACCCTGAAGGACGAGGACGGCCACCGCTACAAGTTCAACGACTACCGCCTCGCCGGCCGCTCCACCGTCCGCATCCACACCGGTGAGGGCCGCGACACCCGCACCGACCTGTTCCAGGACCGCCGCAACTACGTGTGGGACAACCGCTCCGACACCGCGACGCTGCGCGACGACCGTGGGCGCATCGTGGACACCGAGTCCTGGGGCCACCGCCACCACCGCCGCTGACCCCAGCCACCGGCGCCCCGGTCTTCCGCCGCTTCCCGAGCGGCAGACCGGGGCACCGGCACGTACGGGCCGCCGAGCACCCGAAGCGTCGGGGCTCGTTGACCTGGCAGGCCGGCCGTGATCGGCGGGCCAGATCAAGGGAGGCGGGGAGCGTCTGCCGCGTACAGGTTCGGGTTCTCGACGGACTCGGGCGGGGTGGCGTCGCCGCAGTTGGCGTACAGGGTCCCGTCGAACCAGGCCGCCGAGATCAGGTTCTGGGGAAAGGTGCCGATGCTGCTCCGCCTTCCGGTGTCCGGGTCGATCCTGACTAGGTGAGTGGGGTCGCTGGTCCGGTGGAAGAGCCAGGGCTGCTTGTCGCTCTCCTCTGGTTGGCCGCCCAGGAAGACGAGGTCGTCTGCCTCCCACAGGACTGATCCGGTGCGGAGGTCGGCCGCGATCACGCCCTCGGAAGGGGTGGATTCTGCCAACAGGACAGTCGTGCCGGTTGTGGCGAGGTCCGTCATGGTGTCGGGCAGGCTCCACAGTTGTCGGCCGTCCCTCAGCGACCAGGCCGTCGATTCCGATGCCGAGTTCGAGCCAAGGGCGATTCCGTGTTCGGCGAGGATCCGTCCGTTCGCTTTCAGGGGTGGGAGGGTGCTGCCGTCTGTGGCTCTGATGACGCGCAGTTGTTCGTCGCCCTTGAAATAGATCTTGCCGTTCGCCGCGCCGGCGAAGTCCACGGGGATTCCGCTACTGGGGTCCCCGGACCGGTCCGTCCAGCGAGGTGTGCCAGTGGCCGGGTCGATGGCTGTCCACCGTTCCTTCCAGTCCTGGGCGAAGAGCAGTCCTCCATGGTGCTCCAGGCCGTGGACCGTGCCGAGAGCGCCGTTCATCCGACGGGACCAGATCTTCGTTCCAGTCCGGGCATCCAGCCGGTACACCCAGGCTCCGAGGGCGGTGAACAGGGCGCCGTCCGCGAAGACCGCGTATCCGCCGGAGGTGACCTCGTTGTCCTCCGGCTCTCGGCGGTGGGTCCACCGGACCTTTCCGGTCCGCGCGTCGAGACACTGCGCTGTGTCGAAGGAGCGGTCGAGGAGAACGAGGTCCGTGGAGAAGGAGAGGGATCTGTGGACGAACTCCGTCTTCTCGGGCAGCTGCCACAACTCCTTCCCGGTGAGTGCGTCCCTGGCCCGGAACGCAGGTTCCTCCGACGCCGTCGTCAGCAGCACGGATCCGACCCGGCCGAACGCGTGGAATGCTCCGGGCACCTTCCACTTCGTCCTGACGGGGCCCGGCCCAGTCCCACGCCCGGGGCGGTGCAGCACCTTGGGAACGACCACCGCGGTCGTCCCTCCCGCCACGACCACCCCTACGCCGATCAGGAGGGTGCGGCGACCCGGCCGCCCGGTGGAGTGCCCGGACGCAGAGCGAGGGCGGCCGCGGCCGACGGTCGCCCCGTTCCCCAGAAGTTCGGCGATCGCGCCGAGGCGGGCTGCGGTCTCAGCGGCTGACGTGGGGCGATGGTCGGGGGACTTGGCCAGGAGGTCGGCCACCAGGGTGTCGATTTTCGTGGGCAGCCCGGGGCAGGCACGGGAAGGCGGTTCAGGGACCTCGGCCACGTGCCCGACGACTTGTGAGAGGGCGTCTCGGTCGGAGAACGGGGGCTGTCCGGTGAGCAGGTGGTGTATCAGACAGCCCAAGGAGTAGAGGTCGGACGCGGGCCCGACCTGGGTGCCACGCGCCTGTTCCGGCGACATCCACGGCGCGCTGCCCAGGATGCCCCCGGCCTCGCTCAGCTGGCCAAGACCCAGGGCGGGATGGAACCAGGCGATGCCGAAGTCCAGGACCTTGACTGTCCCGTCAGGTGTCAGGATGACATTCGCGGGCTTGATGTCACGGTGGATGATCCCGCGCTCATGTGCGGCCTCCAGCGCCGCGCACACCTGGCGGGCCCAGTCGACCGCCCGGGCTGGTGCCGGCACGCCGTCGGCCGCGAGGACGCGATCCAACGTGCGGCCGGGGGCCAGCTCCATGACGATGAACAGCGTCTCGCCGTCACGCCCGAAGTCATAGACCGTGACGACGTGCGGACTGGCCGACAGACCAGCCGCGGCCCGTGCCTCGCGCTCTAGACGGGCGGCCGCCTCCGGCGTCACACCAGGCCCTGAGACCGTCTTGACGGCGACTTCACGGTGCAGCACGAGATCCTGAGCACGCCACACCACGCCCATTCCGCCCGCCCCCAGGCGGTCCCCCAGCAGATAGCGCCCGGACAACACACGCCCTGACACAAGAGCCCCCTCCGACATCGATACCGGTCGATCGACTGTACGAGGCGGGGAGCGACGTCGCACGGCCTTCCGTGAACGAGACCAGCCCGGCGGCCCGGGACCCGGCCTCGGCCAGGCGGGCGTCGATCAATGGCCGCAGATCGGGCATCACGCCTGGCGGTGAAGGTGAGGATGGTCGAGCGCCGGCGTCCACGCCCTGTTGTCGGACCGAACCTTGCGAACGACATCACTCACTGATCTGAGTGTGTGCCGGTCCTGAGTCGTAGCGGTCGGGAAACGCGTTCGCAGGGAGGTCGAGTGCATGCAGTTTGGAGAACACCCCCGTACCCGCGCCCATCTCCTCGTCGCCGTCGGAGATCCGGTATGCCTGCACCATGTCGCTACAACGGGTGCGTGAGGCGACCGCACCACCGGCAAGGGGGGACGGGGAGCAGCTGCTGCCGCGATGCGGTCGGCCGGTGTGGTCGCTCCGCGTCGGCACCCGCCTCGCTGTGGCTGATGCGCGTGCCGTTCAGCCGTGCTCCGGCACGTCGCCGGCTCCCACCCTCAGTGACCGTGGACGTGCCCGGGCACCAGGGGTCGTTGTCCAGAATGAAGTCCGAGACGCGTGCGCGAGGACCCTGTACGCCTCAGGGTCACGGCACACCAGGCCCGGGAGAAGGGGCGGAATCGACTAGGCAGCCGGGGTCATCGAGCTCACAGTGGCGGAGATTCGGCGACACGCGGCAACGTCGTCGGCCAAGGCGCATCGGCGAGCCGGCGAAGGCGGATGGCGCCCACCATGTTGCCCGGGACCAGGTGTCCCCGCCGGCCGCCCGGACACGAAACGCCGAGGGCGATGGACCGGTCGGCGGGCCGGGGCGGCATACGATCACCGCTGGCGGCGCCTGGCGAAGCCGGTCGCCCGGGCACCGCCCGGCCGGAGGAGGAGACCAAGTGCCGCAGAGCGACGTGGCAATTGTCGGGGCCGGCGCGGCCGGACTGTCGCTCGCCTGGCGTCTGCTCAGCCCATCCGCTGGTGTACCCGCCCCCTCCGTCGTCCTCGTAGACGCTCCGCCCGGGGCACTGCGACCACCAGAACGCACATGGTGCTACTGGGAGGAGGGGCCGGGTGACTACGACGACCTCGTGACCGCCACTTGGGACCGCCTTCGGGTACGGGCTCCCGACGGTCCCGTCTCGACCCGGCACCTGGGTCGGTTCCGCTACAAGATGCTGCGTTCGCCCGCCTTCGAGGAGGGCCTGCGCCCGCGACTCGACGCCCTGACCCGGGTCGAGGCCATCGTGGAGGGGATCGAGGATGGGCGCGGCGGCGCCACACTCGCCTGCCGCACATCCGGCGGAGCCCCGACGTCCGTGCGGGCACGCTGGGTCTTCGACTCCCGCCCGCCCGTGCCCGCGCCCGCCAGGACCGCGCTCCTCCAGCACTTCCGCGGCTGGTTCGTCCGTACGCGCCGACCGGTGTTCCAGTCGGAGGTCGTGGAGCTGATGGACTTCCGGACACCACAGCCCCTGCAGGGCCTGTCCTTCGGCTACGTTCTGCCCACCGGTCCCTGCGAGGCGCTGGTCGAGTACACGGAGTTCGGCCCAGCCGCCCTGCCGCAGCACGCTTATGACGCCGCGCTGCTCCACTACACCCAGGACGTGCTCCGCCTCGGCCCGCACGAGGTCCTCGCCGAGGAGCACGGCATCATCCCGATGACCGACGCTCACCACGCTTCCCGCGCCGGACGTCACGTCTTCCGCATCGGCGCGGCCGGAGGAGCCATCCGTCCCTCCACGGGCTACGCATTCTCGGCGATCCAGCGCCAGACCCGCGCCGTCGCCGCCGCCGTCCACCAGGGTCGTACACCGGTCCCGCCGCCCGCCTACAGCGCCCGCCACCTCGCGATGGACTCGATCCTGCTGCACGGTCTCGCGACCGGACGTGTGCGGGGCGCGCCGTTCTTCAGCCGGCTCTTCCGAACCGTCCCGGCCGAACGCCTCCTGCGCTTCCTCGACGGCGAAACCCGCCCGGCGGAGGACGTGCTGATCGGGCTGCGGACACCCGTACTGCCGATGCTGCGATCCGCCGCAGGTCTCCCGTTCCTCCCCCGCACCATCCGCTGATCCGCGCCCCTCCTGGTACCGGACCGCATCGAAAGGCAGCCAGATGAGTTCTTCACCCGTACGGGCAGCGCGCCGCGGACGCGACCGGAAAGCCGAAGTCGTCCCAGCCCACGAGGGCCTCGCCCGGCATGCCGGAAGAGGGGCGCCCCGCTGCGCCGTCATCGGGGGAGGGATCGCGGGCCTGGCGGCGGCCACCCTCCTGGCCGAGCGCGGCGTCGACGTCACCCTCTACGAACGGGAGGCCTCGCTCGGCGGGCGCCTCGCCGGGTGGCCCGTCGAACTCGCCGACGGTTCGACGGTCACCATGAGCCGGGGCTTCCACGCTTTCTTCCGGCAGTACTACAACCTGCGTGGCCTTTTGCGGCGTGTGGATCCCGGGCTGGAACGCCTGCGAGACATCGGCGACTATCCCCTCCAGCACGCGTCCGGCCTCTACGACAGCTTCACCCGTGTCCCGCGCACCCCGCCATGGAACGCCCTGGGCTTCGCCGCCCTGAGCCCCAGCTTCCGCTGGGGCGATCTGAGCCGCTTGGACGTGCAGGCCGCCCTGCCGCTTCTCGATGTCAGGCTCCCCCAACTGTACGAGCGCTACGACCAAGTCAGCGCCCGCGCGTTTCTGCAGCGCATCGGCTTTCCCGAGGCGGCCCAGCACCTCGCCTTCGAGGTGTTCTCCCGCAGCTTCTTCGCCGACCCGGGCGAGCTTTCCGCGGCCGAGCTCGCCCTGATGTTCCACATCTACTTTCTCGGCTCCTCGGAGGGCCTCCTCTTCGACGTCCCGGACGAACCCTATCCGCAGGCACTGTGGGACCCCCTCGCCCGCTACCTCGACGGCCACGGCGCACAGATCCGCACCGGCACACCTGTCCACGCGGTCGAGCCCAACCCGGGCGGCGGGCACACACTCGTCACCGGGGAGGGCACGGACCGCGCTGACGCCCTCGTCCTGGCTCTCGATGCGGGAGGGCTGCGTTCTCTGGTGGCGAATTCGCCCGCTCTGTGCGACGACGCGTGGCGCACACGCATCGGCCGCCTCGCTTGCGCGCCGCCCTTCCTGGTCCACCGGATCTGGCTCGACCGGCCCATCGGAGCCGATCGGCCCGGATTCCTCGGCACGAGCGGCTACGGACCGCTTGACAACATCAGCGTCCTGGATCGCTGGGAGGGTGAAGCTCTCCGCTGGGCGCGGAAGTCAGGCGGATCGGTCGTTGAACTCCACGCCTACGCGGCCGCGCCGGCGTCCGACCCGGAGACGCTCTCCCGCACTCTCCTGACCGAACTCCACCGCGTCTACCCGGAGACATGTGGCGCCCGAGTTGTAGACGAGCGCCGGGTGTGGCGCGCCGACTGCCCGTTGTTCGCCGTCGGTGGCGGCACCGACCGCCCCACGGTCGAAACGCCGGACCCCTCCGTGTCCGTTGCTGGAGATCTCGTCCGTACCGACCTGCCCGTGGCCCTGATGGAACGCGCGGCCACTACGGGCTTCCTGGCCGCCCACACGCATCTACGCCGCTGGGGGCTGCGCGGCCAGACCCTCTGGACCGTCCCCCGGCGCGGCCGATCCGCACTCCTGCGCCGCCTCGCGGCCTTCGCCGGCAGCCCGTGACCTGGCACAGGGACTCTGCCCGGCCCCTTTCGACCGCGGGAACGGCAGAAGACGCAGTCCCGCAGGATCCGCCGACCGGCGAAACACAGACCGTCCGGGAATCGCCGATGACACGAGATCCGCCGTGCTTCGTCAGCCCGGCAACCGCCCCTGGCGGCGCAGGGACCAACGCCGCTCCGCGTACGCCAGATCGTCACGCCACAACCGGCCGGCCGCAGCCCGGATAGCCGGCCGGAGAAGAGGCGCCGTAGCCCTGGCGACGGCGAAGCCGCGCCGGTCCGAAACGGCCACGACCGCCTCGACCACAGCCGTACGGGGGACCTCCGACCCGGGCGCCGTCAAAGGCGTGGCATGGGTCTCCACCACCGACCCCGCACCCTCGCCCGCCTCGATCCGCATCACGACCGTTCGCGGCTCCGGCGCCGTGAAGACGGCCCGTACCGGGACGACGGCGCGCCCCGCGACCTTGAACGCCACGTCCACTACCAAGGCGTCTGCCTCGTCGACGGCGTCCTCGGCCGGAACCTTCAGCACCTTCAGGTCCACGAACGAATACGGGTGCAGCCACGCCCCGTGCCAGGGGTCCAGTCGGTTCGCCACGACGTCCTCCGGCTCGCACACCCCCACGCCGGTGTAGACCGCGCTTACTGCCTCGCCGCCGGTCGCACGGACCGGCATCACGGGCCGCTCCGTGGGCTCCTCACCGCCCACCACGTCCAGGCGCACCCACACCAGAAGCCCGTCGTCGTGGACCGGCCACGGCTCCCAGCCGGCGAAGGGCCGCCCGTCCAGACTCATGCCGTGCCAGTGGCAGATGAGCGTCCCGCACCGGACGGCGGCGTCCCTAAGGGGCGCGCCCAGATGCGGGCACGCCCCCGGGCCGGCCACCGGCGCCCCGTGCGCATCCCGCCACAGCACCAGCTCGACCCCGCCGACGCTCCGGCCGACGGGACGGTCGGACCGCACGTCGCGACTGTCCGCGACGACGAACCAGTTGCCCGACGGGCGGGCCTGCGCACGACGCAGGGCACCCGCGATCGACGCCGGCCGCGCCTCGCGCCACGTCGGACGCTGCCGCTCCCAGGCGACGGCCTGCCTCCGCCATCTCAACGGCATCCCGGTCACCGTTCCTCACCTCCGGTCCGCGAGCCATGCTGGCCCCACGCCGTTGCCCTGTGCTTCGGCGGGAGCGAGGCGTCTAGCCGGGGGCTGATCGTCCCGCTCCAGGGACCCGGCCCGGGGGACGGCCACCTTCGGCGAACCGCGACGGCCCTGACGAAACCGCGTCCCGCCACCGCAAGCCGGCGTCGTCGGCTCACGGCGGCCCGTCGGTGCAGGACGGAGAACCCGTCGTCCTCGATGGCCCGCAGAATGTCGCGGTACAGCACGAACGCCGTGCGAACGCAGGGCGCCGACACCTTGTGGAGCTGACCGATGCCGGGCTCAGCCGCGCGGTAGATGTGGCGCGTGAGGGAAGCCGCGGCCTTCAGCGCCTCGGTGATGCGCCTGTCGTGCCGGCCTGTCGAGCGACTCCACGCCAGGAGACATCGGTCTACGCCATGGGCGCCCAGCAGATCGGCGGGCAGGTATACCCGGCCCCGGTCGAGATCTTCCCCGACGTCCCGGAGGAAGTTCGTCAGTTGGAACGCCACGCCCAGGGCCGCGGCTTGCGGCTCGGCCTCGGCGCTCGGGACGACCGTGCCCAGGACGGGCACCATTTGCAGCCCGATCACGGCTGCAGATCCGTGCATGTAGGCGGCCAGGTCTTCGTACGTCGGATAGTCCGTGACGGACAGATCGCTGCGCATCGAGGCCAGGAAGTCCCTGAAGTGGCCCGCTGGAATGCCGTAGCGGGCCCGGGTGTGGGCGACTGCTCGCACTACGGGCTCCTCAACCCGGCCGCCGGTGAGCGCTTTTACCCATTGGGCCTCCAGCGCGTTCAGAGCCGCCTCCCGCTCGGCAAGCGTGGCCCCGCTTCCCAGGTCGTCGACGATGTCGTCGGCGTGGCGCGCGAACCCGTACAGGGCGTGGACAGCTGATCGCCGATCCACAGGAAGGAGCCGCGTGGCAAGGAAGTAAGTCCTTCCATGACGCGCGTTGAGCCGGCGGCAGGCTGTGTAGTCGGCGCGAAGCTCGGCGTTCAGGATGCCCGCCGCGTCCAGCTCCCGGGCGGTCACCCCGCCACCTCCGGCCGGCTCGTGACCGGCGGGACCGGTGCGGACGGCGTGGCTGGGTCGACGCGGCGGACGCGGCGGCCCGGCGTACCGGTGATCCGCAGGGCGGCGAGCTTTCCTGAGACCAGAACCGTCGGCACACCCACCCCGGGAGTCGTGCCACATCCCGCAAGCACGGCGTTCGCCGTGCCGCGGACCAGATTGCGCGGCCGGAAGGGACCGGTCTGGGCGAACGTGTGCGCCACGGAGAACGGCGTTCCGGCCGCATGCCCGCGCGCTGCCCAGTCCGCAGGTGTGACCAGGCATTCTTCCTCGATGGCGTCGCCCAGCCCGTGCAGGCCGCGGCGCTCCAACGCATCGACCAGTGAGTCGCGGTAGCGCGCTCCCAGGTCGCCCCAGTGGACCGCATCAGGACCCACCTCGGTGTTCGGGGTCGGTGCCAGGATGTAGTGCAGGTGGCGACCGGGCGGGGCCAGTGACGGATCGGTGGCCGTCGGACGAGTGATCAGCAGAGAAGGGTCGCTCATCACCCGACCGGCACGGCTCAGTTCACGGAAGGTGCTGTCCCAGGCGGCTCCGAACGAGATCGTGTGGTGAGCCAGCTGAGGCCACGTCCGGTCGGTACCCGCGTGGAGCACGACCGCGCTGGGTGAGTGCCGCAGCCGGACAGGGCGCCGGGGGCGTCGCCCCAGCAACTGGTAGGCGACCGGCAGATCGGGGGTCACAACCACCGCGTCGCAGGCGATCCGTCCGGAGTCGGTGACGACCGCGGTCACTCGCTCTCCCCGTCGCTCCAAGCTGACGACTCGCTCGCCGAACCGCATTTCCGCGCCTGCGGCAGCAGCCACCCGAGCCATCGCGGCAGGTACGGCATGCATACCGCCCCGGGGGAAGTAGACCCCCGCCACGGTGTCCATGTATGCGATGACCGCGTAGGCGGCCAGGGCCCGGGACGGCGCCACGCCCGCGTACAACGACTGGAAGGAGAAGACCCGTCGAAGCCGCTCGTCCCGGAGATAGCGGCCGATCGCGCGGTCGAGCGGCCCGAAGCCCCCCTTCAGGGCCAGCCGCGCCAGATCGGGGTGCACCAGCTGCCACGGCGAGTCGAAGTTC
This sequence comes from Streptomyces sp. NPDC029956, assembly GCF_055574655.1. Classification (NCBI taxonomy): domain Bacteria; kingdom Bacillati; phylum Actinomycetota; class Actinomycetes; order Kitasatosporales; family Streptomycetaceae; genus Streptomyces; species Streptomyces sp. NPDC029956. Next base: position 5,550 of record NZ_JBVHZJ010000093.1, on the reverse strand, counting down.
GCGTCGATGAACCGGCCCATCTGCAAGGCGTACAGCTCGGTCAGCCACCGACGCAGGCGGCGGTACCCAGCGGCCTCCCGGGCCCCCGCGAACCGTTCCACCTCCGCCGCCATGGCCTCGGCATCGGTATGGACGTCCAGCCGACTGCCGTCCGCGAACTGTGCTCGGTAGGCCGGGTGCAGGGCCACCAGCTCGACGTGGTCCCGCATCCGCGCACCGACCGCTGCGAAGGTCTCGGCGAGCAGATCCGGCATCGTGAGCACGGTGGGTCCCGTGTCCATCAGATACCCTTCCCGCTCGATCCGCCCCGCGCGGCCACCCGCCACGTCATCGCGCTCCACCACCGTCACCCGCCGTCCCGCCCCCAGCAGATGCAGCGTCGCGGACAGACCGGCCAGCCCGGCTCCCACGACGACGACGTGATCAGTTCTTCCCTGCAACGCTTTCACCACAGATCTCCGATCAGCGCGTCGTCCAATGCCGCGACGAGCTCGGTCTCCGGCCCCGACTCCGGGGCTGTGGCCGGTTCCCTTCCGGACGGCAGGCCGCAGGCACCGCGCAGCAACTGCTTGAGACGGGACGTGGCGCCTTGGTCGAGATCCGCGCCTGCGAGCGCCTCCTCACCCCGGCGGCACAGCCGCTCCACCTGGGCTGCGACCTGAGCGCGTGCCCCGCCCCGGTCCAGGACCTCCTGAGCTCGCTGCACGTCCTCCTCGGCCGCCCCGTACCGGGCAGCGACGACCCCGTCCAGAACGTGCAGCCCGGAACGGTCCCCAGCGGCCTCGCAGCGTTCCCGGGCCACCGCGACCAGATACGTCGGCCTGCCCTCGCGCAGATCCTCGCCCACCGGCTTCCCCGTCGAGACCGGGTTGCCGAACGCTCCTTGCAGATCGTCGTAGAGCTGAAAGGCCACTCCCGCGCAACGGCCTGCTTTGCTGAGAGCCGAAAGGGCGCTCGCCGATCCGCCGGCGAGCGTGGCGCCGAGCATCAACGGACGTTCCACCGAGTACAGGGCCGTCTTGAGCACGGCGGACCGCACCGCCCGCGCAGAGGACCGGTCTGCAGTCGCCTGCGCATGCAGATCGTGGTACTGGCCGGCCACCATCTCCGCTCGCATCGCGCGCCAGACGGCGGCCGCCTGCACCGCCGCCGGGGACTGGGCCGTCGCCTCCGCGAAAGCGTCGTCGGCCCATACCAGAGCGAGATCGCCCGCGAGTACGGCGCCCGCTCCGCCGAACGTGCCGCACGGCCGGTCACGCCGCTGCGTCGCGTACTGCTCGTCCAACTCGACGTGCACCGCCGGCCGGCCCCGGCGCAGCGGCGAGCCGTCCATCACGTCGTCCTGGATCAGCGCACACGTCTGGACGAGCTCCAGGGCACCGCCGACACCGACGGCAGCCTCCGCCTGCGGCGCCCCGCCACCCGCGGCGCGCATGCCCCACCAGCACAACTGCGGACGTATGCGCCGTCCGCCCTGGAGGGTGAAGCGGGCGACCCGACCCGCGAGGTCCGCGGCAAACAGCGGGTCCAGCGCCCTTGCCTCCTCGAGTCGACGTCCAAGGATTGCCGCCAACACCCTGTTCACAGCCGCCGCCACATCGCTATCGACATGGAGCGGGTCCACTGCGCGCATGCGCCTGCCCTTCACCGACGGCCGCCGGAAGACCGGCTCGCTCGGCGCATGCGTACCGCGGCTGAGACGCCGGACATCCGGAGTTACGCCGTACGGATCAACCCCTTCGCTCCCTGACGCCCCCCGTCTGACGCAGGGCGGTGAGCAGTCACACCGGGCCCGGCCGCAAGCCCGGCGGAGGTCACCCGGACACACACGGCGTGGCACACGGCACGTCGGGCGGAACAGCCCCAGGCTTGAGCCGACCGGAAGGACCCCAATGGCCCTGCTCCACGACCACGACCTCACCGCAGCCTTCGACCGCGCCGCTCCCTCCTACGACCTCATGACCGCAGCGAACCCCGGATACCACGGGCACCTCCGGCGCTCCGCCCGCCGCCTCCGGCTTCCCGGCGAAGGCTCCGGCCTGTCCGTCCTCGACCTGGGATGCGGAACAGGCTCCTCGACCAGTGCTCTGCTGCACGCCGCGCCCCACGCCACCGTCACCGGTGTAGACGCCTCGGCGGGGATGCTGGAGCGGGCTCGGGCCAAGACCTGGCCCTCCTCCGTCTCCTTCGTCCACGCGCCAGCCGAGAACGTGGCCTTCACCGACGCCGCGGGGCCCTACGACGCCGTGTTCGCCGCCTACCTCTTCCGCAACGTCGCCGACCCCGACGCCGTGCTCCGCACCGTCCGCGACATCCTGCGCCCCGGCGGGCGACTTGCGGTACACGAGTACGCACTGAGCGGCCACGCAGTCCACCGGACGGTCTGGAACGCGGTGACAAGCGGCCTGGTCGTGCCCTGGGGCCGACTGCACGGAGACGCGGCCCTCTACCGGCACCTGCGCCGTAGCGTGCTCGAGTTCGACACCGCAGCCCAGTTCGCCGACCGCCTCCGCTGCGCCGGGTTCGGGAACGTGCGGGTACTGCCGCTGCCCGGCTGGCAGACAGGCATCGCCCACACCTTCCTCGCGACGCGCGACTGACATGCCCCTCGCCAACCGGCGGCACGGTGATGGAGAAGGGGGAGGGGTGGCCGCCGCGCACCCGACGTGAGCGGGCGCCGGCTCGGGCCGACGGCCACATTCTCCACACGGTGGAAGCGCTGCCGACTGATCTTTTCGTTACCTCTGTGGGGTTGTTGGGTGGATGGTGAGGCCGGTGTGGGTGAGGAAGGACCAGGGCCGTTGTGGGTTGGTGTTGACGCGGTGGATGCCTTGCTCGGTGGCGTCTGCGACGTCGGCGAGGTGGTCGCCGGCGAGGTTGGCGAGTTCGCGTTTCTTGAGCGAGGACCACAGCAGCTCCACCGGGTTGAGCTCGGGTGCGTAGGCGGGTAATCGCTCGAGGCTGAGCCAGTCCTGCTCGGCGACCCAGGCCCGCATCGCCCGGCTCCAGTGGTCGGACAGTCCGTCCCAGACCAGCACCACCCGTTCCCCGCGGTAGAACACCTTCATCTGCTCCAGGACCTCGATGAGTCCGACCGTGTCATAGCTGCCGGGTTTGAGGTGGAAGCACAACCGAGGACCTCGGGGTCGGCGGCGTGGTAGCCGAGAGCCGCGGCCATCGAGACCCGCTTCCAGTTCAGCCGGTGCCGCAGGAGCGGGGTGTGGCCTCGGGGTGCATGGGTGCGGCGGACCTGCGGCAGCAAGGAGACGCCCGATTCGTCGAGGAACACGATCCAGGCACGTGTGTTCACCGCCCCTTTTTGATCCGCGGCCACTCATGGGCGATCCGGCGGGCGATCTCCGACTCGTCCCGCTCGACCGCCCGTCGCTCGGGCCGCTGCAGACTCCCTCCCAGCCGGCCCGTCAGCAACCGCCACACCGACGCCCTCGACAGCGTCACCCCAGTCACCCGCGTGACGACCACACCGACTCGCTCCAGAGTCCACGGATCGGCCTCGAAGCCATGCGCCTGAGCACCTTGTTCCCACGCGGACCGCACCCGCTCGACCTGTTCCTCGTCCAGCTTGGGCGGACGCCCTGTGGCCGGACACCGACGCAAAGCATGAGCGCCGCCCCTCTCCCAGACCCGTCTCCACCGCCGCGCACTCTCGCCACTCTCCCCCAGCATCCGCGCGATCTCGGCACCCGAACGCCGCTGATCGAACAACTCGGCCGCCCGCACACGCCGGGCCTCGGCCAACTGCGGCCGCGTCAAAGGAGGAACAACAGACGGAGGCTTGAAAGACACCGCACCAGCATCCCGAGTCGTCGATGGCGTGGGTGCCGTAGTCCAGCTTGCTCCAAGGGACCGTCCTCTAGTCAGGCAGCGAAGTCGTAGTAGATCAGGCCCTGTTGACCGAGAAGGAACTGTGTCGCGACTCCCCGCACTGGCCGCCGGCCCCACCGTTGACATCCTGTCTGGTGCATGCCAGCATTCCGCCCGCGTGACTTACATCACAGAGACCTCACGCATCTACGAGGGGGATTACCTTGAGGCAAACCGTCCCAGCCTTGGGCGTCGCCAGTGCCACGATCGTCGGCATGCTGACCTTCGCGACGCCTGCAGCGGCCCACACGATGAGTGCCTACGTCTACAGCGGTATTCCGGCGGTCGCGGAGGTCACGGTCTACGACGGCCACCGGCATGGCTATGTCTGCGACCGGAAGGCGGACGGTCTGGGTGTCTACGGCCGCTTCAAGATCACCGGCGGTGCCATCATCGACGTTGCCGATTCCGATGGGTACGGGGGCAACTGCCCCGGCTACACCGCGCCGGCCGGTAAGTCCATCATCGCGATCGAAGCAGTCTTGCGGAGCAATCCCACGAAGAGTTCCGGCTGGAGGACGGTCAACTGACGACATGTCAACGGCCAAGCGCTCAGCCACCTGGCCGGTTCGCATGTGGCTGGACGCCTTGACCGCTTGACCTGCCAGGCCAGCCACTCCACTGAACCCACCGACATCTCACGAGGGAGAACACATTGAGAAGAACCACCCCCCTCCTTACCGTCGCCGCTGCCTCGGCAGCCTGCGTGCTCGCCGTTGCCACGCCCGCGGCGGCCCACTACGGCTCCGCCACCGTCAAAGCTGCCGACGGAACGGTGCTCGGGGACATCTGGCTGTCGTACGACCACAAGAACGGGTCGGTATGCGACCGGGCAGAGGACGGTGTGGGGGTCTACGGCCGCTTCAAGGTCACCGGCGGCAACATCTACGACGTTTCCGACCGTGATGGGTACGGAGGCAGCTGCTACGGGTTCACCGCGCCGACCGGCACGGTGATCACTCAGTTCGAGGTTGTCTGGCGGGGTGGGCGTACTTCCGGCTGGCAAACAGCCTGACGGTGGCTGCCGAACCGCCAGGTGCCCAGGCATCCTGGCCGTTCGCGCGTGGTTACGGACCTTAAAGAACGCCCTGGACGAGATCAAGACCCACCAGGGCGGCCGGCAGCTCGTCCTGCGATCGCGGTATCCCGACGGCGTCGAGCAGGAGATCTACGGAATCCTCCTCGTCCACCACGCACTGCGCGACGTCATGCACCAGACCGCCCAGGAGACCGGCCTCGATCCCGACCGGATCTCTTTCCCCCGCACCCTCAACGCCGCCCGCCGCCACGTCACAGGCCAGGCGGCGCTTTCCCCCCTCACAGCTGACGCAGGCTCTCCGTCACACTGCCCGTGAGCTGCTCGAACGACTCCTGCCACCTCGCAGACGACGGGCCAACCCCCGTGTCATCAAACGCAAGATGAGCAACTGGCACCTCAAGCACACCCACCACCGCAACCCACCACCGCAACCCACCCTCACCACCGGCTTACACCGTCACACTGGTGCCACCCACCAAACCAACCAGCAGACACGCGAAAGCAACCTAAATCAATCACCGGTATTGTTTTTAAGACCGTGTCCTATGTGGTGAGGCGGTGGAGCCGCTTGTAGCAGCACAATGCTGCGGCGAGGCCGAGGAATGCCAGGTAGTTGCGGGGGTGGC
>NZ_JBVHZJ010000092.1:0-24632 GCF_055574655.1 Streptomyces sp. NPDC029956 | reverse complement strand
CCACCCCCGCAACTACCTGGCATTCCTCGGCCTCGCCGCAGCATTGTGCTGCTACAAGCGGCTCCACCGCCTCACCACATAGGACACGGTCTAAGCACCTCTGCGCACTTCACGGCCTACGTCTTGCAAGGGGACGGGGAGATTGCTGATAGAGCCTGGGTCTGCGTTCGGGCCGCAGAATCAATCCCTCCAGTCTCCTGGCTAGGCTGTTGGAGTCGAACCCAGGGGGCTGGCGTGGAGGAAGTGCGCGAGCTCCTGAACGAGATCCAGGAATCGATTCCGGACCCGGTTCGAGTCGGCCCCTATGGCCCGACAATTGGGCGCCCTGGCCATTATGAATCCTGGGATTCCTGGGGCGCTGGAAGTCCGCTACCGATCACCGGATTTCGGCCCTGGGAATCAATTAAGGGAGGCGTGGTCGAGATTTCAGCTGATTTGCTCGATTTCTCGCATGGTGGAATCCGAGTCGAAATCTGAGGATGTCGACCGATAGCTGAATAGAGAAAGTCTCACTGCCGCCCCACCAGACGAATCCGGTGGGGCGGCAGTGATGTGTGAGGAGGTCTTGACGGCAGTAGCTGACGGCAACGTCAGCGGACGAGAGTGGTGGTGGAACACGGTTCGCCGCCACAGGGACTGAGCGAGGTGTCGTTCGCCGGAACATCGAGCGCGGTGCCGAGCGAGTCGATGGCCTTGCGCTGGAGACGGAGCCGGACATGGGCGTAGACGGTGGCGGTGACGCCGATGTGGGCGTGGCCGAGGAGTTCCTTGATCACGACGAGTTCGACGCCCTGCTCCAGGAGGAGGGTGGCGGTCGAGTGACGGAGATCGTGGAAGCGGATGCGGCGGAGGCCGGCCTTGCGGAGGAGGGTGGTGAAGTACCGAGTGAGGTTGGTCGGGTCGATCGCTCTTCCCTGCGGCGTGGTGAACACGTGCCCGTTGTCCTGCCACATGGTGCCTGCGGTGTCGCGCTCGTGCTGCTGCTGTTCGTGATGGTGCTTCAGCGACTGGAGGCAGCGGGTGGGGAGGGCGATGCGGCGTTCGGAGGCCCGGGTCTTGGTGGGCAACGTGGTGAGCCCGCCCGTACTGGTGCGCTGCAGAGTGCGGCGGATTGCAGCAGTTCCCGCGGCGAGGTCGAGGTCTTCCCAGCGCAGGCCGAGGAGTTCACCCTTGCGGAGGCCGGTGTGCAGAGCGAGTTCGAACAGGGCATGCAGCCGGTGTCCGTTCGCGGCGGTGAGGAACTTGCGGGCTTCGTCGGCGGTGAGGGGTTCGAAGCGGCGGGGTCTGGGTGTGCCGGTGCGGACGTTGCGGGCGACGTTGCGCGGGATCTCCTCCTCGCGTACGGCGTGCTCCAAGGCGGACTTGAGGACGGAGTGCACGTAGGCCAGGGTCAGCGGTGAGAGCCGCCTTGCGCAGCACTTTCCGGCAGCACAGCAGAGGGGCTCATCGCGGGCGGTGTCGAGGCCGCGCGCGCAGCACTGGCAGGTGGTGCGGAGCTGGTTGAGCCAGGTGCGGACGTCCTTGGCGGTGAGCTTTGCGAGCTTCTTCTTGCCCAGTCCGGGGATGAGGTAGAGGCGGGTGACGGCGGTGTAGCGGGTGTGGGTGTTCTCGCGGAGCTGGTGGACGGCGACGTTCTGAAGCCAGTACGTCAGGTAGGCGGCCAGGCCGCCCTGGGCGGAGGGGGCGGGGATACCGCGGTTGCTGGCGGCGATCTTCTCGGTGAGCTTGGCGAGGGCTTCCTTGCGGGTGGTGCCGTAGACGCGGATGCGCTTGCGGGTGTTGCCGGGGGCGAGGACGTATCCGGCGGCTTCCCAGCGGCTGTCCTTGCGCTGGTAGACGGTTCCGTCGCCGTTGGCGCGGACGCGGCGGGAGGCAGGGGCGTCACGGGGTGTGGTCATCAGGCGGCTTCCTGTTCGAGGCGGGCACGGATGAAGTCGGTGAGCGTGTGGGTGGGGATGCGGCGGGCGCGGCCGAGGGTGATCGAGGCAAGTTGGCCGGTGCGGAGGAGGTCGTAGACGGCGGAGCGGCCGAGCTGGAGACGGGTCATCACCTGGGGCACCGTGAGCAGATCCAACGCCGGTGCTGCCTCCGAGTGGAGGACAGTGAGCGGGGGCGAGGCCATCAACAGCCCCCTTCGGCCGCGAACTGCCGTTCCAGTTCCTTGCGGTGCCAGACGTGGGCGGTGAGGAGTGCGCCGCCGGGGCTATAACCCGAGCCGAGGTAGTCCCAGCGACCGACGACGAGCGTGGTCGTCGAGTCGAGGTCGGGCAGGTCGGCGTGGGCGCGGGCCTGTTTGGTGCGCCAGGTGCGGCGGGCGTCGCGCAGCGTGCCCAGGGTGGTGGAGTAGCTGCGGGACTTGGTGGAGAAGTGGCCCCGGAAGTCGAGCATGTGTGCCCATTTCCGGAGCTTGAGGTGGGCGAACTCCGGCAGTTTGCCCAGCTCCCAGCAGGTGCGGATCATCTTCCGGACGTGCCGGGTGACGGGGAGCCGGGTCAGCGGGCGGGCCTGTCCGGTCCCATCGCACGCGGTGCACGGGAGCGGCGTTCCGTGGGGCAGGAGGGTGGCGCCGCGTCCCTGGCAGGGGCGGCAGAGGAGGGGGTGGTCGAGGGCGCCAGAGGCGTCGGCGGACTTGGTGGCGTACTTGGCCACGTAGGTGGCCACGGCCTGGTCGGTGAATTCGGCGTCGGTGCCGAAGGAGGCGATCTCGCGCACTCGATGTAGTCGACCGTGCCTTCGGGGAAGGCGTAGATCTTGCCGGATTGCGGGTCGAGGGCGAGCAGCGAGGTGAACAGGTAGCCCAAGCTCCACCACGAGCGGCTCTCGAGAGGGCACTGGAGGCCGTGGTGGTTGAACCGGCTGCCGAGTGTGATGGCGTCCACGTCCGGGCCGTAGGAGGCTTCGATGTCCATGCGTGAGGTGAACAGCTCCGATGTCGGGAGTCCGACGGTGCTCAGGAAGCTGGCGGTGCGCGCGTCGAGACCGGTGAATCCGCTGCACGGAAAGTAGGTCACGCCGTCCAGCCCGTAGACGCTGGTCACACCCTGGGGAGTTACAGTGAACTGCATTGGCCTGGCCCCTACTCCATAGTTTGTGCCCCGTGCAGCTTCTGAAACCGCTCACACCGGAACACCGCGGTCTGCCGCAGCGAGCGCGTCAGCCCCACATGCCGAGGGCGACCTCTTCGAAGAACCTGTACCAAGCGCCGTCCTCGCTGGCAAACGGCGTCTTGTCGACCCAGGTGATGCTCTCGCGGAGAGTTTCTACGGCTTCCGCGCGTCCCTGGTCGGCGTCACGGGGGAGCCTCTTGAGCTCGGCGAGACCAGCCTCGACGACGGTGAGGGTGTGGACGAGCGAGGAGACGTCCTGATGCATGGGGACGTAGAACTCCTCGCCTTCGGCGAACGAGAAGATCTGGCCGGTCTGGGGATCGAGAGCGACGGTGGCGTACTGGAACTCCCCGAGGACCTCCCACTCCTCGGTCCCCTCGGGGAGGACGGCGCCTTCGGCGCCGAAGGTGGCCTGCAGGGAGGGTCGGCACTCGAGCTGGTCGGGGGAGTCGAGGTCGAGTTTGGTGGAGAACAGCTTGCTCGACGGCAGACCCACGGTGGCCAGGAACCTGGCCGTGCCGGGGTGCATGCGGCTGCTGGTGGGGCGGGGGAAATAGGTGACGCCGATGATCCCGAACGCGCTCAGAACCTGGTCAGACGCCCAGCCATCATGTGTCGTCACCCGACGACGATAGAGGACGGCGACTTGCCAGAGGCAGGCATACGCGGCCCTGCTCCCGGAGGCGCCAGCCCTCTGCGAGAAGCCCGCCCCGGCGCCTGCCGGCATCAATTGGATCCGGCCAGTCCTCCATAAGCGCCCACGCAGCCGTGCGGGAGGTGTCTGTAGCCACGGATATGGTCGTGTGCGTTGTTCTGTCTGTCAGCCTGTACTGCGAGGTTTCCATGCCCTCCCACGATCCGGAGCGCCACGACGCGCTGGTCGAGCACTTCGGCCGCGAGGGTCTTCGGCGTTTCGAACGTGCCAGTCTCATCGGCACCCGATTGCCTGCAACGACTCAGGATCTCCTGGAGAACGGCGGCGTTCCCAAGGTCGTGTCCCGCTACTTCACAGCACCGGATGCCCTCGACCCCCTCACCCTGGGCGTCGTTGCCGCGCACTCCTCGATGCCCAGACCGCACGAGGCGATGGAAAGCTGGCCGAGTATCGGCACCGACGGCCAGGCCCGCCTGTGCGTGCGCCCCGACGGCGCCGTCCAGGCGGTCTTCCTGCAGGACGTCGCAGAGGACATGTTCGTCAACACCGACGTCTCGGCACTGGGCGCGTCATTGCTGGCCCTGGACCGTGCCCTGCCTCAGATCGCCGTGGCCCCCGGACTGGAACAGGCCGCCGCTGTCCTGCGCGAGCTGAACACCGAACTGCGCAGGATCGACGAGCCGGCCTTCACCGAACGGGAGTCGTGGTGGCCACGGGTTCTCGACGACGTCCGCCACACCCTGAACTTCCCCTTCTCTGCGGCATTCGAGTACCTGGACACCACCGATGCACGGCAGGTCATGACCGATGCCACCGGCCCCGGACAACCGCACCCGGAGGAGATCATCTGGCGCCGCCTGTCCCAGCAGGGCGTGAAGCCGGAACAAGTACGCCGCGTGTACTGCGAGCTCGAACCCTGCCTCATGCCCGGCCACTACTGCGCCGTCTGGCTCCAGGCAACCTTCCCCCACGCCCAGTTCACCCACAGCTACGACTACGGCAGCACCGCCCAGTCCCGCGAGGAAGGCATCAAGGAACTCATCATCCACGCCGCTGAACAGGCAAAGCGCCGTTGATGCACTGGGACCGCCCTGCCGCCGGCCGGGAGCCCGCAGCAGCAGCACTACTGGGATGGATGGCCGACCCGAACGCCCCACGCCTGTGCCTCGTGTCCGGAACAACAGGATGCGGCAAATCGGAACTCCTCGCCTGGCTCGTACACCACGGAACACAGACCGGCACACCCACCGAGCGGGCCGTCCACGCAGTCGTCCCTTGGGCAGGACAAACCTTGTCCGGCACGGCATGGTCGCTCGCTACTCAGCTCGGCCTGGTGGCCCGCGCCCCGGACGAACTCCTGAAAGCACTGACACACGACACCCGGCGCACGGTCATCGTCCTGACCGACCTCCACGACGACCCGACGGCCACTCTGGCCGTCAGCCTCTCCCGGATCCCGCACGTACGGATCATCGTGGAATCCCGCACCGGAAGCCCCGCACACCAACGGCTCTCCGAGACCGACTGCGCGCAGCTCGATCTCGACCTGGAACGCTGGAGAGACCCCAAACGCTTTGAGCGATGGAAGGCCACGCATCCCGGATTGCCGCAGCCTGCCCGACAGCACCAACCAGCCGTGAACCTTTCCGACCCCGCGGCCGTCTGCGAAGCGGACCCGTGGATCGTGACAGCTGCCTACGAAGCCGACGCTCTCGCGGACCACGGAGGACTCAAGGCCGCCTGGTTCAGGGCCGGCCAAGCTCTGACCTCAGCAGAGTCAGCGGCAAGCCGCGCCCTGACCCTGCTCAGCGTCCTGGGGGACCGCGCGGATCCTCGGTACGCTCCTGCCCTGGCAGACCTGTCATCGGGCACGGGCTGGCGCCTGCAATGGAGCCGCGTGAGTGGAGACATGGCTCCTCCCTGGCCGGGGCCAGTCACGACTCTGGCCACCGGCCGGGGCCCACTGGCCGACTGCCTGCTGACGGCCGGTGTCGACGACGCGGTCAAGGCCGTGGGAGTGGCTGACGCGACAGCACACGGACGCGTCTGCGTGACCGGAAGCCGGCCCACGGCGATGACGGTCCTGCCGGACGGCACCGTGCTCTGCCTCACCGAGAACGGCTCTCTGCGCGCGGAACCTGCCTGGGCCAAGCGACCGGAACGATCCGGGATCGAAGGGCTTCTCGACACCCCCACCCATGCCCAGCGTCTGACAGACCTGATGCACGGGCAGAAGACACAGAGAAGCACAGCCGTCACCTACGCCGCAGGCGCGAGCCTTGGGACCCTGGCCCTGGGAGACATCACCGGCACCGTGCGGACGGTAGGAGACATCACCACATCCGCTTCACTCCACCACGGCCCGGTCACCGCACTGGCCGCCATCAGCCTCCCCGTCGCACAAGGAGCCCCGACCGCCCCGCTGATCTACAGCGGTGGAGCAGACGGATCAGTGAACATCTGGTCGCCCGGCCGTGCACCCATGGACGGGGCCCTCATACAACGTGCCTGCGCAGTGCTGTCCCTGGACGCGGCTGTCACCGCGCACGGGCAGACCACCGCGGTCGCCTGGGCCGACGGACTGGTGGAGTGGACCGAATGGGAAACCGGCAGACAGCAAACACTCAGGCCAGGACCGCCAGTTCAGGCCGTAGCCCTCGATACGCAAGGCCGCCTCTTCATCGGGATGGATGAGGCGATTACCTGCCTCACCCCTCTTCAATGACGCACCGGCAACAGCACACGACACCCAGACCGGCACCGCCCCAGTACACAGAGGCTTCGCGCAAGCGAAGTTGACTCACGGTCAGCCGCTGGGGAGGGTGAAGACAACAGCGGACGACGGGGGAACACCATGGGAATGACGCTGCCCGACGACCTGGTCGAGGTCCTGGACCTGATCGGCGTCGACTGGCCCCAGATAGACGAGGACGAGGTCAAAGCCTCCGCCAAGGACTACCGAAAACTCGCCGACGGCATCCGCGACGCGGTCAAGGAAGGCAACAACGCCTGCTCCCACATCGTCGCCGGCAAGAGCAAAGGCGAGACGGTCAAGGCCATCGACCGGCGCTGGGGCAAGCTCACCACCAGAGACCTGGCCACCTTCTCCAAGGGCGCCGACGACCTGGCAGGAGCCCTGGACGACTGCGCGGACCTGATCGTCGCCTGCAAGATCGCGATCATCGGCAAACTGACCGCGACCGCCGCGACCGCCACAGCCGGCGTGGTCGGCATGATCTTCACCGCCGGCCTCAGCGGACTGCTCTCCGCCGCCGCCATCGCCGCCGCCCGCCTGATCATCCAGGAAGCCATCGACTACGCCATCGGCGAGATCACCGCGATCGTCACCGACAAGATCGAGGGAAAGATCCTCGCAGAGATCGAGAAGCTCTTCTCCAGCCACCTCGGCGGCAGCACCTACGACGTGATGCCCTCAGGCAGCGCGGACATGGCTCAGGACCTCGTCATCGAACTCGATGAGTTCGAGCAAGCCGCCGGCGGCTACCAGAAGACCGCGGAAAACTTCGACAAGAAGAAGGGTGAGTTCAAACAAGGCGGAGCCGGACGCAAGACGTCCGTGAAGAAGGACAGCAGGTTCCACAAGCTCGCCACCGTCATGGACAAGGCCGAAGACGCAGTCGACAAGAAGGCCGACGAGATGGTCAAGACCCTCGAGGACCATGGCGGCAAGATCGACACCAGCAAGAAGAGCCACAAGGACAACGAGGACGAGCAGAAGAAGAAAATCAAGGAGTGCGGAGACAGTGATGACGATGTCCGCACCTACCTGCTCGCCACAGACGGAACCGTGCAGAGGCTGCTGCCCGACGGCGATACGAAGCCACTCGACAGCGTCGACAAAGACAGGCTCGACGGCATCCTTGACAACGGAAAGGCATGGCGGCCCAGTACCCGGCGCGATCAGGACGACACGAAGGTCCCGAACACGCACCCTCACAAAGTCGTCTCACAGAAGATCAGCGACCCGGAAAACGACCCCCTCGCGCAAGCTACCCAGCTGGCTCGTTACAGCCGTGAAGACTACAGCGGAAGCAACTACGCCGCAGGCCGCTACATCGACCCCGACGGCCGCGGCGAAAGCATTCTCGTCGGCTACAGCGAAAACCCCAAGGGGACACATTCAGAGCGCTCCATCGGATACCCGATCATGCACAACGGAAAGCAATCCGGCCTCACGGAGGTCTTCACCGAGCGAGAACCATGCCAGAAGACTCCAAAGTGCGACCGGTGGCTAGACAAACACTTCCCCGGAACCAGCGTGCGACATGTAAACGACTATGATCAATCCGTGCCCCGTCACTTGCGCGACAAAGAACATCAGCAATATGTTAAGGACTTGAAGGCCGCCCACGGGCACTGAACCTCTTTCGGCAGGCTTGGATCATCATCCGAGGTAAGGCAGCGATGAACTTTGCAGTGACCATGTCCGAACTCATCATCCGATTCGGCATCACAGGAATCAACCTCTTCCCCCGATACGACCATCTTCCCCCACTGCACGAAAAGACAGCTGCCTTCCTCGGCGCGGTCGGACTGCCTCATAGCGAACAATTCATGTCCCGCACCGAAGGTGACCCCATCAACCTCGCGGACAGGTTCTCCGATGAGGACGGGGAACTTCCGAAAGAATGCGGAGCATGGCTGGAGATCGGCTGGTTCCAAAACATGATCATCGCCCTGGATCCGGCGGACGGAAAAGTTTATGCCTTCCCTGAAGGCACCCCTCTCGAAGACTACGAACAGCTGAACCGCGACGTAGAATCTCTCGTATATTCCGTCATGGCGTTCGAGGATTTTTCCATCGCCTGCCAGGAGGCAGAAGACCTCGACCTCTTGGAGGCCCGCTTCAAGAACCAGATCAACCTGTTCGACCCACTCCCATTCGGAGACGAAGAATCGCAGTGGTCACGCATCACAGACGATGTTCTGGAAGCAAGCTGGACCGCCTGACCGAAAGATCAGGAGTCGACGACCGCAACAGTGCGCCCCAAGGCGGAAACCTTGTTCGTCGCAATCACGACCACATCCTGGCTGCCGCCCGCCACCTGTAGGCCGCCCACAGGCTCGGTGTTGCCATGGCCGCGGTCGCACGCGAGGCCAGCGTCGGAAAGGCCCGCTCCCGCCGCTTCCCCACCACATAGGACACGGTCTTAGAGGAAACGCATGAAGCGTCTGTTGAGCGTCCTGATGGCATTGGTTGCATTCGTCATCGGAGGTGTTGTGGTGGCTCCGGCCGCAAGCGCTGCACTTCCCAACGGCTGCGGGCAGCTCACCAACGGCCACCTGCGTATCAAGGGGCCGGTTCCGAACACCGGTACGTACACGGCGTCCTACGCCCGCTACGGCGCAAACGGTGAAATCACCGTCAGGCTCGGAGTCGAGACCAAGATCGAGCGTACCGGCCAGATGAGTGGGACAGCCTGGATCGGTTACAAGAAGACCCAGAATGGCTACGCGGAGCTGACCCGGTACACCATCATGGATACTGAAGTCTGCATCCGGGCCATCATGGAGCACGGAGGCAACAAGTACATTTCGCAGTGGCGCTGCTGAGGTAGGCCCTGACGCTTGGCCGCGCTCCCACCCAGGCCGCGCGGCCAAGCGCTAAGCACGACGCATGTACGAGCAGTAGAAAAGGTCAGAACATGTGGCAGATCGTCCTGTATGTCAACCCGCTTAGCGTCTCGTTGTTCGTACTTGCGGCTGCCGTGGTGTCGGTACTCCTGACCCGGTGGATTGACTCCGCCCCGGTGGAGCGTGGAAGAGTCGCGCGCCTCTTGTTCCTGGTAAGTCTCGCTGTTGTGCTCGTGGCCACCCTCATGCCCACTCAGTTGCCCGGGTCTGGGACGAGGCATGTCTCGCTCTCGGTTGGCGGCGCCTTCTTTGGCCCGGAGAGTGCGGCGATGCATGCGATGGAGCGGCGCATGGCTAGCGCGACGTCTATCGCCAATGCCGCCATGTTCGTGCCGCTTGCGATTCTTTGGTACGCAGCGGCAGAAAGGCGGGCGTTCTCCGGACTGCGGGTCCTGGCTGGATGCTTTGGGCTGAGCCTGGGCATCGAGATCGTGCAACTCGTCATGAACGCTGGGCGCATTGTCGACGTTGACGATGTGCTCTTCAATACCACCGGAGCGCTCGCCGGATTGCTCATGGGTTGGGCAGCAGCCCGTTTGGCCGGAAGGAGGCGGCGCCCTCAGCGTCGCCGCAGCCGTTCAGGGGCACCCCTCGACACGCTCAGTCACTCGCGCCGCGGCGCGGCATAGTCACTCTCGACTCCCGCTCGGGGGTGCTGACACGGATACCGAAAGCCCGCGTCTCAGCGACGATCTCGACGGTGGGGGCCGCGATCACGTCCAGAGTGCCCTTGGCGTCCGTATACATCTGCGCGGTCATCGTCGGCAGCACCACAACATCCAGAGGACCCGCTGGCGGTGAAGCGATGCCCTCCGCCGTCATCGTCGGCTTCGACAGATTCATCGCCAACGTGCCGGAGTAGCTCAAGCGGCGCGGGCGCCGTCCAGGCTACTGCCGCGGGGGCGATGAGCTGGATCTCCGCTTCACGCAACATCAGCGCCTTGGATGCGGCCTCTACGCGATCACTCAGGTTCCCAGCGTCGTCGTCGCTACGGTAGGCGCCCACGCAGAGCGCCATCTCTCGCGAGCACCCTGGATGAACTCGGCCACCTGAACCTGCCGATCCGTCCACAAGGCAGCGACCCGCTGAGCCTCAGCCGCGATCTGAGCCGCCTCCCTGGCCGTCGCAGCCTGATCCCGCCCCCCCGTTGGCCTGAATCTTGGCGCCGATGACGCTGCCGAGGAGGCCGCCGAGGATGGCGATGGCGGCGACCAGGGCGGCGAAGATCTCAGGGTTCTCCTCGAAGTACTTCACCGGCACATCATGCCGAACGCGACAGTGATACTCGCCGCAACCAGCGACGCTGCCCAGACACCACTGGTTGGGCGTCCTCCTTGGACCTCAGCATGGCGCGGGTCTCTTCGACGAGTGCGTTCTCAGCATCCAAGCAGCCCCATTGAGCTTGGTCCCGAAGGTCCGCAAGCTCTTCGAGGGGTATGTGGCCGTGAGCAATGAGAGGATAGACCTCCGCTACGGAAAGCGATCCTTCCGCAGCGGCGTTCAACATCTCCGCGCGCACGTCGGGATGCTCATCTCGCATCTCCAACGCTCCTGTCACCGCAAGGGCTTGCTCCGAGCCCCCGTCCGGCACGTACCTATCCAGCCTCCTCCTCGCGTGCAGGACCGGTGCAAACTGCATAGTTAGCTCCTCGAACGCCATGGCCTCCGCAGCCAACCTGCCTGCCGCCGAGACAACATCCTCCGTGGCTATCAAACGGGCCTCAGCCCACAGCAGTGCCAACTCCTCCGACTTGAGACCGATTTGAGCCTCCAGCCCCTCGCTTCTGGCGATCCAGAGGCGATTGCAGGCGTGGCGCAGGCCGCTGGCACTCCTCACGAGCTGCGCGATCTGGACCTGCCGTACGGTCCATAGCGCTGCCACACGCTGAGCCTCGGCCGCGATCTCCGCAGCCTCTCGGGCGGCCGACTTCGCACCTCCACCCCGCCCCGCAGCAATCCGGCAATCTTCCCTCCTGGAGCCCTCACCCCATGAACACACCCCCGACCGCACCGGCCTGGCAACACTGCGCCCATGGCGCCCACCCCGCCGATCCCGTCGGCTGCCGCGGCATCCATGTCCCCGGCCACACCAACTGCCGCGCCCACCTGCCCGACACCGACCGCGACAGTTACCTGGCTGGCCTGGCCCCCGGCGCTGACATCGACCACCGCGGCACCCCTTTCACGGAAGACCTCCTCACCCGCCTCCTCGACGCCGTCCGCGACCCCGTGGCCGCGTAGGTGCAACCCAGGTGATCATGTGGCGAGAGATCAACCGGGCAGGCGCCTCTTCCGCCGGCTGCTGACATTGCATGAGTTGCTCGGCTCGCCTCAGAGGTACCCTCTCCTGCTCACGGGGCCCGCAGGATCAGCGCTCGTTTGTCACGGAAGGAGGCCTCGTGCGGCCATTCAGGAAGCTCTTCACGACACTCAGGAACACCCGCAACACACCTGACGGCGAGGTGTTCACGAAGACCAAACCATGTGAGTGCTCCCCCGAATGGCCAGCGCTTGAGACGACCGCAAACGGCTACGTGTTGCGCGCGCTGCCCTCGTCGAACTACAGCATCATGACGAACCCACAGATCGGGACATTCGTCGCTCGGTGCACTGGATGTCACGCCCGGTATCCCGCCCCTTGGGTGGTGGACGGTAACGAGCCGATGCCTTACGACTTCGCACAGTATTCCGCCGAGTCCTCCACTCAAGAGCGTCCGCATGACCCCATCGACGCTGAGTACACGATCAGCACCGCCAGCGGGAACGACTGGCCCGCGATGCCTGGGACCGACTACGCCACCCTCTTCCAACCTCGCTCACTGCTCTGCGAGCCGGTCGAGGCAGAGGGCGATCATTCCTTCCGTACAGGAGCAACCCTGGTCTCGGTCTCGTGGGAACTCGCAGGTACGTGGGCCGTATACGTCGAGGGCGCTATCGCGCCAGAAGCCGCCGACCTGATCGTCGAAGAGATGGCCCAGCAGCTCAGCGAAGCCACCGGCGAGACAGCCCTCTACTACAGGGTCACCGGCTAGGTGTATTGATCACGAACGTTGTTAACGCTTACCGGGCTTGATCATGGCGAAGACCTCCGGTGTGGTGGAGGTGTCTAGGACTACACCGCACGGAGGTCTTCGTGTCCCACCGTAATGCCCGCCTGACCGTTCACGGCAGGCGGCTGTTGTGTCCCACTGTCCCTTGCAGAGTTCGTTGAAGGCTACGAAATCGGCGTTGCGGTTCACGATCGAGGCCACGGCCCCGTCCACCATGCCGGTGTCGGACTTCCCGCCATGGATCGTGCTGCCGCCCACGTTCCACTGCCAGATGTTGTAGGTCTTCGCGCTCGTCGTTTCTGCCTGCGCCGCAGCCGCAGGCAGAAGTGCGGCGCACAGTGCAACCGCCAGAGCACTCGGAACTCGGCCGAATCGTGCCATAAGATCCCTCCCCTTTTTGCGCATCATGCCGTCCCGAGGCTGATGCGTTCGTACATGCGCAGGTGATCTTAACGACGGCCGTGTCGCATCCGGGGGCCAGGTTCACCTGACCACCAAGCGGTGCCAGCGGGTCGGTGCCTGGGCCGCGGAGAACAACGCCGAGATCGCTTACACCCCGACCAACAGCTCCTGGCTCAACCGCATCGAGGCTCAGTTCACCGCCCTGCGCTACTTCGCCCTGGACGGCACCGACCACCCCAGCCACAACGCCCAGGGCAGCATGATCCGCCGCTACATCATCTGGCGGAACAAACACGCCGCCGACGAACGCCTCCGCAAGGTCATGGCCAGAGCCAACGTCGCCTGACCGGCCGCTACCCGAACGAGCCGTCTGCGCGAGCGGCGAAACTCTCGCAGCCATCGTGCTCGAACCGCACTCGGCCATCGAATGACGAGGCGGGGTTACTGCACACCCCGTAGTCCTGGCCGAGCTCCCCGCTCAACGCGATCCAGAAGCGGCATCCTCCGCACTGGGCGTCATACCACTCGTCCCGGTAGTCAGGCTGGACCGTCGAGCGGTTCAACAACGCGAGCCAGCGCGCATGGCAGCGATCGTTGTGATCTCGATCCTCGCCCGTCCAAGGCTCACCAGTAGCCACTCCCGATGCCTCCCCGCCCCGTCTGACCCGAGACCTTCAATCCCGGCGCACGCCAGTGATCCTCTCACCGAGAAACAGGGCGAAGGTTCTCTGATGCGGCACTAGAGGAGGTGACAGTCTTCTTCACCAAGGCCGACGCCTCCAAGGGAGGCGCTCTGTACCGCTCGGCGATGGTCGCCCAGCTCGCCCGCCGCACCGAGTATGCAAGAGGGCCAAGCGGCACGTGGTCGCCTGGCCCTCCTGCATTCGCTTCCTACTGACCTTCTACTTCTGGGCGAAGTACAAGGAACCCTTCCAGCGGAGGTTCAAGACGTCGTATTCGAACGTCATGTCCAGGACTTGCTGCTCGGGCCTTTCAGAGACCAACACGGCAGCCGCGCGCAGCACAGGGACGGGGCTTGCGTCGTCCTCGGCTCCGTGCACGACGATACGCAATGCGTTCGTTGCCGTGGCACTCATGCGCTGCTCCGGTTGCTCGGGTTGGTGAACACGGTGATGTAGGCAGTCGAACCCGGGTCTTCCGAGTCCAGCCCTCCCACGTCAACCGCGAAGACGTCCCACTTTCCGCCTAGTTTCTCGATTCTGTCCGCCGCGGTGTGCAGCAGCGCAGCGACGTCCTGGCCGCTACCGGCGGGAGTGCTCAGACTGAAGTGATGAGTGGTCCACATGTCCTGCTTCGCGGCTCTCATGCTTCGTTTGTGGTTGCGGCTCCTTCGAGCCATCGTTCCTCCGGGGTAGGGGGTCAGGACGGAAGGAAGTAGACGATGCGCCAGCCCCAGCGGAAGGAGAAGCGCTTGGTCCACCGCATCATCCGGATGACGGCCTTGCCGACCTTGCGGTTGGCCTTGTAGTGGCTCTTCCGCTTCTGCTTGTTCCGCTGTCCGTTGTACTTCTGGTTCTTCTTGATCTTCTGCATCGCCCTGTTGTAGTCAGAGCGGTCGTACGACTTGCCGGCGTTCTTCCTGTAGTAGGCGTCCTTCTCCTTCCTGCTCAGGTTCTCCGGCCCCTCCAGGCCGTACGCCTCCTGGAGGCCGCCGTCGCGCCCGTCCAGGTCGACGCAGTTGACCGGGTCCGCGTCACAGTACTCGAACGCGTTCGCGTTGCCCCCGTAGACCGGGTCGACCGAATGGAACCGTCCCACGGCCGGGTCGTACAGACGCACGCCCATGAGGAGGAGACCGCTGGGCGTCTCGCTGGAGCGCTGCTTGGCGCCCAGCCAGCCGTAGCGGGTATCCGGACGTCCGTTTCGGGACTTGCCGTATTCGTCGTTGTCGAGGACGACGGGGGCTTCGCCGGCGTTCAGCGGAAGCTGGAGGGCGACGTCGCCGTGGACGGTGGTGAGCTGGAGGACGACGTCGCCGGTCTTGCTCGTCGTCGCCGCCAGGTCGCCGGACACCGATTCGACGTTGCGGGTCAGCGCGCCGGTGGTGGTGTCCTCGGTGATCCAGCGCGGGCTGTCGCCGTCACCGTCGTAGTGGTTGACCCGGGAACCGGTCTGGCTCCACGTGGTGCCGCCTCCGGTCTCGGACTTCCAGCCACGGAATCGGAGACCCGCGTCCAGGGTCCACGTCTGGCGCTCGCCGTTCGCGGTCTGCTGGTGGACGAGGTCGTTGGCGTAGTAGCCGATGGTGCCGCCCGGCAGGGCGGTGGTGCGGCCGAGCGCGTCGTACACGTAGCCTGCGTCGACGAGCCGATCCGCGCTGTCGTAGGTGTGGTTGCCGGAAGTGCCTCCGGTGGTGGGGCACTCGGTGCCGGGGGTGCCGACTGCGGTGGTCAGGGACGTGCGGTTGCTGCGCCCGTCGAAGGCGTAGCTCCGCCTGGTGCAGATGGTGTCCGCGGTGTCCTCGACGGTGACGAGGCGACCGGCGGCGTCGTAGCGGTAGGCCTGGTCGGACCAGCCGGCGTGCGTGGTCACCTGACGGTGCACGGACCTGGTGACGGTGTCGGAGACGACGACGGTCCCGTCGGCGTCCCGCGTGTACGTCCGGCCGAGCGGCGCACCGGTCGTGTCCTCACTGACGGTGAGGGTGTAGCCGCCGGGCAGCTTCTCGCTGCTGATGGAACCGTCGGTGTCGTACGTGGCCTGGAAGACACCAGCGACGGAGTCGGTGGCACTGGTGGCCAGACCGCGCGGCTCGGCGGCGTGGTCGTAGGTGTAGGTGACGGTCGACGGTGTGCTGTCGACGACCTTGACCTGCCGGTTCAGCAGATCGTATTCGGTCGTGGTCACGCCGCCGTCGGCATCCGTGTAGGAGATCTCGCGGCCGAGCTTGTCGAACGCCTTGATGAGCGTGCCGCTGGTCGGTGAGACGGTCTTCACAGCACGGCCGGTGGCCGGGTCGTACTGGGTGGTCGACTCCGGCACGGTCTGGCCGATGCCGCCGGTGACGGTCACCTTCGTGGGACGACCGGCCGGGTCGTACGCGGTCGTGGTGGTGCGAGTGACGCCGTTGGCGGTCTCGGTGACCTTGGCGCCGTTGCCCCACCAGTCGTACTCGGTCTGGGACGTGGGCAGCTGCGCCGGGTTGGTGCCGCCGGTGACGGCGCCGGCCGGGCCGGTGGAGCAGACCAGGTCGGCCCACTCGGGACGGCCCTGGCAGGTGCCGGTGCCCGTGGCGGACCAGTACGTCGTGACGCGGGTCGCGGCGTCCGTGCCGGTGGCTCCCGGCGTCAACTGCTTGGTGATGCGCCCCTGGTCGTCGTACTCGCTGGCCGTCGTCAGGGCGAGGCCGCCCGGATCCTTGATCGTCCGGATGGGCAGTCCCTTGGCCCAGTCGTAGACCGTCTGCGTGGCACGGGCCTCGCCGAGGACGGCGGGATGTTCCCGCACCTGGGCTCCGAAGGTGGCCTTGGTGACCTGGTCCTTGATCTTGGCGGTGCCGTCGGTCGGGCGCCCGGCGTCGTACTCGTTGACCATCCGGTCCCGGGCCGTCACCGAGGTGCCGGACGGAACGAGGAGGGTGGTGCCGGACTTCAGATCCGTGGTGAGCTCGGTGCGGCGCAGCGGGCCGAGGTCCTCCAGGTGGCGCGTACCCGTCTCGTCGTAGTGAGACCGGGTGCTCAGGAGTTCGGCGCGGTCGGAGCTGCTGAGGTGGCTGATGCCGAGGTCGGCCTGGACGGCCTTGGCGGCGTCGGTGGTCCCGAGCGCGACGACCCGGTTGCCCGGCGTCAGCTTGCGCACGGTGTTGCCGAAGCGGTCGTTCTCGGTGGTGTCGACGTACCCGCCCGGTTCCACCGTGTTGACCGAACGGCCGGAGACGCCCAGGTACGTGACCGTGGCGCGGGTGTAGGCGGTGGCCGCGAGACCTGAGCCGGAGTGCGAGGCCGGGACCGAGTCGGCGGGGAAGACGGCGGTAGCGTCGGTCGGGGCGTCCAGCTGCCCCCACGCCTTCACACCGGACGCTCCCATCGCGTAGGGGGCGGTGGTGCCGGTCAGCGGTACGTCGTAGACGAGGGACGTGACGGCCGTGGACTCCTCGACGTCCTTGCTGCCCTGCTTGAGGCCGGATCGAGACGACTTCAGCAGCATGCCCGCGCCGGCGGTCGCCGCGTTGCCGGCCGTGCCGTAGGTGAAGGTCCAGGGCAGTTCACCGGCCGGCGTCAGGCCGGTGACGCGGCCCGCCGCGTCGTAGCCGTACTCGGTCTTCAGAGACGGACTGATCTGCGGGTCCCATGCCTGTCGCAGTCGGCTGTCGCCGTCGTACAGGTACATCGCCACGGCCTTTGAGGTGGCCGCCGCGGCGCCGGGCTCCGTGGACCACAGCCGGATCTCCTTCACCTGGCCGGTGACGTCACCGAAAGCGGTGGGGGTGGCGGTGGTGGTGGCGGCGTAGACAAACTCCAGTGCCCGGCAGCCCTTGGTGGCGGGGGTCGCCGTGCACGTGGCGGCGGTCGCCGCGGAGGTCGGTGCGATGACCCGCTTGGGGCGGGCCAGCGTCTTGCCGTCGACAGTCACGCTCTCGGAGACCACCGTGGTGGTGGAGTTGGCCATTCCGTTCAGCAGCGTGGACGAGACCTGCCACGTGGTGGCGCCCGTGCCGGTCTTGGTGAACGCGGTGACCGCGCCCTCGTTGTCCGTCAGCGTGAACGAACCGGTCACGCTGCCGGCAAGGGTCAGCGCCTCCGCACCGGGCTCGGGGATCCAGCCGGTCTTCGCCCCGTTGGCGGTGAAGTACGTCTCCTCGCCCTCGGTGCCGACCACCACGAGAGCGGTGTCGGAGATCCGGCGAATGTGGGAGTACTCCGACTCGGTCGCCTCGGCGACGGTCCCGGAGACCCACTCCTTGCCGAAGATCGGCGCCTGGCCCTCCTGGCTCGCTGCCTTCAGGGGATCGCGCGAGGACGCCGTCCGCGTGACGGAGAGGCCGAAGGCCGACACGTCGCTGTCGGAGAGCTGGTGGTCGCCGGTCAGCAGGTTCACGGAACCGGGGCCCACCTCCTCGGTGGCTGCGCCGCTCGCGTTGCGGTCGACGATCACGGTCAGGGGCTGGGTGGAACCCGTAGCGCTGTTGGGTCCGGTGAAGTCGGCCTTGATCTGGACGGTGCCGTCGGGGTTGACGGTGTCGGTAGCGTTCCAGACCAGGGGCGCGTTCTTGCCGTTCACCAGCGGGACCGGCCAGGCGGTCAGCGGGGTGCCGCCGGAGGTGACCTGTCCGGCCGGGACGGTCACCCAGGGGTCGGCCTCGGAGCGGCGCCAGGAGAAGGAGACCTTGTCGTACTTGGCGCCGTCGGCCTCGGCGACCAGCGGCAGACGGCGGGCGGTGCGCTCGCCCTCACTGGGCTGGAGGAAGCCGCCGGGGCCGGCGTGGAAGGTGTACTCGACCGCCTCGGACTTGTTGTCGGCCTTGTCGACCTGCCGCACCTGCAGGGTGTGGGTGCCGTTCTTCGGCGGGGTGACGGTGACGGCCTTGGCGGTGGTGGAGCCGCCGGTGGCGACCTTGGTCCAGGTCACGCCGTCCAGCGACCACTCGAGCCAGTTGTGGTCGGTGCCGTTGGGGGTGACGGTGAAGTTACCGGCCTGGCCCGCGCCCTTGACCCAGGCGGTGGAGGGGTAGTCCGTCGAGGTGACGCCCGTGGGTGCGACGGGTGCGGCGGTGTCGACCGTGAAGGTCTTCCACGCCGACCAGCCCAGGTTGTAGTGGGTCCCGTCGTAGGGGTTGGTGCGGAACTTGTAGGTCTTGCCGTTGGCCAGCACGCCGGCGGGGACGGTCACGGAGGCGACCTGGCCGGAGTTCACCCACGGGGAGACGATGACGTTGCCGACCTGGGTGTCGGTGGCGGCGTCGAAGATCTGGAAGGTGCCGTTGACCTTGTCGCCGTTGGCGTCGACGAAGGTGTCGCGCAGCGTCGGGGTGAGCGTGTTGACCGCGTAGGCGCCGCCGTAGGAGAAGAACGGCGGGCCCGCCTCCTGCTTGGTGCCCGTGCGCGGCCGGTAGTTGTATGTGACTGTCAGCTTGGGGACGTTGGAGGCGGCGTTGGCGGAGTTGACCCGCT
The DNA here is from genome assembly GCF_055574655.1 of Streptomyces sp. NPDC029956. Taxonomy (NCBI): domain Bacteria; kingdom Bacillati; phylum Actinomycetota; class Actinomycetes; order Kitasatosporales; family Streptomycetaceae; genus Streptomyces; species Streptomyces sp. NPDC029956. The sequence continues at coordinate 5,631 of NZ_JBVHZJ010000092.1, read as the reverse complement.
TCCACTCCTTGGCGTCGTTCTCGTCCGTGACCCTCAGACCCATGCCGGCCTGGGCCCACTTGTTGTTCGCCCAGTGCTGGACCAGGTCGGTGACGTTGGCGGTGATCCACCCGTCGGGCTGCGCGGAGCAGGACGGGCTTCCCTTGGTCTGGGTGGAGGTGGCCATCTTGGTCACCATGGCCGGCTGGTTGGTCCAGCGCGAGGCGGTGGAGGCGTTGTTGGCCGTCCACACCTCCCACGGCTGGGCGGTGCAGTCGGTGTTGCCGGAGTGGAAGTTCCACAGCGACAGGGTGGCACTGGAGACCAGGGCGTCGGCGACCGGTGCGGTGTTCCAGGTGATGAAGGAACGGGCGGTGCGCCAGGTGCCGTCGCCGTTCTTCGTGCCCGGGTTGCCCAGGTCGAGTTCGGTGTCAGCCGACCAGTCGACGGTCTCGCCCTGCTGGACGTAGGCGTCGAATAGGTTGCCCAGGGTCGAGGTGGAGGGGTCGACGGTGACCGGGTACTTCGTGGCCGGGTCGGCGAGGAATCCGGCGTCCGGGGTGATGACCAGGTCGACGCCGCCCTTGACCTTGACGACCTTCATGGCGACCCTCGCCCGGTGGGTGTGCTCACCGGAGGCCTTGTCGACGGTGGCGTCCCACATCACCGGGGCCGGCATCGTCGCGGTCTTCTTCGACTTTTGGTCGGTGAACAGCACGCTGCCGTCCGGCTGCTGGGTGACCTTCAGGCCTTTGGTGCGCAGCGGGAGGGTGTAGGAGAAACCGTCGGCGGCGGGCCTGGCCTTGAGCTCGACGAACTGCTCGTAGCCGGTACGGGTGGCCTCGACCACGACGTCCGCGCCGGGCACCGCGTCCACGTAGGTGGCACGGGTGCCGTCCAGCTTCGGTGCGGGCAGCCCGCCCCGCCACTGGAGGGTGATCTGCTCCTCACCCGTACCAAGGGTGACCAGATCGGTCGCGGGCGCTTGCTGAGCAGCCCTCAAGGACGTGGAACGGGTGCCCGTCGCGCCGGACAGCCGCAGCCCGCGGGGGTGTGCCCTCGACGTGACGGAGCCATCGGTCCCGGTGGTGAGGCTGACGTCGACGTCGTGCCAGTCACCGGTGACCCGGTCCTTGAACCGGACCGGTCCGGCAGCCATCTCCGTAGTGAGCGAACCGTCCCTATTCACCCACGTCGTAGACGTCTCCGTACGCTCCGAAAGCGCTTCGACGCGCTTGCCGGAGAGCCGCGCCGCCACCCGGGCCGACAGAATGTCCGCGGCCGAGGTCACGGACGCCGTGTCGGTCTCGGTGGCTGCCGTCGTCGTCTTGGCCTCTGCCGCCATCGCGGCGCCCGCGCCATCCAGCACCGTAATGGCCAAGGCCAGGGCGACTCCGCCTGCGATATGACGTAAACCTTCCCCAGACCAGAGCTGCCCCCGCTCCTCCGGAGCAGGTATGCGAATCTTCATAAATCCTCAATCTTCCCGTTTCTGACGCACCATCTTGTGGCGCAACCATGAACGTACGGGAGAAGAAAAGATCGAAGACGCCATGAAGATCGTACAAACCGGCAACCAAGGTTCCGGTTTTCTGAGTGATCTGTGACACTTTGTCAGTGGAGACCCTTGCCCTTCGGCGCAGACCCGCAGCTCAACTCATTCTGGAGCGGTCACTGAGCGTTTGCAGTGTGGCCACTGATCGGGTGAGAAGCCGTTGCCTTTCCGGACGTGGTCGGTGGGTTTCTACTGGTCAGGCATGAACCCCGAGGCATCGAGGGAGAGTCGGGCCGTCACGTTCATCGGGGATGCACGGAGGTTGTCGATGGCTTCGGCCATGGGCTTGCTGGAAGCGCGTGAGAGGGCCGCGCTGGTTCGGGTCGAAGAACTCCGCGCGGAGGCGGAGCGGGTGCGGGCCGAGCTCGTGGAGGCGGAGGCGGTGCTGGAGCGGCGGGTCATCGCCCGTGGGGAGCTGGCCGAGGCCCTGGCCGCGTCGGAGCCGGAGGGCCGGACAGCCGCCGGGGGCGGCGCCGGCCGTGGTGAAGGTCCCGGTGGCGGGGTCGGTGGTGCCGCACTGGCGGGAGGGCCTGTCAGTGGAGGCGCTCGCGCCGGACTATCAGCGGCTGGTGGGCCTGCTGGAGGCGGAGGCGGGTGGGAGGGGACTGCGGGCCGCGGAGCTGGCGGGAGGGCTGGGGCTTGAGGTGGTGCCGGTGAAGGTCGAGGGAACGCGGACGAAGGCGAAGCGGCTGGTGGAACGGAGCTGGCTGGCCGAGGAACGTCCCGCGGTGTTCATCCGGCGGCGGGCGGCCGGGTGATGTTTGGGGGCCGGTGGCGGGCGAGGCGGCGTCCCATGAGCATGGTCATCGACCACAGGACGGCGGCTTCGCTGCTGTCGGGCCTGCTCTCGTAGTCCCGGGCCAGGCGGCGTGAGCGCATCAGCCAGTTCAGCGTGCGTTCCACCACCCACCTCCGCAAAAGCACCACGAACCCCCTCGCGTCGTTGCTGCGCTTGACGATTTCCAGGGTGAGCCGGAGCGTCTCCTTGGCCCAGTCGACCAGGCGGCCGGTGTAGCCGCCAGCGGCCCACACCCGGCGGATCGCGTCGATCATCTGCCGGTGGCAGTAGCCCTCCGGCTGTCCGCCCTTCCCGTTCATCCACACGGGCACGGGCAGCTGATCACGCACCGCTGCCCACTCCTGATCCGTCAGATCGGACGGATAGACGGGCACACGCCCGGCACGGTCGGCCGCGTTCCCGTACTGATGCGCGAAGCAATCACAGGACCGGGCAACCGAGTTGGACCCCGAGGGCTTCGGCACGGAAGACTGCGACAACAGGGCCTCCTGGTGCTGCTCGGTTGGGATCGCAACCCCGAGCTACCAGGAGGCCCTTCCTTCATGCGCCGACCGCGCGATGATCACCCGAACAGGAACGGAACCCTGTTCGAATCATCAAGACTGCTGAACGGAAAGCGGAAACTTCCAGACAAGGCTTATCGTCCCAGCTCAGGAAGGCACTTTCGCGTGTCGGCCAGCATCCGGACCAGCCCCAACCGAAACGGCGAGGCTAGAAGAGAGGCTCGTCCTTCGGGTAACCGTTACCGATCTCGACCTTGGGGGCGTATCCGCCGGCACCGTCGCCCTTGTAGTACCAGAGCTTGCCGTGGGTGCCTGACGTCTCGTCCCGGGCGACCAAGTCGGGGTTGCCGTCGCTGTTGAGGTCCCCTGGGGCCGCCAGGGCGGTGTAGACCTGCCAGCCCTGTCCAATGTCGGCTGCGGTGTCGTAGTTGTCGGTGTCGCTGTTGCCCCTGTTCAGCCAGAGCTTGCCGTCGTTGTCTATGCCGATGAGGTCGGGACGGCTGGGCTTGTCCGCCGCGCTGCGAGCGAAGTCTCCAGCAGCGACGAGAAGCTTGTACCGATTCCAGGTCTGCCCTGAGGCAGGCGCGTTGAGTGTGACCGGAGCGGTGAGGTTGTAGCCGCCTGTGCCTGTGCCCGGATAGCGCAGGAGCTGACCTAGGGAGTTGCGCACGAGCAGGTCGCGGGTGTTGTCGCCGTCGGTGTCGCCGGGCGTGAGCATGGCAGTGATGCCGCTGAGGCCGCTGCCCAGATTCACGCGAGTACTGCCGGAGTACTCGCCTGTCGTGGGGTCGGCAGGATACCTCCACAGGGCGCCGGCTTGGTCCAGAGCGATGAGGTCGCTGCCCTGGCGGGCGATCTGGCTCATTTTGCCCCAGCCGAAGCCGACCTTGCACGCCGGCGCGAGGGTGCCATTGCCGTGGCTCGCATAGCGGAACAGTGCGCCTGAAGCATCAACACGGAAGAGGGCCGAGGCCGTCGGTTCGGCGGGACCGCAGTCTGCCCAGCGTGCCGTTCCTCGCAGGAGAGAGTGATCCGAGATGCTCACGTCCCTGGCCTGAACGTCACCGCGGACCTCCTTGAAGAAGCTTGAGGTGGCGAAGATGTAATCGATCTTCCTAAGGCTTCCCGTCGGCCTACCATCGTGAGTCACCTCACCAGAACGACACCGAGTCGCACCATCGCATACGCCCGAGCCCTGGAATTCCCCCGCGTCCGTCTCGTCGACTTCGGTCATCGCACCAGTCCCCCGGACGGCGCTGACTGCCTCGGGCGAATAGAACGGCTTAGTGGCATCCGTCCAGGGCTGACCGTTGAAATCGCCGCCGACTATGACAGGAACACCCTTGTCCTGCCACTCCTTTACCTTCTGATATAGAATTCTTGCGTTCGTGTCACGTGCGGCAACCCCTGCAGTGTCAGTACTGTCCTTCGGCCACCACAAGTGGACCGAGCAGACCCAGGTGGAACGATGCTGAACGAAGACCCTCATGCAGGGGCTCGTGATGCCTTCGGTCTCGACGCCTGTACCACTCAGCAGATTGACTTCGGCAAGGCCATCGCTCTCTGCTGCCGACTGCCAAGTGGCATCGGCGTGAATCGCTCCCTTGGCGAACACCGCCATTCCGTAGCTGGAGTTCTTATTCAAACAGATCGAACTATTTGCCGCGATAGTGGGGACGTAATGCCCACTGAACCCCCTTGGGGTCAGCTGCGTTCTGATCTGGTCATACTGGTACTTGCAGATTTCCTGCACGAATACGACGTCGGCCTTCCAGCCTGCCGCATCGGTTTCCGCGACGACCGCGCTGACTCGGATACCGGAATCATCGGCCTTGACGCAGTAGTTGCCGCATATGTTGTAGGTGGAAAACCTGAGCGGCGGCGACGTACTCGCGCTCACGACATCCTTCGCAAGCGCGGTTGGCGCGCCGGTAAAGCTGGCGACGAGGAAGAAAGCAATGCTCCCCAGAAACGCCAAACCTGACTTGAACGTTCTCACATGACTCCTTGTCAAACCCCTGGCAGCTAGCCGGGGAGAACAATGTCTACCACGCTGAGACATGCCCCCAGCCGGACGGGTCGTACGCTCTGTGACACCCGGGTCCGCCGAGGCTCCTCCTGTCGGGGATGTTCAGTGACGGTCGTCGGTCTGTGGCCGTGCCAGACGGCGGAACGATCACCCGAAACGGGTCCCTGTTCGACTGATCGAGCTTGCCGAGCGGTATGCGGAAGCCTTCTCAGGCGCAACGCGCGAGACTTCCGGGCGGTTGATCGAGGTGTTTGAGACCTCAATCACGTTGCTCGGGGGCTTCGTTGGTCGTCCATCCTGCCGCACTCGACCTGCCGCACGCACTCGTGGAGTGGGTGACGATGTGCCTCGGTGATGAGCCTGCCGGCCTGATGACCGACGGCGCTTTGACGGGCCTTCTGGATCCGTGCGGCCTCGGCTTCCCGCCGCCAGATCGGCGGCGGCTGGCAGCAGTTCACCCACCTCGCGCCCTTCGGCGACCAGAGCCGGGACGGCCGGGTGGACCTGTACGCCCTCACCACCTGCCGCGGGCCGCTACTACGCCACCTCGGGCCTGGTGGACGTCCCCTTCAAGTCCGGTGTCACGTTCCAGCACCAGCGGACCGTGCTCTGCTCCGGGGTCGTCTTCCAAGGCGGCGTACAACCATTCGATCCCCTCACGAGTCATGCGGGCGTGGGGGGGTGTGTCCCCCCCACCCTTCCTGGGGGGGAAGTCTCCGTTTTCCCACAAAGGTCCTTGAGTCGCCGGTTGCTTCATCCTCGTGTC
>NZ_JBVHZJ010000091.1:11465-24704 GCF_055574655.1 Streptomyces sp. NPDC029956 | reverse complement strand
TTCTGTTTTTGTGGGGGGGTGTGGTGGGGCTGTTCTTTCTTTTCTCGGGGGTACGCTCGGGGCGGGTGCGCGGGGTGTTCGGCCCCCCCCCCCCCCCCTTCCCCCCCCCCCCCCCCACAGGAGCGTGGGTGGGGGGTGAGGAGGAGCTCCAGGTCAGAGAATGGCCAGCGAGACCAGGCCGATGCCCACGCTGCCGAGCAGGCCCACGCCGAGGTAGAACGCGAAGACCTTCGCCTTGACGACGCTCTTGACGGCCACCATCGCCGGGATCGTGGTGATGGCACCGCCGAGGAGGAAGGTGACACCGGCGGCTGCGACCATGCCCTGGTCCAGGAGGCCCTCGACGACCGGGATGGCACCGACGCCGTTGAGGTACAGCGGGACGCTGATGAGCCCGGCGACGAGGACGGAGAGGACGCCGTCCGTGCCGAGGATGCCCGATACGACGTCGGTGGGCACGTAGCGGACGATCAGGGCTTCGAGGACGATGGCGAGCAGCAGCCACTTGCCCAGGATCAGCGAGTCGCTGACGATCTCCTTGAGGATCTCGCCGGCGCGCAGGTTCTTGATGTCCCGCCGGACAAGCACACGCCACGGAGTGCCGTCGTCGTCCGCGTCGTTCCGTGCGGCGGTGGAGCAACCTCCCGCCGCAGGCTCGGACTCCTGTGCGGCCCCTCCGCATCCTCCGTCGGACGTGCTGCCGTCGCCGGTACCGCCGCCGCCACCGACGGTCACGGGCTCGGGGACGGTCGCCTTCGCGGTGGAGCACGCCGTCTCGGGAACGGTCACCGCCTCCTGCGAGCAGGACTTCGCGGGCGTCTTCTCCTCGGTGGAGTCGAGCAGCGGGTCCGCGAACCGCCCTCGCCGTTCGAGGGCCAGGACGATGAGACCCGCTCCGAAGCTCAGCACCAAGGCGCCGATGAGGCGGGCCGTCGCGATCGGGAGCCCGAGCTGGGCGGCGGAGAGCGCGTAGATCTCCGGGTCCATCGAAGGGGAGGCGATCCAGAACGACATGACCGCCGACAGAGGCACGCCCGCTATCAGGAAGCGGCGGATCAGCGGGATCACGGTGAAGGAGCAGAAGGGGCTGAACGCTCCGATGGCCGTGACGATGGCGATGCCGAGGACGCCCCTGCGCCCGTGGGCGAAGCTGCGGCGCGCGACCACGTCGATGGACAGACGCTGTACGGCGATTCCCAGGACGATGGCGACCAGGAACCACGGGAGGTAGTGCAGCACCTCGAACAGGATGAACCGGCCGAGGGCCAGCAATTCGTCCACAGGTGAACCTCTCTGAGACGGTGACACATGAGGGGGCGGCGCCGTGAGGAGGCCGACGGGGGCGTGGCGAGCCGCGCAGGGAGGGTCGATCGACCCCCCTTTATCGAATATCGATGATAGACGATTAAGCAGGTGGCGGGCAATGGGATTGAAGGCCGAGTGGCGGCCAAGACGTCCCTCGTGCCCTTGGTGAGGCGAATGTGCAGAGATGGTGTTCGTGAGGGAGGGCCTCTCGGGGCGCTTCCTCGCGCGAGGTGAACCTTGCCGTCGCGGTCGCTCATCGAATAGCATCGATGAATCATGAGTAGTGCGATGAATGCCCAACTGATCGACCGAAGCGCGGCCGAGGCCTACGCCACCTGGTTCAAAGCCCTCTCCGATCGCACCCGCGTGCAGATTCTCAACCTCCTCGCGTTGGCGGCGGAGCCCATGAGCGTCGGAGAGATCGTGGACCGCGTGGGCGTCGGGCAGTCGACGGTGTCCCACCATCTGAAACTGCTCGCCGACGTGCGGTTCGTGCAGCGTGAGCGCCGGGGGACGTCGATGCTCTACTCGATCAACGTCGCCTGCGTGGCCTGCTTCCCCAGCGCTGCCGACGCCGTCATGGGCCGCCCTGCGGCCTCCGCCTGAGGGCCGGCCCGGTGACCGAGTCGATGCCCCTCATGGCCAGTGCGCCGGCCGGTGCCTGCTGCCCTCCCATAGTCACCGCCGCGCTGTCCGAACGGGACTCCGAGATCATGGCGGCGATGTTCAAGGCGCTGGCCGACCCCGTCCGGCTCCGCCTCCTGTCCAGAGTGGCTTCTCACCCCAGCGGTGAGGCATGCGTCTGCGACATAGCCGACGTGGGTGTCTCCCAGCCCACCGTCAGTCATCACCTCAAGAAGCTCAGGGAGGCAGGCCTGCTCACCTCCGAGCGGCGCGGCACCTGGGTGTACTACCGACCGGCGCCCGGCGTCCTGGCATCGCTGGGCGCATTTCTCGCCGACACCGACAAGGCCGGCCGGTAGGACGTCGAGCGCTTCCGAGAGCTCCGCTGGCTCGGCGCGCCGGCCTCCCCGAACCGGTGGCGACGGCGCGTTCCGTCTCGACAGGGGTCAGCCGACGTGCGGGCTGCGCCGTTCCACGAGAGCCGTGTCGCGCCGCACTCCGCGATGAAGGCCGACGCGTTCACGCGACGAAGGCGTCGTCCAGTCGAAACGCCACGGCACCCCTCGGGCAGTGAACCGCGTGCCCTGATGTCGGCCTGCCGGGCGTTCTCGCCCGGCCTCCTGTGCAACCAGGTTGTCCCCGGGCTGGGCTCAGGCTGAAGCGGCCTTGGTGAGCAGGGCTCCCATGGTCGCGAGGACCGCAGGCTCGACGCGGTAGTAGACCCAGGTGCCGCGCCGTTCCGAGGAGAGCAGCCCGACCTCCTTCAGCTTCTTGAGGTGGTGGGAGACCGTGGGCTGTGAGACGCCGACGTCGGAGATGTCGCAGACGCATGCCTCGCCGCCCTCGTGTGAGGCGACGGAGGAGAAGAGCCGCAGCCGGACCGGATCGCCGAGTGCCTTGAACATGACGGCGGTCCGCTCGGCCTCCTCGGCGGTCAGGGGCCGCTCGTTCAGCGGCGGACAGCAGGGCGCTGTCTCGGGCTGCAGTACCGGGAGCACCTTCACGTTCGACATGTATCTATGTTGACACATGTCGAACCAGGGGCTCAGGTGCGCCCTGGAGGCTGTGCGTTCCCGTCGCGTGCACTCCGATGGGGCCCATCAATCGCGAGAGGGCGCGCGGATCCAGTCCCGATCTGAATTCGATAGCTGTCTATGTTGACGCTTGTCGAATCAGGTGGGATGGTGAAGGTGCAAGAGATCGACGAACGTCGAATCAAAAGGGGAAGAGCCGTGAACGTCACCGCCACCGACCAACTGCCCGTCGTGGTCGTCGGAGCCGGGCCCGTCGGACTGGCCGCTGCCGCGCACCTCGTCGACCGGGGCCTGGAGCCCCTCGTCCTGGAGGCAGGCACCCGGGCGGGAGCCTCTGTGCGGGAGTGGTCCCATGTGCGGCTCTTCTCCGCCTGGAGCGAGGTCGTCGACCCGGTCGCCGAGAAGCTCCTGGCGCCGACCGGCTGGGTGAAGCCCGACGCGGACACGTACCCGACCGGCGGCGACTGGGTGGCCGACTACCTCCAGCCGCTCGCGGACGTCTTCGGCGACATGATCAGGCTCGACGCCCAGGTCACCGGCGTCTCCCGCACCGGACGCGACCGCGTCGTCGACGCCGACCGCGAGCAGCAGCCCTTCACCGTGCACATCCGGTACGGAGACGGACGCGAGGAGCGGGTCCTCGCCCGAGCCGTGATCGACGCCTCCGGTACGTGGTCCACCCCGAGCCCGGCGGGCGGGGACGGCCTCCCGGCCCTCGGCGAGCGCGCGGCGGCCGACCGGATCTCCTACAGCGTCCCCGATCTCAAGGACCCCGCAGTGCGCGCCCGATACGCCGGCAAGCGCACGGCCGTCATCGGCTCCGGAGCCTCTGCCTTCACCGCACTCGCCTCGCTCGCCGCCCTGGCCGCGTCGGAGGACGGAAGCGGTACCCGTGCCGCCTGGATCCTGCGCAGGGGCATCTCGGGCGCCACCTTCGGCGGGGGCAGCGCCGACCAGCTCCCCGCCCGTGGAGCTCTCGGCCTCGCGGCGAAGGCCGCGGTCGCGGACGGGTACGCGGAGGCCGTCACCGGATTCCGTACGGATGCCGTCGAACGCGACGGCGAGCACCTGGTCCTGGTCGCGGAAGACGGCCGCCGACTCGACCCGGTCGACGAGGCCATCGTCCTGACCGGCTTCCGCCCCGACCTGACCTTCCTCGACGAACTGCGCCTGGGGCTCGACGAACGGCTGCAGGCGCCCGTCGAGCTGGCGCCGCTCATCGACCCGAACCAGCACTCCTGCGGCACCGTCTACCCGCACGGTGTGAGGGAGCTGTCGCACCCGGAGGAGGGCGTGTATCTGGTGGGCATGAAGTCCTACGGCCGCGCGCCGTCCTTCCTGGCGCTCACCGGCTACGAGCAGGTCCGCTCGGTCGTCGCCGCGATCGCCGGGGACCACGAGTCCGCCGAGCGCGTGGAGCTCGTACTTCCCGAGACCGGGGTCTGCGGCGGAGCCGGCCTCTTCGATCAGCCAGCCGACGCTGCGACCGACGGCGGCTGCTGTGCGACGCCGACGGCGCTCCCGATCGGCGTCGGAGCCCCGGCAGCCTCCAGCGGCTGCTGACCCCGCCCATCCATCCACAACTGGAGGACACCATGTCCCGCGTACAGCTCGCCCTGCGCGTTCCCGACCTGGCGGCATCCGTCGCCTTCTACACGAAGCTCTTCGGCACCGAGCCGGCCAAGCTCCGTGACGGTTACGCCAACTTCGCCATCGCGGAACCGCCGCTCAAGCTCGTCCTCATCGAAGGCGCCGAGAACGAGGACACCCGCATGGACCACCTCGGCGTCGAGGTCGACACCACCGAGGCGGTGCGCGACGCCACCGCCCGCCTGGGCGACGAGGGGCTGGCGACGACGGAGGAGAACAACACCACCTGTTGCTACGCCGTCCAGGACAAGGTGTGGGTCCACGGCCCCGGCCGCGAACCGTGGGAGGTGTACGTCGTCAAAGCCGACGCCGACAACCTCACCAGGCAACAGGGCAGCACGTGCTGCGCCGGCACGACGGCCACCGTCGCCGACAAGGTGAGTGAACCGGTCGCCGCCGGCGGATGCTGCTGACCTCTCGATGCCCGACCTCCACACCCGCGGGGCCGCGACCGGAGCAGGGGACCGGTCGGGGCCCCGCGCCGTCCTGCCCGCGCTGTGCGCCACCCAGATCACCAGCTGGGGCATCGTCTACTACGCCTTCCCCGTTCTCAACTCCGAGATCACCGCCGCCACCGGCTGGTCCACCACCGCCACGATGGCCGCCTTCTCGCTGGCCCTCATCGTCTCCGGCCTCGCTGGAATTCGCGTCGGCCGCATCATCGACCAGCGAGGCCCCCGAGGCGTCATGACCGCGGGCTCCGCAGTGGGCGCTGTCAGCCTCGTGGTCGTGGCCCTGGCTCCCGACTTGCCGGTGTTCTTCGCCGGCTGGCTGCTCGCCGGGTTCGCGATGGCAGCCACCTTCTACCAGCCCACGTTCGCCGCCCTCACCCGCTGGTTCGCCCCCGACCACCTCCGCGCCCTCACCGTCGTCACCCTCGCGGGCGGCCTCGCCTCCACCGTCTTCGCGCCCGTCACCGCCACCCTGGCCGACCACTTCACCTGGCGGACCACCTTCCTCGTGCTCGCCGCGATCCTGGCCGCGGTCACCATCCCCACGCACGCACTCGCTCTGCGCGCACCCTGGCCGTCGGCACCACCCGCGCCCGCCGACGCACCCTCGACACCGCAGGACGTCGTGCGCAGCCTCGCGTTCGTACTGCTCGCGCTGGCCTTCATGCTCTCGGCGTTCGCGATGTACGCCGTCGTCGTCACCCTCGTCCCGCTCCTGACCGAACGCGGCTACACCACCACTCAGGCCGCATGGGCACTCGCCCTCGGCGGCGCCGGTCAGACCCTCGGTCGCTCCCTCTACGCCACCCTCGCCCGCCGCACGGGCACCATCACCCGCACGGTCGTTCTCATGGCCCTCGGTGCCCTGACCACAGCCGCCCTCGCGGTGACGCCCGGCCCCTACGGCCTGCTGATCGCCGTGTCGGTCGCTGCGGGCGTCGTCCGCGGCAACCTCACCCTCCTCCAGGCCACCGCCATCACCGACCGCTGGGGCACCACCCACTACGGGCGTCTCTCCGGCATCCTCAGCGCACCCGCCATGACCGCTTCCGCCCTTGCGCCCTTCGCCGCCGCCCTTCTCGCTCCACCTCTCGGCGGCACACCCGGGCTGTTCGCCCTGCTTGCCGCACTCGCCCTGACGGCAGCGGCCATCGCTACCAGGACCTCGGCCCGCGAGCTGTAGGAGACGCGGCACCACCGGGGCAGGGTGCGACGGCGCACCGAAGTCGGCACGTGAGCGGGCTTGAAAGGTCGCCGACCTGCGCAGTGAGACTCCGCGCAGGCGCCTTCACGGTCGCCTCCGTGGTCGCCGAGGCGTGGTTGCCGCTCAAGGGCGACGCCTCGTCCTGTGAACGTCTTGGCAGCCGGTCCAGGGTCCGGCCTTCTCGTGTGCCCGTAGCTCCTCACACGATTGCGGGGCCTGCCCGTTTCGGGCAGGCCCCGCTGCCGGTCCGCTGTCCGGGTCGAATGGATCACCGGGCAGGCAGCCCCGGCGATACGCCCGAAGTCGGGTCGAAATCTCTGTACCGGGCGTGTTCTCCCGTTCGGCAGGACCGAGAAGTTGCCCCGGTGCCGTGGCGACGGGCAGGGCGCCCGCGGGAGTTATTTGACGTTGATCGCGGTCCAGGCCTTGGCGACCGCGGCGTACTCGGCGCTGCCCGTGCCGTAGAGGTCGGAGGCTGCGGAGAGCGTGGCCGTGCGGGCGCCGGCGTAGTTGGTGGAGGAGGTCATGTAGGTGGAGAGGGCCTTGAACCAGATCTTGTAGGCCTTGGCGCGGCCGATGCCCGTGAGGGTGGAGCCGTCGCTGGTCGGGGAGTTGTAGGAGACACCGTTGATCGTCTTGGTGCCGCTGCCCTCGGACAGCAGGAAGAAGAAGTGGTTGGCCGGGCCGGAGGAGTAGTGGACGTCGAGGCGGCCGACGCTGCTGGACCAGTAGTCGGCGGAGTTGCCGTCGCGGCTCGGCTTGTCCATGTAGCGGAGGGGGGTGCCGTTGCCGCGGATGTCGATCTTCTCGCCGATCAGGTAGTCGCCGGCGTCCGTGGCGTTGGCCGCGTAGAACTCGACCGAGGTGCCGAGGATGTCGGAGGTGGCCTCGTTGAGGCCGCCCGACTCCTTGCTGTACCGCAGTCCGGCGGTGGAGGCGGTCAGGCCGTGGGACATCTCGTGGCCGGCGACGTCGAGGGAGGTCAGCGGCTTGGTGTTGCCCGTTCCGTCGCCGTACGTCATGCAGAAGCACGAGTCGGACCAGAAGGCGTTGACGTACGCGTTCCCGTAGTGGACGCGTGAGTAGGCGGCGGCACCGTCACCGCGGATGCCATTGCGGCCGAGCTCGTTCTTGTAGAAGTCCCAGGTCACCGCCGCGCCGTAGTGGGCGTCCGCGGCGGCGGTCGCCCGGTTCGTCGCCAGGCCGTTGCCCCAGGTGTCCGTGCCGTTGGTGAAGAGGGACCCGGTGCCGTTGGTGCCACCGTTCAGGTCGTACGTCTTGTGGCCGCCGCGAGCGGTGTCCGTCAGGGTGTACGAGGGTGCCGTGCCGAGCGTGACCTGGCCGCTGTACTGGGTGTTGCCGACGCCCGTCTCGATGGCTTCGTAGGAGTACAGCTCCTTCCCCGAGGTGGCGTCGGTGATGACGTGGCGCTCGCTCGGGGTGCCGTCGGCCTGGACGCCCGTGACGGTCGTCTCCCAGGCGAGTGTCGGCTTGCCGGTGGCCGCCCAGATCACCTTGCGGGACGAGGCGGGCGCGGCCGACCGGGCGTCGGAGGAGGCCGCGGCGGACTCGCCCGCGCTCGTGGCGGTGACCGAGGCGGTCGTGCTCGCCACGGATATACGGGCGTTGGTCGCCTTGGTGGTGGCGCGGCCGCCGTTCTTCCTCTGGTGCACGACGAGGTCGCCGCCGAGCACGGGGAGACCCTCGTAGGTGCGCTCGTACCGCGTGTGCACCGTGCCGTCGGAGTCCTTGACGACATCCCGGACGACGAGCTTCTCCTGGCCGGAGAGGCCGATGGCCCGTGCCGTGGCGGCGGCTCCTGCCTGGGCCTCCTGGACGGCGGCGGCACGCTGAGTGCCGGAGAGTACGAGCGTGGTCGCGCCGGCCTCGCGCTGGGCATCGGCGCTGGCGGAGCCGGTCTGGACTCCGACGACGACCATGGCGGCCGATGCGATCAGGGCGGTGGCGGTGGCGGTACGGCGGTGCGAGGACTGCTGGCGGGTCACGCGGGCTCCTTCGCTGCAAAGCGTGGGGATCGTGGGGGGTGTGGTGCGGGTGTGAGCGTGCCAGCGAACGAACCTGTTTGACAGGTATGCAACAAGGATTTGACCATCTGTTGTCCGAAGGACAGAGAACTGTGTCCGCTATGCGGCCGGTTGGTGGTTCCTTCGGGCGATTGGATGAGGGTGTCGTGAAGCTTGCACCCGAAAGGGAGGATGGGACTCCCGGTGGGGGAGGCCGCTGAACTCCGCCCGCGTCCGCCGCGAGGAATGCGTCGGGCCGTGGTTCCCCGAGCCCTGCTGACCGACCCCTACCAGGACCCCGAGCGCGCGGCCGAGCTGGCCGACTCGGCATCGACGGCGGCGCTTCTGCTGCTGGAACGGCTCACCCCGCTCGAACGCGCGGTGTTCGTGCTCCGCGAGGCCTTCGGCTACGGCTTCCCGGAGATCGCCGAGCCGGTCGGACGCTCGGACGCGGCATGCCGCCAACTGGCGGTCAGAGCGCGTCGCCACGACGATCGTGCGCCCGAGTGGGCCCTTCCACCTGGCGTCGGTCACCGACCACACCCTCGTCGAGGGTCACGCCGACGGAAGGTTCACCGCTCGTGGGGACCTGGCCGCCGCCCTCCTGGGGCTACTGGACGACGACCGCCACGTCCGCTCCACCGTCAGTGTGGTGACCACCGTCGAGAACTCCACTCTGTTTCGCTGGATCCGCCAGGAAGCGCTGACCGGCAAGGAACGGCCCGCCTGGCGACGAGCAGCCCGCTTCTCGCCACCGGGAAGGCCGTACGGGCGGTGAGGGCGCGCGGTCCTGGATGGCCGTACGGGCGGTGAGGCCGCGCCTTCACCCTGGAGGGGCACCCGACTGAAGTCGTGCGTTCGTTCGAATCGAGCGTCGTGAAAGTCCCGTCCCGTCGGGTGCGACACCTGGAGTCCGTTCGGCTCGAAATGGGCCCCCTCCGGGGTGTTCGTGCGCGAAGTCGGGCGTCGGCGCGCGAGTACGGGCACGGATGAGATACCCCGGCGGGAGCGGGCGGGCGCGAGACGCCGGCTCCCGTATCGCCTTCACAAGCAGAGGAGACGGCTCATGTCGCATGTCAAGGAGTCGATCGAGGTCGATGTTCCGGTCCGCACGGCGTACGACCAGTGGACGCAGTTCGAGACGTACCCGCAGTTCATGGATGGTGTGGAACGGATCGAGCAGCGTACGGAACGGCTCACGCACTGGGTGACCAGCATCGGTGGCGTACGGCGGGAGTTCGATGCGGAGATCACCGAGCAGATCCCGGACACGAAGGTCGCCTGGGTCACGGTCGGTGACGAGATCGAACAGTCCGGCCTGGTCACCTTCCAGCCCATCGACCCCTCCCGTACGCAGATCACGCTGATGATGGACTTCGATCCCGAGGGGATGGCGGAGAACATCGGCGACAAGCTCGGCTTCGTCGACCGGCAGGTCAAGGGCGACCTGAAGCGGTTCAAGCACCTCATCGAAGAACGGGGCGCGGCCACCGGGGGATGGCGCGGACAGGTCTGACGGACCGAAGAGCCAGGGCCCGCATGACGTCGCCCTGGCACGGGTGCCCGCCGTACGGGTGCGGAGGGCCCGACGAAGGAGCAGCTCCACAACGAGGCTGGGCAGCGGGGCATCGACGGCCGTTCGAAGCTGGACAAGGCCGAACTCAGGCGAGCCCTCGGCCATGGACGGGCGCGGGCACGCCGACGGCCGGGGCCCCGGCCGCTCGGGGCGACGGGAGACACGGGCAGGGCGCGTGGTGTACGTGAACAGGGAGGCGCGGCCCGTCCCTCATGCCGCCGTCGCGGGCCCGGCGCGGCGGCGTGAGGCTCCCCGCCAAGGGCGCCCGACCAACCTGGGCGGCAACGGCGCCGCCCGACTGCCCGGGCGGCGATCACCGCTCCCGGCCGCGGGCGAGCCGGGGCCAGGGAGGGGGTCCGAAAGGGTGACGGCGTGGTCCTCAGCCGACACGAAGCGACGCGACTTCGTAGTACACCGCTGAGCTGGGGGAGAGGCCGCGACAGGTCAGTCGGTGCGCCGGTGCTCGGTGGGCGTGGATCTCGACCTCGAAGGTCGACAGACCGGCGAGGCGGCCGGTGACGCGGATCCGCCAGCGGTTGTCGTCCCGGACCGTCTCCTCGATGACGTAGTCGTGCCGACCCGACGGACCCACGTGGTGGAGCACAGCGGACAGCGCGGCCTGCTGGGGCGGGACGAGGTCGGTGTATCCGCGCAGGTGGTCCGCGTGGATGCGGTTCGCCAGGTGCTCGTCGACCACCGTGACCGCCGAGGGGGCGTCGAGGTTGCCGTAGTAGACGCCGTCGGGTGCGACGGCGACGTTGGCGGCGAACCGGTCGCCTCCCACGTGGGTGCACTCCCACACCAGCTGTGGCCAGTCATCACTCAGCGCACGTGCCACCGGACGGCCACGGACGGCGCAGCAGGTGTCATGCAGCCCGTGGGCACAGACGAGGACGACGGGTGGGTGGCCCCGTTCTCCGGGCGCGTCCAGGGCGGTGACGATGGCCGCCAGCTCCCTGTCGTCGTCCCAGGTTCCCCATGCCTGCCGGTGGGCGCCGTCCTTCTCGTAGCGCAGGACGGCCCACCGTGGCCGTTCGTCCGGCCTGCGGCGGCCGTGGCGCCTGATCAGCAGCACGCGGGCGCGCATCGCGCGTGCGGCGGAACTCACCCGTGCCTTGACCTCGGGTTCGAGATCGAGTCCGTCGAAGCCGTTGGACGGCCAGCCGGCCCGGTATTCGATGAGGATCCAGACCGAGCCGTACGGCGCCGTGCCTGCGAGGGGGTCGCCGCGGAGGCGCGCAGCGTCGGCGCAGAGGAACCGTGCCGGAGTCGTCATCGGGACTGTCTCATGACTCGGTGGGGACGAGTACGCCTGCCCGCAGCAGCCGTTCGACGAAGGGAAGGCCGAGGTCGCCGGCAGGGCGGGTGCCGCCGTCGAGGATCTGGAGCACCGATGGGAGGTCTGCCTCCGCGAGGTCGAGCCACCCGACGCGGGTGGCGAGACGCCGGCCCACCAGCCGTGCTTCCAACGCCTCGCGAAGCCGCACCGGCGTGTCGGGCGCGAGGCTGTGGAGGGCCCCGAGTTGTGCCAGCGGCCCCATGGGTGCGGGGCGCGCCTGGCCGCGGCGCGCGCGGTGGAACAGGGGAGCGGGGTCGGCCTCGGCGAGCGCGGCGACGAGACGTCGGCGCACGGAGGCGAGTTCCTCGCCCGGTCCGTCCACACCCAGGGGGAGGGAGCCGCGCATCTCCACATCCTCCCGCAGCAACGCGAGGGCGGCTTCCGCGAGTTGCTCGGCCAGCGCGTGCCGCGTCCACGTGTGGACGCCGAGGGTCAGATGGATCGACACCGCGCCCAGCGCTTCGGCGGCATGCAGCCAGCCCCGCGGCAGATAGAGGACGTCGCCGGGTTCGAGCACGGCGTCGATGTACGCCTCTGTCCGCGCGGCATCGGCGACCGCGGCGCGGTGAGCGGTCCAGGGCTGGTCGCGCAGCGGGTCCGCATGCACGGGCTCGTGGACGATCCAGCGCTTGGTGCCGGTGACCTGCAGGACGAAGACGTCGTGAACGTCGTAGTGATCGTCGAAGCCGCGGTTCTGCGGCGGGGTGACGTAGGCGTTGGCCTGTACGGGGTGTCCCAGTTCCGTGCCGAGCCGCGTCGCGAAGTCCGTGACCGGCTCCCAGGTGCGCTGCAGCGCCTGCAGGACCAGGGTGCTGCCGTCGGCGAAGCTCCGCCACAACGCGGTGTCGTCCAGCTGGTCCGCGACCGACGCGCCGACTCCCCCTGGTGAGGTGAACGAGGACTCGGGGGCGGTGGACCCGTCCTTGGCGACACGGAGGAACGGCGTGCGCAGCCCGCGTCGGGAGAGCAGCTCGTCCACCGCGGACGCGGAGAACAGGTCGGAGAAGTCACTGACTCGGCGGGTGAGCAGTGGGGTACGCCCCCAGACCTCCAGGGCGAACTCCTCCCGGCTGAGGCTGATCAGACGTTCCTCCAGGACGCGGCCATGAAGGTCTGCGGCCGTGTCCCGAAGCGTCGTGGGGACGGCGCTCAAACGCTGCCGCCGCCCTCTTCGGCGCCGCCGTCGGCACCGCCGTCGTGTACGCCGGGTGTGCCGGCCGCGCCGCCGTCCGCCGGGCCTTCCGCTCCTCCGTCGGCTCCTCCGTCGGCTCCTCCGTCGGCTCCTCCGTCGGCACCGCCGTCGGCACCGCCGTCGGCACCGCCGTCGGCCCCGCTGTCCCCACCGGCGTCGGCTCCTCCGTCAGCGCCTCCGTCGGCCCCGCTGTCCGCTCCTCCGTCGGCCCCGCTGTCCGCACCGCCGTCGGCTCCGCCGTCCGCACCGCCGTCGTGGACGTCGGGCGTGCCGGCAGCACCGCCGTCCATCGGACCTTCCTGCTGGTTCGGGTCCTGCTCGGGGTGCGCCATGTTTCCTCCTGAGGACAAGGACGATTACCGAGGGCCGGCCCGTTCGGGCCCCTTTCCAAGCTCACCCACGGGGGAAGGAGCGGCAACCGGAGCGGCCGTCGACGGACTTCTCCCTGGCCGCGGGCACACCCGGGCGAGCGGTGAGGGACGTGACCGGACGGTGCCCGCCCGCGGCAGGGACGACAGCGACGGCAAGGAGGATGCACCGCAGGGCAAGCCGGTGACGTGTCTGAATGCGACGTACGAGGCATGGCCCATGGACTTCGATCCTCCCCAGGGGTACCGGAGGGTCTCCGTGGCGATCACCGGATCGTGGCGAGACCCCCGCCGCCGACGGCGGAGGTGCCCCCTTGGCGGACCAGCTGCCGTGCGACGCCGGCGAAGAGATCCTGAAGCGGGAGCTGGGGGGGGGGGTGGAGGTGACGAAGGGAAAAAGAAGAAAGGGGGGGAAGTGGTGGCCTTTCCGGTGGTTCACGCTTCCCCAAGAAGGAAAGTCTCCCCAACCCT
>NZ_JBVHZJ010000091.1:0-11455 GCF_055574655.1 Streptomyces sp. NPDC029956 | reverse complement strand
GGGGTCCCCGTGGTGGGAGCGACCGGCGGCGCAAGGTGGAGGGAGAGCTCCGGGGGGGGGGGGTTTTTCCCCCCCCCCCCCCCCCCCAGGACAGCGCATGAAGTGGCTGAATGTGATGCCCTGCACGGTGTCGCATGCTCACAGGAAGTGACAGTTCCTAAGGCCTTCATGATCTTCCTCACGTGCCATGAGGGTGAGCAGTGCTGGTGTGTGACTATTTGTCACTGTTTCTAGGCGGCGAATCTCCCCCTCGGGCTGCGGAGAGGGTGTGCGAAACTCGGCCGAATGTTGTGAGTAGGTTGTGTGTGCCGGTAGGACATTCCCACTGATCATCTAAGTGGGGGAAGTCCGTGCGCACAGCGCGACCACTGGTACTCCTGGTGGCATTCATCATGGCCGTTCTGGCAGGTACAGAACAGGCCGCACTCGCGGTGGACAACTGGGTCACCGCAAAGACCGGCCGTGGAGCCGGCGAACTGCCCGAGCAGGGCTGGGGAACGGCGCGCGGCCGAGGCCACAGCGTCTCCGGCGACGCCACCGACGCCACGGCGGGAGGGGGACGCAGCGGAGCGCTCAAGGCGCCGGGCGAACTCCCGCCGGACGGCGGCACCGCGCACCAGCGGCTGGGCGGTGCGCCCAAGCGGCCGGCCAGGACGCCGTTCGTCAAGGTGGCCGCGCCCGCAACGCCGCAGCGCAAGAGCTTCGACCCGAAGACCAGCGCCGAGCTGCCCGCCGAACGCACCAGGCAGGCCCGCACCTTCCTGAACAAGGACGGGACGTACACCACCCGCTTCTACAACGAGCCGGTCAACTTCCTCGGCCAGGACGGCAAGTGGAAGGGCATCGACTCCCGGCTCACCCAGAGCGGGAACACGGTGACGCCGCCCGGCGGAGCGGCCGCGACTCCCGCCTGGCAGCCCAAGTCCTCCGAGAACAGGATCGCCCTGGGCGCGTACGCCGACGCCGCGCCCCTGGTACGTCTCGGCGTGAACGACACCGCCTCGCTCGGGTACTCCATCGAGGGCGCCTCCCACTCCATCGGTGAGGCCACAGGCAGCACGATCACCTACCCGGAGGTCCGTCCCGCCGCGGACGTGCAGCTCGTCGCGGGCAGTGACTCGGTCAAGGAGACGCTGGTCCTCAAGGACCGGTCCGCTCCCATCGAGTGGCGTTTCCCTCTCGTCCTGAACGGCCTCACGGCCAAGCTGGACGGCCACGGCGGAGTCGTCTTCACCGATGCCTCCGGGCGGCAACAGGCCGCCATGCCGGCAGGTTGGATGGAGGACTCCCGACACACGGAGAACGCCGCCGAAGGCGCCATCTCCTCCGGGGTCACCTACCGCCTGGAGAGCCGCGGGAGCCGTCAGACGCTGGTCGTCTCCCTTGACCACAAGTGGCTCGCGGACCCCCGGCGGGTCTACCCCGTCAAGGTCGACCCGTCGGTGACCGGGGTCAAGGCGACCTCGGGCACGTACGTCGAATCGCCCTACAACACCAACTTCTCCAGTGCCGACGTGCTCAAGGTCGGCACGTACGACGGCGGCGGCCACAAGGCTGCGAGCTTCCTGCGCTTCGACGGGCTGAACACCGGAAGCCTGAAGAACGCCTGGGTGATCAACGCCAATCTGGCGCTGTACAACTCCTGGTCCCAGTCGTGCACCGCGCGCCCCGTGACCGTTCACCCGATCACGTCGAACTGGTCCGAAGGCAGTACCTCCGTCTTCCCCGGTCCCGCCACGGGTCCGGCGCTCGGGTCGAAGAGCTTCGCCCACGGCTGGCGTCCCACCGGCACCGAGACGTGGTCCTGCGCTCCGGCCTGGGAGAGCATCCCCCTCGGCAACGAGGGACGTCAGCTCGTCGACGACTGGACGCACGGCCGGAAGGCGAACTACGGCCTGGCGGTCAAGGCGGCCACGGACGACTCCAAGAGCTGGAAGCAGTTCCACTCGGACGACGGCAGCGGCGTGCCCAGCCTCGATGTCTCGTGGACCAAGTACGGCGCGAGCTACCAGCTCGGCAACTTCGTCTCGCCCATCACCGCCACCTCCGAGGGTGTCTTCAAGGTCACCGTCACCAACCAGGGTCAGCAGACCTGGCCCAGGAACAGCAACTTCAAGCTGCGCTACGACCTGTACGACGGCAACGGGAATCAGGTCGGAGGCGACTACTGGTCCAAGATCCGTTGGACCGACATGCCCTACGACGTGGCCCCGGGCGCCTCGGTCACGCTCGACGCCCACATCGCGCCGCTCGCGCCGGGCACGTACGCGATCGCCTGGACGATGGACGAGTACCAGGTCAACTCCTTCGCCTCACAGGGCGTTCCCGCCGCCGCGATGCGCGTGGAGGCCGCCAACGCGGTGCCGTACGTCACCGGAGCGAGTCCGCCGAGCGGCACGCTCGTGGACACCCTCAATCCGACGCTGTGGGCCTCGGCCACCGACCATGACAAGTACCCCAACGGGCTGACGTACCAGTTCGAGGTGTGCGAGGTCGAAGGCAAGGACACGCGGAAGAACTGCAGGGGCAACACCCACGCGGCCTCGCCGAGCTGGACCGTTCCGTCGGGCTGGCTGAGCTGGGCGAAGACCTACGCCTGGTACGCGTACGCCAACGACGGCAAGGACCAGTCGGCCCGAACCGTGCCCTCGATCCTCACCACGCAGGTCCCGCAGCCGGTCATCACCTCCCACCTGGGCGGCGCCGACGACGGCCGGACGTTCGGCGAGCGGTCCGGCAACTACGTGACCGCCGCCACCGACGCCTCCGTGCCCACCGTCGGCCCCGAGTTGGCGGTCGTCCGCACGTACAACTCGCAGGACCCGCGCAAGACCGGTGCCTTCGGCGCGGGCTGGGCGACCCGCTGGGACATGCGGGCCGCCGCCGAACCCGACGGCAGCGCCGTGATCACCCTCGCGAACGGTGCTCAGGTCCGCTTCGGCAAGAACAGCGACGGCACGTACAGCGCGCCCTCCGGTTCGATGGGCGTGCTGACGTCCGTGGCGGGCGGCGGCTGGACGCTGCGTGACGCGTCCGCGGCGCTGTACTCCTTCGACGCGACCGGTCTGCTCACCAGGATCAAGGACGGTCACGACCGTGAGCAGCTGCTCGCCTACACCGGCGGCAAGCTGACCAGGGTCACCGACGCGCTGTCGCAGCGGGCGCTGAGGTTCACCTGGAGCGGGGCGCACGTCGCCTCCGTCTCCACCGACGCCGTCGGCCCGTCCGCACCGGCTCTCGTCTGGTCGTACACCTACCAGGGCGACCTGCTGACCAAGGTCTGCCCGCCTTCGTCCACCACCGCGTGCACGGTGTACGAGTACACCGGCGGCTCCCACTACCGGGGCATGGTGCAGGACGCCGACCCGGTGGCCTACTGGCGGCTCAACGAGAGCGAGGGCGAGGCCGCGCAGAGCGAGGCGGTATCCCGCACCGGCATGAACGCCGGGCACTTCCGTGATGTCACCCTCGGCGGCGCCGGGGTCCTGAACGGCACGGGCAACAAGGCCGCCTCCTTCAACGGCGTCAACTCCTCGGTGGAGCTGCCGGAGTCGACCCTGGCCTCCTCGACCGTGCTGTCGGTCGAGCTGTGGTTCAAGACGGACACTCCGAACGGAGTCCTCGTCGGCTTCCAGGACGACCCCCTGGGCACGACGCACCCCGACGTCTACAACCCGGTGCTGGCCGTCGACTCGGCCGGCAAGCTGCGCGGAGCGTTCGAGAAGGCCGACGGCGGCCTCACCCCGATGACCTCCACGGCCACCGTCACCGACAACGCCTGGCACCACGCCGTGCTCACCAGCACCGGCACCGGTCAGACGCTCTACCTGGACGGCCAGGCCGTCGGCACCCTCGCCGGTCCCGTCAGCCACTCCGTCAAGACGTACACCTACCTCGGCGGCGGCTTCACCGACCACACGTGGGACGGCGCCGGCACCTACGGCACCCGGTACTACAAGGGGCTGATGGACGAGGTCGCGGTCTACCGCCGCGCCCTCGACGCGGGCTCCGTGCGCGCCCACCACGCGGCCCGTGCCGGGTCCTCGAAGCTCTCCAAGGTCACGCTGCCCTCGGGCCGCGTCGGCGGACGTGTCGAGTACGACAGCGACACCGAGCGTGCCACCAAGGTCACCGACGAGCGCGCCGGCGTGTGGCAGATCTCCGCGCCCCGCTACGCGTCGGGCTCCCAGGCCTACTCGGACGCCGTCCGCACCACGAGCCCCGTCAACTACTGGCGCCTGGGTGACAGCAGCGGCGCCGCGGCGGTCGACGAGATATCCGCAGGCGGCAACGGCTCCTACCGTGACGGGGTCACCCTCGGTGGGGTCGGCGCCTTCCTCGACGGCGACGACGGCGCGGTGACCCTCGACGGGTCCAAGGGCGCGATCTCCGTACCGGCCGAGTCGATCAGTGATGCCTCCTCGCTCTCCGTCGAGCTCTGGTTCAAGACGGACAAGCCCAACGGTGTCCTGCTCGGCCTGCAGAACGCCGAACTCGGGACCACCCCGACGATGTGGAACGCGAGTCTCCTCGTCGACGGGGAGGGCAAGCTCCGCGGCCACCTGTGGGACGGCCCGTCCGCGGGCTGGCCGGTCATGGGCGGTGTGAAGGTCACCGACAACGCGTGGCACCACGTGGTCATCACCGGCGGGCCGACCGGTCAGTCGCTGTACCTCGACGGCGCCAAGATCGGTTCCAAGGCCGGTGTCGTCAAGCCGGAGACCCTCGCCTACGCCTACCTCGGCGGTGGCTACTCCAACGAGGCGTGGGACGGGCAGGCCCGTGCCACCCGCTACTTCAACGGCCTGCTCGACGAGGCCGCCTTCTACACGAAGGAACTGGACGCCCAGACCGTCGCGGACCACTACAAGGCGCGCAACCGTCTCGTCACCGGCAGCGGGGAGCAGTACCAGGGCGCCGTCATGGCGGACACCCCCTCCGGCTACTGGCAGCTGAACGAGACCGGTGGCACGACCGTCGTGAACAAGGTCGCCGCAGCCGGTGCCCACGGCACCTACACCAAGGCGACTCCCGGTTCCCTCGGGGCCTTCGGGCCCGGCGACGGTTCCGCGGCGGAGTTCTCGGGTGACGGGTACGCCGAACTCGTGGGCGGCCACCTGCCGAACACCGACCTGTCGGTCGAGCTGTGGTTCAGGACCACCAAGCCGGGTGTGCTCTTCAGCGACCAGGAGAAGCCGCTCCCGGACGCCCTCTCCTACGCGCCGGTCCTCTACGTCGGCTCGGACGACAAGCTCCACGGCCAGTACTTCACCCGAGGCACCGACGCGACCAACACCTCGCCGAACACGGTCACGGACAACGAGTGGCACCACGCCGTCGTGACGGCGCAGGGACCCACCCACACCCTGTACCTCGACGGTGCGCAGGTCGCCCAGACCACCACCGCTCCGGTCACCCACGAGACCAACCAGCGCACGTACATCGGCGCCGGCCACACCAGGTGGTGGCCCGCGTCCCCGGGCGACGGAGTGCAGTACTTCACCGGTCGCATCGACGAGGTCGCCGTCTACCCGCGCACCCTCAGCGGCGACCAGGTGGCCCGCCACTACAGCGCGCGTTCCCACGCCTCGGGTTCCTCGCTGACCTCCACCGTCACGGTCACCGACCCGACGGGCGCGGAGACCAGCAGCACCTTCGACGCGGTCCGCGGCCAGCGCCCGACGGCGTCCACGGACGCGGACGGACGGGTCACGACCTTCTCGTACGACGTCGGGGGCTTCCTCCACACGGTCACCGACCCCAACGGTCACGCGACCATCACCGGTCACGACGAGCTCGGAAACACCGTCTCGACCACGACCTGCCGGGACGCGAACTCCTGCTGGACCTCGTTCGCGGAGTACTACCACAACGCCTCCGACCCGCTGGACCCGCGCAACGGCAAGCAGGTGGCCGTGCGTGACGGTCGGTCCACCGGCTCGGGCGACAACCGCTACCGGACCACCACCTCGTACACCACGCTCGGTCTGACCGACACGGTGACGCTGGCGGACGGCCGCGCGGTCGTCACCACCTACACGACCGGCAGCGAGCCGGCCGTGGGAGGCGGCACCACACCGCGAGGGCTGGTCGCCACCCAGAAGACCCCTGGCGGGGCCACCACCTCCTACGCGTACTTCGCGAGCGGTGACGTGGCGAAGTCGACGGCGCCCGGCGGGCTGGTCACGTCGTACACGTACGACGCCATCGGCCGGAAGCTGACGGAGACCGAGGTCTCCGACGCCCACCCGGCGGGTGTCACCCGTACCTTCACCCATGACGCCATGTCGCGCGTCTCCTCGGAGACGGGCCCCGGGGTCAAGAACGAGATCACGGGTGTCACGCACACCGCCAAGGTCTCCCGCACGTACGACGCGGACGGGCAGCTGCTCACCGAGTCGACGGAGGACACCACAGGCGGCGACGCCACCCGCACCACCACCTACCGCTACAACGCCCTCGGCCTGAACGAGAGCGTCACGGACGCGGCGGGCAACGAGTCGGTCTTCGGCCATGACGCGCTGGGCCGGGTGATCCGTGAGACGGATCCCGCGGGCAACGTGATCACGCACGCGTTCACCCAGCGCGGGCTGCCGGCCGCGTCGGTCCTGAAGGACTGGACGGGCGATCCGTCCGGACAGTCCCGTGACCTGGTCCTGGTCTCCCACGCGTACGACCCGGCGGGCCGGCTGGCCTCGACGACCGACGCGATGGGTGCCACGACCGCCTTCACCTACTACGACGACGGTCTCCAGGCCTCGAAGACGGCGAAGCAGGTCACCCAGGCGAACGGCTCCAAGAAGGACATCGTCCTGGAATCGGCGGTGTACGACGGTGCGGGCAACGCGGTCACCCGGACCGAGAGCGGCGGCCGTACGACGGTCGACACGGTCGACGCCACCGGACGGACGACGCGCAGCGTCTTCGACCCGAACGGCCTCAACCGCGTGACGACGTTCGCCTACGACGGCGACAACAGGGTCACGGAGCAGACGCAGTCGATCGACGGCTCCGGGAGGAAGCTCACCTCCACGACCGAGTACGACGTCGCGGGCAACACGAAGAAGGCGACCGTCACCGACGGCAACCGGACCCGGGTCACCTCGGGCACCTTCGACCAGAGGGGACTGGCTCTCACTCAGGTCAGCCCCCGCGGCAACACGGCCACCAGCCGCTATGACGCGCTCGGCCGCCTGGTCGAGGCGACGGCGCCGCAGGTGCAGGTCGAGGAGAACGGCGCTGCCGCCACTGCGGCTTCGCCCACGGCCCTGACCGGCTACAACACCTTCGGCGAGGTCACCGAGACCCGTGACGCACGCGGCCTGGTCACCCGCACGGAGACCGACAAGCTCGGCCGCCCCGTCGCCGTCACGCTGCCCGACTACACCGCGCCGGGCGCGGCCACGCCGATCACCGCCGTCAGCCGCACGACGTACGACAGGCTCGGCAAGCCGGCTTCCACCACCGACCCGCTCGGACGCACGACGTCGTACGCCTACGACCAGCTGGGCAACCTCGTCAGCAGGACGGACCCGGCGATCGCCGGTGCCCAGGGCCTCCAAGCTCCCGGCGCCACCACCTTCGGCGGCACCTCCACGGCGCTGTCCGGCGGGGGCGTCACCACCTACACCTCGACCCCGACCGGTCTGCGGCTCTCCGAGACCGACCCGACAGGAGCGCGTACCGAGTCCACCTACGACGACCTGGGCCGCAAGCTCACCGCCACCACGATCGAACGCAAGCCGACCCTGCAGCACCTGGTCACCCGCTACGTCCTCGACGACGCGGGCAACCTGGCCGAGTGGACGACCCCAGGCGGTCGCCGGACGGCGACGACGTACAACACCGCGGGTGAGGCGCTGACCGTCACCGACCCGCTCGGCGGTGTCACCCGGTCCGCCTACGACGGCCTCGGCCGCAGGGCCGAGTCCACGGACGCCACCGGCCGCAGGACCGTCACGGCGTACGACGTCCTCGGCAAGCCGTTGACGGTGTCGGACTTCGGCACCGGAACGACGGTCCTGCGCTCGGTGTCCTCCGAGTACGACGCCGAAGGAAACGTCACCGCGTCGGTCTCCGCCGGCGGCGCCCGGCGGACCTACACCTACGACGCCCTCGGCCGGATGACCAAGCAGGTCGAACCGGTCACCGGCACCGACTCCATCACCACGACCTTCGGCTACGACGCGGCGGGCAACCGCACGCGCCTGACCGACGGCCGCGGCAAGGCCACGTACTACACGTTCAACACGTGGGGCCTTCCCGAGTCCACGATCGAACCGGCCACCACCCAGCACTGGAACCCGGACGTCCGCACCTGGACGAACGTCTACGACGCGGCGGGACAGCTCCTCACCGAGCTGCTGCCGGGCAACGTGAAGCGTCAGAAGACGTACGACGCCCTGGGCCGCCTCACCGGCGAGACCGGTTCCGGAACCGCCGTGGCCACCCGGCCGCGCAGCCTGTCGTACGACCTCGCCGGCCGTGTCACGGGCCTCGGGGGCGACGGAGTCCTCGAGGGCAACACCTACGGCTACAACGACCGCGGTCAACTCCTGAGCGCCGACGGCGCCTCGGGCACGTCGTCCTACGGGTACGACGCGGACGGCCTGCTGACCTCCCGCACCGACGCCGCGGGCACGACGGGCTTCACCTACGACCAGGCCGGACGACTCAGCACCACGACCGATCCGCTCACCGGCACGCAGCTGCGCAGCGGCTACGACGCGGCCGGGCGACCGACCACGGAGGAGTACGCACGTCCCGCCGCCGGCGGCACGTGGACGATCGGCGCGAAGCGCTCGTACGCGTACGACGCTCTGGGCCGACTCGCGGACGACAGCGTCGCGAAGCTCGGTACGGGAGGAAAGGTCCTCGGCCAGGCATACGAGTACGACCTCGACGACCGGCTGGTGAAGAAGAGCGCCACCGGTACGGCAGGGGCGGCCGTCGAGACCTACGGCTACGACCTCGCGGGTCGCATGACCTCCGAGACGGCCGGTGGCACGACGACCGCCTTCGAGTGGGACAAGGCCGGCAACCTGACCAGGAGAGGTGACATCACCGCCACCTACGACTCCCGCAACCGGCTGGAGACGTGGGGCGGCCAGACCTTCACCTACAGTGCCCGCGGCACCGAGAAGACCGTGACGGAGGGCGGCAGCAGCCGCCAGATCGCCACGGACGCCTTCGAGCGCACGATCACCAACGGCACCAGCACCTTCACCTACGACTCCCTCGACCGGGTCCTGAGCCACGGAGGTGCCGCCTTCGCCTACGACGGTGCCACCAACAACCTCGTCAAGGACGGTACGAGCAGTTACATCCGCAACCCCGGCGGCACGCTGCTCGCCAGCGCGACGACCGGAACAGCCGGTACGGCCCGCCTGGCGGTCACCGACCAGCACACCGACCTCGTCGCCGGCCTCACGGCAGACGGCACCGCGGTCTCGTCCTCCCGGGCCTACGACCCCTTCGGCAAGGTGACCGCCGCCAACGGGGCGAACCCCGCCCTGGGTTACCAGTCCGGCTGGACCGACGCCTCCACGGGCGAGGTCAACATGGCCTCCCGCTGGTACCAGCCCGGGATCGGCGGCTTCACCAGCCGCGACACCTGGCAGATCGACCCCAAGCCGTCCGTCCAGGCCAACCGCTATACGTACGGCAACGCCAGCCCCCTCAACGAGACCGACCCCACCGGTCACTGCCCGCCCTGTCTCGCCGTCCTGGCGGTGGCGGGTGGCATCAGCGGGGAGACCGCGCTCTGGTGGCTCGCCGGGGCCGCGGCCGTCACGGGCACCGCGCTGGTCACGGACAAGTACCAGCGAAGCCAGGCGATGAACGCGGCGGCCAGCTCGGTCGGCAGCTGGGCCACGACGAGCGTCTACCAAGGGCCCTACATCGGCACCCGCAGCACTGTCGGCAGTTGGGCGTACAGCGGCAACGCGGCCTCGGGCGCGTGCACCCGGAACTGCGGTGGTGGCCGTGGCCCCGGCCCCGGCCCGGGCCCCGGCCCTGGTCCTGGTCGTGGGCCCGGACCCGGCAAGGGGCGTGGACCTGGCGGGGGTGGCCTCGGCAAGACCGTGGTCAACATCGTCAAGATCATCGCTCAGAACCCGAACAACCCGGCTCCGGCACGGCGCCCCGAATTCGACTGGGGAAGCGGCGACTCTCGCTGGACCCTGGACACGGGGTACATGAAGCAGTTCTCCCAGGACGACTTCCAGGAGATGATGCTGACGTTCGGATTCACCCCCGAGCAGGCCGCCGAGATGTACAACAACCCGGACGCGGGAGTCAGCGCGCCCAACGGAGGCCAGAACCCCTGCGACCGGGACAGGTCCGAACGCTTCCGCTACATGCCCACGGTCCAGGCCGCGACGATCGCGGGCGACCGGGAGACGGCGACGGGCGTCGCGGCGCTCCTCTGTCCCAGCGACCTGAAGCCCCCGAACTCACGCGGACCCCGCAAGGGGTCCTGGGAGCCCCCGGGCTACGTCTACGAGGAGCAGCGGGGCAGCAAGAAGGTCGTCTTCAACCGGAGCCACATCCTCGGCGACAGGTTCCACGGCGACTGGATCAAGGAGAACATCTTCACCGGCTTCAAGCAGATGAACGACCCCGACATGAAGAGGTGCGAGAATCGGATGGCGAAGCAGCTCAAGACCGGACCGGTTCTCTACTTCGGAAAGCTGGAATACGGAAACGGTCGCGAGAACATACCCACAGCAATTCAGATGGATGCCTTCACGCAAAAGTCGAGACTTTTCTCTGTCAATGTGAAGAACATCCCGGACCCGCAGGTGACGTGTTGAGAATCGACATGCTCGAACAAGCCATTCCGGCGCTAGGTCTCATCAAGTCGGCGCAGCCGAAGGCGGTGGACTGGGACGCCGTCTCCGCTGAGCTCGGAACCGGTCTTCCCCAGGACTTCATGGAGCTCGCCGAGTGGTACCCGGCATTCCTCGTCGCCGACTTCCTGAACCTGCAGCTTCCCGATCCGGGGGAGGAAGCCGGCTTCGCACGAGGGGTGAAGGAGTCGTGGCAGTCGCTCGCCGCGCTGCACGAGGACGGGATGACCGAGGGGTACGTTCCCTATCCGGAGCCCGGGGGGCTGATCCCGTGGGGCGACTCGACCGACGGCGACAACTTCTACTGGCGCACCGGTCCTGACGGCCCCGACCACTGGACCGTCGTCGTGGAGACGCGGAACGGGTACTGGGCGACGTACGACGGCACGCTCACCGAGTACCTCACCGGGCTGGTGACAGGCACGGTGGACCCCGACGGCCTTCCGCCGGACTTTCCGGGGGAGAACCCGGTGGTCATCTCGTAGATCCACCTGATCCGTCGGGGCGGGAGGGTCCTTCGGGGGGGTCGGTCCGGCGGCCGGTCACGGACCACGAACCGAGGCGGGGTCGTCACCCATCGGGGGAAAAGCGGGGATTTTTTGGGT
>NZ_JBVHZJ010000090.1:0-25162 GCF_055574655.1 Streptomyces sp. NPDC029956 | reverse complement strand
ACGGCGACACCTTCCTCGCCACCCCCGAGACACAGTTCAACCCGTTCCTCCCCACCAGGTAAGGGGCCCCGGGGGGGGCGAACCGCCCACCCCCCCCCACCGGCCCCAGACCCCTCCCAGGACCACCCCGGCAGACCAGTACCAAGGAGCGACGATGTCGGCCCCCAGCCTGACCCCGAGCACGACGGGCAGCGCCCGCCACTCCCCGCCGGCCGCGGCGGGACCCGTACCCCCCGGTGGCCGAGCCCGCTTCGCGAAGAGCCTGCGGCGCAACCTCACCGCCCACGGCTTCCTCATCGGCGCCGTGCTCTGCTTCGCCTTCTTCTCCTGGTACCCGATGGTCAGGGAGTTCCTCCTGGCCTTCCAGAAGACCGAGAGCGGACAGTCGACCTGGGTCGGCTTCGACAACCTCGTCACCGTCGTCAACGACCCCGCCTTCTGGCAGGCCTGGCGCAACACGCTCCTGTTCACCGTGCTCGCGCTCGTCTTCGGCTTCGTGGTCCCCTTCGTCGTCGCCCTCGTCATCAACGAGTTCCACCACGGCCAGGGCTATCTGCGCCTGCTCGTCTACCTGCCCGTGATGCTCCCGCCGGTCGCCTCGGTACTCCTCTTCAAGTACCTGTACGACCCCGGCTACGGCCTCCTCAACGAGCTCTTCCGCTTCCTCCACCTCCCCGAGCAGCAATGGCTCCAGGACCCCGACCTCTCCATGCTCTCCGTCGTCATCGCCTCCACCTGGATGAACATGGGCGGCGCGGCCCTGATCTACCTCGCCGCGCTCCAGAGCATCCCCGGCGAGCTGTACGAGGCGGCCGAGCTCGACGGTGCCGGGCTGTTCCGCAAGATCTGGCACGTCACCATCCCGCAGACGCGCCTGATCCTCTCCCTGATGCTGCTCATGCAGATCATCGCCACCATGCAGGTCTTCGTCGAACCGTTCCTGCTCACCGGCGGCGCGGGCCCCGAGGGGTCGACCACGACCGTCGTCTACCTCATCTACCAATACGCCTTCAACTTCAACAACTACGGTGCCGCGGCGGCGCTCGGCCTGCTCCTCCTCGTACTCCTCGCCGGATTCTCGGCGGCG
The DNA here is from genome assembly GCF_055574655.1 of Streptomyces sp. NPDC029956. NCBI lineage: Bacteria > Bacillati > Actinomycetota > Actinomycetes > Kitasatosporales > Streptomycetaceae > Streptomyces > Streptomyces sp. NPDC029956. The sequence continues at coordinate 24,075 of NZ_JBVHZJ010000090.1, read as the reverse complement.
TACGTGAAGCTCAGCCGCGCCGAGGACGAGTAGGACCGGGGAGACCAGCATGTCCACACGCACACTCATCTCGCCGGCGCAGCTCGCCCGACCCCGGGGCAAGGCCCTCTACCGGGTGGTCTTCGCCGTGGTCGTCGGTGGCTTCACCCTGGCGTTCCTCGGCCCCCTCTACTGGATGGTGTCCAGCGGCTTCAAGGACACCCAGGAGGTCATCCAGACCCCGCCGACCCTGGTGCCGCACACCTTCGCACCGGAGAACTACTCACGCGCCTGGGAGGTCATGGACCTCTCCACGCTCCTCTTCAACACCCTCTACTACGCGTTCGGCGCGCTCGCCTTCCAGCTCGTCCTGGACGTGGCCGCCGCCTACTCCCTCTCCAAGCTCCGGCCGATCTTCGGCAAGGCCGTGCTCGGCATGATGCTCGTCACCCTGATGATCCCGGCGACCGTCCTCGTCGTACCCCAGTACCTGACCGTCCTGGACCTGCCGATCTTCGAGCGCAACCTGCTGAACTCGCCCTGGGTGATCTGGCTGCCCTCGGTGACCAACGCGTTCAACATCTTCCTCCTCAAGCGCTTCTTCGACTCGATCCCCAAGGAGCTCCTGGACGCCGCGTCCATCGACGGAGCGTCCCCGATGCGGATCCTGTGGTCGATCGTGCTGCCCATCTCACGGCCGATCCTCGGAGTCGTCTCGATCTTCGCCGTCGTGGGGGTCTGGAAGGACTTCCTCTGGCCGATGCTCACCCTGCCCGACCCGTCCGGCCAGACCCTCAACGTCGGCATCTACTCCCTCTCCAACGGCGTCCCGGTCAATGTCCTGATCGCCGCGCTCACCATCGCGTCCGTGCCGACCCTGCTCATCTTCCTGGTCTTCCAGCGCAACATCATGAGCGGCCTCACGGCGGGCGGCCTCAAGGGCTGACCGGCCGTCCGCGCCACCGCGGCCACCGGCGCCACCCCGCCCTCCCGCCCGCTCGGCCAACCGCGCCCCGCGGCCGCCGCACCACCCCATGCCTTCGTCGCCGGCCCGCCTTCCATGCCCCGCAGCAACCGGGCCGGCGACGAAGAACCCCGACCTGCCCGAAAGGACCGTCACGTGGCAGCCCCTCACTCGCATCGCACCGACGACTGGTGGCGCGACGCCGTCATCTACCAGGTGTATCCGCGCAGTTTCGCCGACGGCGACGGCGACGGCACCGGGGACCTCGCGGGCGTCCGGGCGAGACTGCCCTACCTCGCCGAACTCGGCGTCGACGCCGTCTGGTTCACTCCCTGGTACCTCTCGCCCCTGGTCGACGGCGGCTACGACGTCGCCGACTACCGCACCATCGACCCCGCCTTCGGCACCCTCGCCGAGGCCGAGAAGCTCATCGCCGAGGCCCGCGAACTCGGCATCCGGGTGATCGTCGACATCGTCCCCAACCACGTCTCCGACCAGCACGCCTGGTTCCGCGCCGCCCTCGCGGCCGGCCCCGGCAGCCCGGAGCGCGAGCTCTTCCACTTCCGGCCCGGCCACGGCGAGCACGGCGAGATCCCGCCCAACACCTGGCCCTCCCAGTTCTCCGGACCGACCTGGACCCGGGTCGACGACGGCGAGTGGTACCTCCACCTCTTCACCCCCGAACAGCCCGACCTCAACTGGGCCCACCCGGCCGTCCGCCGCGAACACGAGGACGTCCTCCGCTTCTGGTTCGAACGAGGGGTCGCCGGCGTACGGATCGACTCCGCCGCGCTGCTCGCCAAGCACCCGGCCCTCGCCGACTTCGTCGAGGGCGTCGACCCCCACCCGTACATCGACCAGGACGAACTCCACGACATCTACCGGTCGTGGCGCGCGATAGCCGACGAGTACGGCGCCGTCTTCGTCGGCGAGGTCTGGCTCCCGGACTCCGAGCGCTTCGCCCGCTACCTCCGCCCCGACGAACTCCACACCGCGTTCAACTTCAACTTCCTCTCCTGCCCCTGGGAGGCGGACCGGCTGCGCCGCACCATCGACGACACCCTCGCCGAACACGCCCCCGTCGGCGCCCCCGCGACCTGGGTCCTCTGCAACCACGACGTCACCCGCACGGTCACCCGCTACGGACGCACCGACACCGGCTTCGACTTCGCCACCAAGACCTTCGGCACACCCACGGACCTCGCCCTCGGAACCCGACGGGCCCGCGCGGCGGCCCTGCTGACCCTGGCACTCCCCGGATCGGTGTACGTGTACCAGGGCGAGGAGCTGGGCCTGCCCGAGGCGGAGGTTCCGCTGGACCGGATCGAGGACCCCATGCACGCCCGGTCCGGGGGCACCGACCCCGGCCGCGACGGCTGCCGCGTACCGCTGCCGTGGACCGCCGGAGCGCCCTGGTACGGGTTCGGCTCCGACGCCGGCTCCGAGCCGTGGCTGCCCCAGCCCCGTAACTGGGACGACTACGCGGTGGACCGGCAGCAGGCGGACGGGGAGTCGATGCTGGCGCTGTACCGCGAGGCACTGCGGCTGCGCGGCTCCGGCGAGGGCTTCGGTGACGGTCCCCTGACCTGGCTGCCCGCGGCCGAAGGAGTGCTCGCCTTCGCCCGCGGCGAGGGTCTGCGGTGCCTGGTCAACCTCTCCGCGACCCCGGCCGAACTCCCGGCGCACGAGGAACTGCTCCTGGCGAGCGGTCCCCTGGACACCGACGGCCGGCTGCCCGCGGACACGGCGGTCTGGCTGCGGACCTGACGTCTCTCGTACGGCCACTGAACGCGCCCGGTGCCGGTCCCGGCACCGGGCGCGCCGCGTCCGGCAGCACCCCCGGCCGTTCCGTACGCGAACGCCCGGCGCCGACCGCCGCCAGGTGCGGGCTCAGACCGCGTCGCCGTACCGGCGGAGGAGCTGGGGCAGATAGTCCGAGCCCGGACCGAGGCGGTCCGCCGCGGCGGGCGAGGACACGAAGGCGACCTCGTCCAGCTCGGGCCCGGCGTCGTGCCCGGTCTCCGAGGCCACGAGCCCGGCATGCCGACCGAGCACGAGGGCGCAGGTGACGGACGGGGCGAGGAAATGGAAACCGAGGCTGCCGAACCGGCGCCCACGGGTGACCGCGAACAACCCCAACTCCTCGTCGGCGATCCGGACCCCGAGCTCCTCGGCGAGCTCACGCGCGGCGTCCCGCCGCAGGGCCTCCGCGTCCAGCGGCCGACCGTCGGCAGGAGGCTCCACCGAGCCGCCCGGCAGCGTCCAGCGGCCGGGCGCGTCCGTGGCGGGAGCCCCGCGGCCGATCACGAGCCCCCGCTCGGTGGGCAGCAGCACCGTGACGCAGACCGACCCCGGCACGTCTCCCGCGGGCCTGAGGAGCCGCAGTGCCCTGTACCGGTACGAGAGCCGTGCCCAGTGCGCCACCAGCACGCCGGACGCCGGGAGATCCACCCAGAGGCTCGCGACCAGGGGGCCGTCGAACGTGGTGGGACTACGGGCCTTCGTGCCTGCCCACAGCCGGTCCACCTCTCCCTGCTCCCACGGCGTCAGAGCGGGCGGAGGGTGCTCGACGAAGCCGATCCGGCGAACGTCCAGGAACTCCACGGGCCGCGCCCCGCGGTGGTCGCTACCTGAGGTGGTCACGGAGCACCTCCTCCGCCTCGTCGAGCCGCTCGCGCAGTTCGACCGCCGCCCGGACACGGCTCCGGGCGTACTCCTCCAGGGACGGCGTGACCGGTCCCAGGCCGTCGACGACGGTGTTCAAGGGGTAGACCGTGCACCCGAGGTAGGCCGCCGTCAGCCGGACCACACGCACCAGCTCCTCCACCGACGGCGTCGGATGCAGTTCGTGGTAGGCGGCGACGAGCCGCGCGAGGCCTTCCGGCCAGTCCGCGTGGGTCAGCACGGTGCGGGGGTCGAGCGCGAGGCGACCCAGTTCCCACATCGCGTCGCGCCGGCCGGGCGGGTGGAAGTCGATCACGGCGGCGACGCGGTCACCGCGCAGCAGCACGTTCGGCCCCGACAGGTCTCCGTGCACGATCTGCGAGGTCGTCTCCGACGGCGCCCGGTCCAGGAGCCGTTCCACGAGTGGCAGCGCGGCCAGCCGATCCCGAGCGACTCCGGCCGCCCACCGCTCGAAACCGGTGCGCGGCGGCTCCGCCTCGTACCGGCGCACCAGGTCCGTGAGCCGTGCGCGGGCGCGCCCCGGATCGAAGGACCGGTCCCTCGGGCCGAGCGCGGGCCGCCCGAGGGGATGGCGGGCCAGGCCCCGGTGCAGACGCCCGATCGCCGCGCCGACCACCTCCCATCTCCGGCCCGTGAGCCGTCCGTCGGCCGTGACCGCTCCGGCGACGTACGCCGTCACGGAGAGGGCCGTCCCCTGGTACGAGGCGACCAGACGCTCCTGGTCGACGACGGGACGGGCCCGCGCCACGGGCACGCCGCAGAGCCGCGCGTACTCGCTGAGCCGGGCAGCGGCCTCGGCCCGGGTGAGATCCGTACCAGTCGGGTACGTCTTCACGAACCAGCGCTCGCCGGTATCCGTCTCCGCCACGAAGTTGCGGGTCGCCGTACCCGCCGGCCCTTCGGTGAGCGAGGCCGGAACGATGCCGAACCCGCCCGCGAGCAGGAGCGTCACACGGTCGAGGAGCACACGGGAGCCGATGGTCACGACCGAGCCTTCCCGCGAAGGAGCGTCATAACCCGGTCACGCGGGTGACCTGGGACACCCGACACGCTCTCCGGTGTGACGCTTGCTACATTCCACGTCGTGACGGAGCAGGACGCAGGGGTGCGGCGGCTGGTCCTCGTGATCAGGATTCCCTGCAGAGCCGACACGACACCGGGTCGCGGTCTGGCGCGAGTTGCGCAAGATCGGCGCGCTCTCGCTCGGCCAGGGGATCTGGGCCGTCCCGGACGTACCGGTCATCGCCGCCGGAACACGGCGAGCCGTGGAACTCACCGAGCGCGCCGAGGGCCAGGCCGTCACACTCACGGCGCCGGGGCGCTCTCACGAGGACGCCGCCCGGTTCGAGGCGATGTTCACCGCGGCGCGGTCCGGGGACTGGACGGGGTTCCTCGCGGACCGCGACACATGCGAGGAGGAGGACGAAGCATGACCACGCAGAACCCGGTGGCCGCTCCGCGGACCACGATGTGGCCCCTGTACGCGGCGGGCTTCACGACCGCCTTCGGCGCCCACGGCATCGCCGCGAGCCTCGGCGGCTTCTCGGAGGACGCCGTCACCTCGCTCCTGATACTCGGCGGGCTCCTCGCCCTGTACGACGGAGCCGAGGTCCTCCTCAAACCGCTCTTCGGCACCCTCGCCGACCGGATCGGCGCGCGCCCCGTGCTCCTCGGCGGCCTGGTGGCGTTCGCCGCGGCCTCCGCCGTGTACGCGATCGCCGACAGCCCCGGCTGGCTGTGGGCCGCCCGTCTGGGTCAGGGAGCCGCCGCCTCCGCCTTCTCGCCCTCGGCCTCCGCGCTCGTCGCCCGGCTCAATCCGGCCGCCAAGCACGGGCGGGCCTTCGGCAGTTACGGCTTCCACAAGTCCATCGGCTACACCCTCGGCCCGCTCCTCGGCGGCATCCTCGTCTGGGCCGGCGGACTGCGCCTCCTCTTCACGGTCATGGCGGTGCTCGCCGCGGCCGTCGCGGTGTGGGCGGCCGTCGCCGTGCCCGCCGTGCCACCGCTCCCCAAGGCCCGGCAGACCGTGCTCGACCTGGCCCGCCGTCTGACCTCCCTTACGTTCCTGGCACCCACCGCCGCCCTCGCCGGCGCGACGGCGGCCCTGTCGGTCGGCGTCGGCTTCCTCCCGGTCTCCGGCCGGGCGGCCGGCCTCGGCACCGTGGCCACCGGCGCCGCCGTCTCCCTCCTCGCCCTCACCGCCGCGGTCGTCCAGCCCAAGGCCGGGCGCGCGCTGGACGAGGGGCGCCTGACCACCCGTACCGGTCTGACGGCCGGACTCCTCATCACCGCCGCCGGACTCGCCTGCGCCATGCTGCCGGGCCTCCTCGGCGTACTCACCGGGGCGACGCTCATCGGCGCGGGCACCGGCCTGATCACGCCGCTCGGCTTCGCCGCCCTCGCGGCGAGCACACCGGAGGAGCGGCTGGGGCAGACCATGGGTTCGGCCGAACTGGGCCGGGAACTCGGCGACGCCGGCGGCCCCCTGCTCGTCGCCGCCGTCGCGACCGCCACGACCCTCACGTTCGGTTTCGCGACCCTCGCCCTGCTGCTGGCGATCGGCCCGCTCCTCGCGCTGCGCCGACGGGCTTCCCAGAACGTGTGGCCGCCCGCCTAGGCCCTGTCGTCACACTCCCGTCTGCCCCGCGACGCCATGCACGCGCTCTCGCCGCACCGGGCACAAGCCCGAGTACGTCCAGTACGAGGGCTTGAACCCGGCACGCCGAGAGCACGCACCTGACGCCGCGGGGCCGCCCTTCGGGCGACGACGGGAGTGTGACGACAGGCCCTCGTGTTGACCGGCCCCGGCAGGCAGTGCTGGAGTCGGCAGGTGGACAGCATCCCCGCCAACCGGCGGCTCTGGAACCGGATCAGCAGCACCTACCAGCACGATCACGACCCACGCATCGGCGCCGCACCCCGGCTGTGGGGCATGTACTCCATCCCCGACGCGCACCTGCGCGCCCTGGGCGACGTCACCGGCAAGCGCGTCCTCGAACTCGGCTGCGGTGCCGGCCAGTGGTCCAGGGCACTCGCCGCCGAGGGTGCCGCCGTGGTCGGCTTCGACCTGTCCGAGGCTCAACTCGCCGCGGCGGCGAGCGCGAGGGGAGCGGCCCGCTACCCGCTGGTGCAAGGCAGCGCCGAACAGCTCCCCTTCGCCGCCGACAGCTTCGACCTGGTGTTCTGCGACTTCGGCGGGCTCAGTTGGGCGCCCCCGCACCTCGCCGTCCCGCAGGCCGCACGCGTCCTGCGCCCGGGCGGGCGCCTGGTGTTCAACGTCGCGAGCCCATGGTTCGAAGCGTGCTACGACGAGTCCGCCGGCCGCGTGACCACGACGCTGCAGAAGGACTACTTCGGGCTGGACACCATCGCCGAAGGCGACGGCGCGACCAGCTATCAGCTCACCTACGGCGGCTGGGTCAAGGTCCTGCGTGGCGCGGGACTCGTCATCGACGACCTCATCGAGCCACGGCCCGAACTCGGAACGCTCAACGGCTACAACGAAACCGACCCACCCGACTGGGCACACCGCTGGCCGGCGGAACTGCTCTGGGTGACCTGCAAGCCGTGAGTGCCGCCGTGCCGAGGCGTGAAGGAATCCCCTCGCCCGAGCGGACCTAGAGCCGGGCCTCGTCCACCCTCACCTCCGCACCCCGGATCACGTCCATCACCGTGTCCGACACGGCGTGCATCCGGGGCTCGCGGAGGTCGAGGACCGGCGTCGGGTTCGAGATGCCGTGGGCGACGAGCAGGTTCATCAGGGGCCAGAGGGCCTCAGAGCGTCTCGGCAGCGGGATGCCGAGCCCGTCCGGTGCGATGACCTGGGCCGTCGTCACCCCGGCGAGAAGGTTCGTGCGGGCCCAGTCGACCACCTGGGACCTGCCGTCGGGGCTGACCCGGAGAACGACGTCCCTCGTGTGGTGCAGGACCGCCAGATAGTTCATCGGGACCGTGAGACGCCGGACCACGTCGTACGCGGGGGAGCCGTCGGCCGGGCGGACGCGGAGCAGCGTGTCCAGGACCGGACCGTGGTCCTGGAAGGTGGTCCGACCGCGCAGCGACAGGAACCGGGCCCGCACCAGGTGCCCGCCCCGGCGCGACCAGCGGCGGGGGACGGAGCCGAACGCCCCCTCGTCCCCCGGCAGGAACTCCGCGAGCCGACGGGCCTCCTCACCCGGCTCGGCCACCGGCGCCCGCTGCTCGATGACCTCGCGGGCCACGGCCGCGTACCGGGCCGCCGTCGCCGCGTCGAGGCGCCGGAGGTCGATGAGGTCGCCGTCCATCACGACACCGCCGACCGACAGCGAGATCCGCATCTGCTCCAGCTGCCGGCGGGCGTAGCGGGTCACGTCGGTCATGCGGCCGTCGAGGTCGATCACCCGGCAGGTGCGCGTCCCCGCCAGGAGGAGGCTGCGCGGCCAGAGCACCGTGACCTTCCCCGGCGTCGGCGAGTCCGGGGGATCGACGAGGACGGCCAGCCGCCCCGCCGTGATCGCCGAGAGGCAGAGGGAAGGCACCCGGACCTCCTCGGTGACCTCGCGTCCCCCGGAACCCCGGCCGGGCTCCTCGTCGTCGTGGACCCGTAGCCGCAGTCCGACCGTCGCCTTGAACTCCGCCGGATCGTGATCGCCGCCGTACGTCGTGAACGTCGCGCCCCCTTCGGGGCTGTACCGCACGAACGTCGCCTCGATGACATCCGCCCTTACCAGGCGCGCGCCCACCGCGCCCCCTGGGGAGCGGGGCGCCCACACCACCGTGGTGTCGTCCCCGTACGCGGGGCCGGCGTCCCGCACGCGGCTCCGCCGTGTGATCCGGGGAAACTCCTGCCGCGCGCTCCGGACGGCCGAGAAGGGGATCATGGCCGTTCCCACCGCCCCGATGCCCAGGGCGCCGGCCACCCAGAACCAGGCGGCGCCCTCGGTCCGGGCGACGTACCCCACGACGAGGAACACCGGCCCGGCCAGACCGGCGAACGCGGCGAGGATCAGATTGCCGACGAGCACGCCCGTGTAGGTGCGCATGGCCCCTCCTTCAGTCAGGTACCCGGGGAACATCGTTCTTCCCGGTCCCGTGTCTGAGAAGGGGGCCCACCCTGTTTCCCGGCCTTCGCGGCGCGTACGCGGTCAGGACACGGACCTGCCGAAGAACTCCAGCTCCGCGACGGCCACCTGCTTCGCGGGGTCGGCCCGCCACGCCGTGCGCAGCACCAACTGCACCGTGAGTGCGTCCCGTACCCGCACGTCGACCCGCTGGGTCCCGCCGTCGTCGATGCGGTGCTGGGAGATGTGCGTCTCGCCGGCGGAGTCCTTGACCACCAGGTCGAAGGTGCGCGGGGTCGCCTGGCCGTCGGCCTGCGTGGTGTTCTTCGAGCTGCCGGGGGTGATCAGGAGGCTCAGCAGATCGGTCGGCTCGGCGAACCGGGCCTCCATGTACTGTCCCGCCGAGTCGCCCGCGTACCCCGTGCCCCACCAGGTGTTGGAGTACCCGTCGCCCGCCAGCTTCGCCTGCTGCGTCGGCGCGGAGTGGGAGGCCGCCCAGGCCACCGGGTGGACCGGGACCCGCTTGGCGAAGTGGTCCTGGACCGCGCGGACGGCCGGCGGACCGCCGACGATGCCGCCGACCACCACGGTGACGACCCCCGCCGCGATCAGGGCGCGGACGATCCAGCGGCTCCGGTCCCGGGTCAGCCCGGGACGCCGTCCCGCGTACGGGCCCTCGGCCGTCGACAGCTGCTCGGGGACCATGGGCGTCGCGCAGAAGCGGCAGAAGTGACGGCCCGGGATGTTGGCGAGCGAGCAGGCCGGGCACGGCGTGCCGCCCGGCACGGGGACGGACGCCTCGGCGGCCCGGACCGTCGGCCGGGCGGCCTCCGGACGCGCGGGGAGCACCGGCGCCGCGACGGCCGGTTCCACGGGACGGTTCCCGGGGACCGGGACGAGGAGGGACCGTACGAGCGTGTCCGACGGGCCGTCGGACGCCGACCCTGCCTCCGGTACGGGCGCGGGGACGGGCGCTGACGCGGATTCGGGTGCGGACGCGGGCGTCTCCGACGTGGGGGCCACGGCGGGCAGTGGGGCGGTCACCTCCTCGGGACCCGCTGAGGTCCGGCGGTCCGCCGCGTCGGCCGGGGAACCCGCCGGCCCCTCCGCGGCGGCCCGCGGCGCCTCGTCCGACGGCACGGCTTCCGGCTCCTCCCGGACCGTCCCCGCGGAATCCGAAGCCGACGCGGCGGGCGCGGCGGGGGACGGGCCTTCCGTGCCCGCCGCGCCGGCCGGGCTGTCCCAGCGCAGGAACGCCCCGCAACTGTCACAGAAGGACTGGTCCGCCGCACGCACCGGGCTCGCGCAGTCCGGGCAGGGACGGGACTGGGGCGCGTCACTCATCAGGGTCAAGCTCCTTCGGATGTACGGGAAGAGGTCGCCGCGGGCGGCGGGGAGTGCGTCACCGAGACCGTGAACGGCAGATGCGCGGGACGGGCCGCCGCCACGACCGCGCGCAGCCGGTGAGGATCCACGGAGGCAGGGTCGGCGACCCGGAGAACCACGTGCAGTCCGGCGACCGGCGCCCCCGGGAACGGTCCGAGCGGCGCGGACGACCAGCCGGCGCCCCCGCTCTCGGTGATCTCCGGGGGCACGCCGAAGGCGAGCCGGACCGCCGCCGCGAGCCCCTGCCGGGTCCCGCGCACCCGGTGCAGTGCCACGGCAGAGGCGACCGCGTGGCGGCGGAGCGGGAGCGGCTCGTCGCCGTCCAGCTCCGCGCCGACCCAGGTCGCGAGGTAGTCCACGAAGTCGGCGGGGGCGAGCGCCGGCGAGAAGTACGCCTCCAGGGAGTCGAGGACGTTGAAGAGCGGAGCGAGGACGACGTCCAGGCCGGACACGAACCGCTGCCCGAAATCGTCCTCCGCGTACACGGCGGGCAGCGACGCGCCCAGCGGGTACGGGGTCGCGAGGCCCGGAACCGTACCCCGCGCCGACCCGCTCACCGCGCCTCGATCACACGGACGCGGTGGTCGAACGGGAAGAGCAGCGCGGACGGCGCCAGCTCGATCCGGTCGGTCGTGTCGCCCCTGCGGCCGGTCAGCGGATCGGCCGGATGCAGCAGGACCTCGTCCACCAGCTCCACGCCCGGCACCCGCTGGAGCGCCGCGAAGACCTCACCGGCCCGCAGCGGGCGCCCGAACGGCCACCCCTCACCGTGCGCCCCGCCCGTCAGCGGATCCAGGTACGCGTACAGCGCGTCCAGCGCCTCCGCCCGTACGCGCTCCGCCTCGGCCGCGCGGAAGGAGTGCAGCGTCGCCACCACCGTCACGCCCTGGTAGAACGGCGGCCCGACGGCCAGCCGCGTGCCCAGCGGACGCCGCTCGTCCAGGAAGCCCGTCACCCGGGACAGCAGCTCCTCGCCCGGCACGAGCTGCTCGAACCGCAGCCGGCCGCCCCGGTCCGGCACGGCCTGCGGCACGACCAGGACCCGGACCGCGTTGTCGCCCGCCTCCGCGGCGTCCGCCGCCAGGCAGGAGATCCGCGCCGCCTCGGGCGCCGCCCTGCGCGCCAGCTCCTCGTAGTCCCGGGCGGTGACGGCCCGTTCCTGCGCGCGGAGGCTGATCGGCGCGCGGGACTTGGCCTCCTCGACGGTCTCCCCGTCCACCCCGCCACGCGCCGCCTCGCGGTTCTCCACGCGCGCGATGTACGGGATGGAGCTGCGCAGAACGGTGATCGTGGAGCGGGCCACGTTCCCCGCCCGGCCGCCGCCGGTGCCGTACCGGACCGCCCGGATCGCCGCACCCTTCGGCGGCACGGCACCGAACTGCCGCAGGGAGCCGTCCGGTTGGCGCACGCACGGTCCGAAGGCGATCTCGCCCGTGGTCGCGTCGAGGGTGAAGTGCCGGTCACCGGGACGTGAGGAGGCGAAGTCGCGGACGACGGTCCACTCCTGCCAGCCGGCCTCGGGGTCCTCCTCGTCGACGCCCCTGTCCGCCCGCTCGGCGACCTGGAGCAGCAGCGGAGGCCGGTCCACGACCGGCGCGTGCGCCAGCCGCAGCCGCTGCGCCGGCACGCCCTCGGATGCGCCGAGCTGCTCGTCCCGCACGGCCTCGGCGTGCGCCGCGCGGACCGTCCCGCCGATGGTGAACGCCTCCGCCGCCCGTACCGTCGGCGACTCGCTGTACGACGGCAGACCCGCGGCGGCCTCGACGACCCGACAGCGCACCCAGCCCGCCTCGTGCCCACCGAGGCGCGACACCGCGTGCCCGGACGGCACGTGCAGCACCACCTCGCCCGGACGGTTGAGCCCACCCGTGTTGTCCTCGTCGACCTCGCACACGACCCAGCCCTCGGCCCCGGTCCACGCCTCCCACACCAGCGGCGGCCTCCGCGGATCCACACCGACTCCGTCCACCCGGCTGTCCAGATCGAGGACGAGCACACAGTCCGGGACCGCCGCCGAGAGACCGAGCAGCAGCAGATCGCCGACGCGCGGCAGGGGGGAGAAGGCGGCCACGTCCTCACCGCCGAGGAGATCCTGCGAGCGGTCCTCGGGTGCGCCCCCCGCCTCCTGGCGCAGGATGTGCGTCAACGAGCAGGGCACGACGGTCAGATCGGCGGCCGTCGCGAAGACGACGGCCTCCTCCGTCTCCGTACGCCCGGTGGACACCTCCGTACCCGTGGGCAGCACGACGGGCTCCGGCTGCGGCGCCGAGAGCCGGAAGGTGATGTCGGCGCGCGCGGCCGCGGGCGGGAACAGCGTCACCCCCAGCAGGTCGAGGAAGGCCAGGTGGTTCTTCTCCGGGACCCGGTTGAGGCGGTAGACGAGCTGGTCCGCCATGTGCGCGACCGCCTCGACCAGGGTGACGCCCGGGTCCGAGACGTTGTGGTCGGTCCACTCGGGGCACGCCTGCTGGATGTAGCGCTTGGCGTCGTCGACGAACTGCTGGAAGCGACGGTCGTCGAGATGGGGTGCGGGCAGGGCCATGGCGGCTCTTTCAGTCCTCGGAGGGGATGACGTAGAAGGGGAAGACGAGGTTGCGCGGGTTGTTCGCGCCGCGCACCCGGTAGCGGATGTCGATGAAGAGGGTGGTCGGCTCCCCGGGGGCTGGGGCGACCGTGACCTCCTCCACGTCGATGCGCGGCTCCCAGCGGTCGAGCGAGGACATCACCTCGTACCGGACCCGGCCCATCGTCGAGTCGTTGACCGGTGCGAACACCAACTCGTGTACGGCGCAACCGAACTCGGGGCGCATCGGACGCTCGCCCGGCGCGGTGGCGAGGACGAGCCGCATCGACTCCTCGATCTCCCGGTCGCGCCGGACGAGCGCGATGGACCCGCTCGGGCCGGTTCGCAGCGGGAAGGCCCAGCCGGCTCCGACGAAGTGCTCACTCAAGGGAAGGTCCTCCTCTGGATTCCGGGCGGCGGGGCGGCGGGGGCGGGGGTGGCGGGGGCGGGGGCGGCCATCAGAAGGGCAGGTTCGCCACGACGGGATTGGGCATCGGCACGGTCGAGGTGACGAAGGCCGGCGCGTTGACGACGGCCTGCGTCAACGCCGAGACCTTGAACTTCGCCCCTGCCTTGATGTCCACGCCGAGCCCGGCGTCGAGCTTGATCCGCCCCTTGGCGGAGAGCGTCAGATCCATCCCCGACTCGACCGTGATCCCGCGCGCCCCCGAGATCGTGACGGTGCCGTCGCTGTCGATCGTCAGGGTGGTGCGGGCCTCGTTCAGCTCGACGCTCAGGCCTCCTTTCGCGGTGCGCAGCCGGATGCCGTGCGAGGCGCGCGTCCGGCCGCCCTCCTCGCGCAGCTCCACCGTGTGACCGGTACGGGAGGTCAGGGCGCGCCACTGGACGCGCCCGCTGGTCGGATCGACGGGCGGCACCCGGTCGGTCGCCGGGGTGTGCTTGTCGACGCCGTTGTACAGCCCGGCGAGGACGTAGGGGTGCTCGAGGGAACCCCGGTCGAAGGCGCACAGCACCTCGTCGTCCACCTCGGGGAGCATCAGGCCGCCGCCCCCGCGTCCGCCGAGCTGGGCGACCCGGCACCAGCCGCTCTCGTATGTCGCCGACAGCCACGGGAAACGCAGTCTGACCCGGCCGAGCGACAGCGGGTCCTTGGTGTTCGTGACCAGCGCGACCGCGACACCGGGCATCGGCGGCGCCGCCTCCCCGCCGCCGGAAGCCGTCCCGTACAGCGAACGGAACTGCCGGCCGGACACCGTCAGCCACGTGGCGAACTGCCGTCCGGAAGCGAAGACATGACGTACGCCGGTCGCGGTGTACCGCCCCTCGAAGGGGAAGCCGGCGCCCTTCACGGCCACCGGCTGCCCCGGCTTCAGCGCCGGATTGCCGGTGACGGCGACCTCCAGCTCCGCGAACGACCCCGTGACGTCGTCGGCGAGCGCCGTCGCCGCCTGCGTCACCTCCGACTGCGTGGTGAACGGCGTGTCCGTCGCGGCCAGTTCGGCCGGGCCGAACGGCGCGGAGAGCTGCGCCGGGGTGATGTCCGAGACGATCTCCCTGCTCGCGACGGCGGGCGTCGGCGAGGACAGCGCCTGCTTGGTACGGGGATCCCAGCCCCGCACGTCGACCTTCCCGACCTGCCCGGCGGCGGTCACGGACACCCGGCTCTGCAGCGTGTTGCTCCCGAAGTCCAGGACGTACGGGCTGACCGCCGCCGGCGTGGTGTCGGCGGGCGCCGACGAGGCCGGGGGCAGCGCGGCGAACACGAGCCGGCCCGCCGTGTCGAGCGACAGCCGGACGTCGTTCTCGCGCGCGAGCCGGGAGAGGAAGTCCCAGTCGGTGATGTTGGGCTGGGTGGCCAGCTCGTACACCGTCGGCGTCGCGTCGACCTTGCCGAGCGGGATCCGGTTGAGCCCGGCGAGCTTCCGGACGATGTCGGAGGCCGTCATGTTCGGATAGCCCTCGACGCGCCGACTGCGCAGCAGACGGTGGCCGGGATCGTAACCGCGCACGATCAGGTACCGGCCGTGACCGGGCGCCGCGTCCACCTCGACGGCCGTGACCTCCCCGGTGAGCATGGGTTCACCGAGCCTGCCGTCGGTGAACGGGGACAGCACCGCCATCGCTCCGACCTTGAGGAACGGGAACTTCGTGGTGAGGGTGCCGTCCTTGTCGCCGAACGTCAGCTGGAACGCGGACGGGACGTTGACGCTCGCGTCCACCCAGCCCTCGGTGAGGCGGACCGCGAGCGGGTCCGGCAGCGGCGTGCCGTCGAGCTGCACGTGGAGGACGGTGGTGAAGGTCTTCTCGCTCATGAGGTGCCCTCGGTCTCCGGCGTTTCGGTGGTGGACGGGAGCAGCAGTTCGGTGCCGGGGCGCAGCCGCATCGGGTCGTCGATGCGGTTCGCCTCCGCGATGACCCGCCAGCGGGTCGCGTCGCCGTACTCGCGCCAGGCGAGGGAGGCGAGGGAGTCACCGGCGACCGTGCGGTGCACCCGGCGGGCCGAGAGCGCGCCGGACGTCGGGTTCTGCTTCTTGGTCGCGCTGGAGATCTCGGTGAGGGAGAGCGAACACGTCGCGCGGATCGGGATCCCGCTGGGGCTGAAGAGGGTGTACGTCGCCGACACGGAGGTCACGTACGCGACGAACTGCACCGTCGAGAACGAGCCCCAGGAGAACCGCACCCACGGAGGCGAGGGCGCCTTCGCGGCGATGCTCTGCCCCGTCACCTCGCAACAGGACAGCAGGAGCTCCACCTGCTGCTGCACGTCGTTCGACGACGGGTCGCCCGAGCGGTCGAGGAAGACCTCCAGCTGGAGCCTGGCCGGCTCGCTGCCGGTGAACTTGGGCGGTGCGCCCCGGTCGTACGCGACGGCCTGCTCGGTGAACCAGTGGGCGGAACGGCTCAGTTGCAGCTGATCCGGATTGAACTCGAACTTCACCTCACCGAGCCGGCCGCCGTACGAGCTCGACAGATCGGTTGGCGGCTGGTGGATGGCGAGCGAGGCGCGGGAGAGGCCGCTGGCCGTCAGCCCGCCGAAGAACGGTGCCATCTCAGGCGCCTCCCGCGTCGGTGAACCCGTGGTGCGCGATCTCCAGGGTCTCCGTCGCGACGGCCGGACTCGCCGGGTCGAGGGTCGGCCCCGTCCACCGCACCGGCAGCACCTCGACCAGACCCCACTGCGCCACGATCGACCCGTCGGCCCGCAGCGCCGCGATCTGCGCGGTCGGACGGGTGATCCCGGTGGCGAGCGACGAGATCCAGGCGGCGACGTTCGCCGTCTCGGGAGTGAGAGGGCGGGTGAGGCGGATGGTGGAGAACGTGACCCGGGTGGGCAGCTGCCAGACGAAGCCGTTGTTGCCTCCCTCCCGGCGCTGCTCCACCTCGACCTCGGAGGAGAGACCGTCACAGCTGTTGAACACGCCGAGGTCCTCGCCGTCGATGGTGAGCTTGAAGAAGACGGTGGATGCGGGGTCCGGCTGCTGGGGCATGGTGGCGGGTCTCTCGGATCGGCGTGGTCTGTGGTGGGTGGGGGCGAGGAGGGTGACGGTCAGCGGCCGTGGTCGCGCAGGCGGCCCACGCGCTCGCGGTCGGCACGGAGCTCGGCGCGCAGGAGCCGCGAGAGCGGCGTGACGAGACGGCGGGCCAACTCGTCCAGTTGGGTGGGTGATTCGGGGTCGGCGGTGCCCGGGGCGGCGGTGCGCTGCACGGAGGGAGAGGGCGAGGACGAGGGCGGGGCCGAGGCGGTCCGGGTGACCGTGGTGGCGGCGCGCGGCGCGTGCGCGGCGGGAGCCGGGGCCGGGGCGGCCGAGGTCCGCTGGAGCGGGGTGGGAGTCACCACGGGGACGGCCGGCGTGGGCGCGGGCGTCGTCGCAGAGGTCGCCCCGGTTGCGCTGTGACGCTGGACCACCGGCCGGGCGACGGGCCGCGTGGCGGACGGCCGGGCGAGGGGGACGACCGGACGGGGGGAACCCTGGGAGGCGACCGGGCCACCGCTGCGGGGCGGAGCGGCGGGGGTGCGCTGAACGATCGGGACGGGGGCGGCGGTCGGCGTGAAGAGGGGAACGACGAGTGCGGGCGCGGGTGTGGGCTGCTGAGGGCCGGGCGCGGCGGGGGGAGCCGGGGGGCTGGAGACGGCGCGTACGCCGCTCGGCAGGCTCGGGGTGATCGGCCTGGCGGTGGCGAGCGGACGGACGGCACGCCGCTGCACCTGGGGCGCGGTGGCGCGGGGGAGGTCGGTCACGGTGACGACGGGCGGCTGCGGAGGAACGGGGGTGCGGCGCGGGCCGGTGGGCACCGTGGGCACGGGGGAGGCTGCAGGGGGCTGAGGTCGCGGTGCGTCCGTGGCGCGCTGGACAGGGGGAGGCGTCGGCAGCGCCGGGGCGGCGGTCGGCGGCACGGTGGGTGCGTGGGCGACGGGCTTGGTGGGGGCGGCCGGTGCATGGTCCTGGTGCACGGCCGACCGTTGCACGGGAGCCGTGGACTCGGCCGCTGCCGGGGCGGGGGCCGCGACCCGAGGGGGCGTGGGCGGCCCGACCGGCCCGACCGGCCCGACCGGTCCGATGGGCCGAGGGGCGGGTGCGACGGGGACGCCGGAGGCGGGTGAGGCCTTGGTCGGCGCCGCAGGCGTCGGCGGTGTCACGGACGCACGCGTGATCGGCGCACCGATCGGAGACCTTCGCGGCGCGGGGTTCGCACGCGCCGCCGACGCGTCGGCGGCGGCGCGCTGAACGGGGGCGCCGAGCCCGGGCCGGGCCGGGGAGGTCGGCGGGGTGGCCGCGGTGGCCGGGGTTACGGGGGTGGTGGCGGGCGTCGGTGCGACCAGGGGCGCCGGAGCAGTCGGGCCGGCCGACGACTTCGGGGAGGTGGGCCGTACGGGTGTGGGCTGAACCGGGGGCACAGTGACACGCGGGGCCGCAGTGACATTCGGGGCAGCCGGGGAGGCCGCCCTCGCAGGACGTTCCGGCGCGGCCGTGCCCGTCGTGGGAACGGACGTGACGGACGGCGGGGACGTGACGGACGGCGGGGCCACTGAGGCCGACGGCGTCACGGGGCCTGCGGGGGAGGCGGACCTGGCGATCGTGCGGGTCACCGGAGGCGTCGGGCCTTCCGGCGCCGACGGCGTCGACGGCATCGCGGCGGTTGCGGGCGAAGAGGAACGGGCGACGGCACGGGCCACCGTGTCGACCGGAGGCGCGGAGCGCGCCGGAGCGGTGGGTCCGTCCTTGAATCCCTGCGCCACAGGACCGGCGGGCGCAGGCGCCGACTCCTGCCGCGTCACAGGGCTCGCCTGAGGCGCCGGCACCGCCTGAGGCGCCGGGGCAGCCGGAGCCGCCGGGGCGGCCGGTGCCTGCGGGGCCACCGGCGGCGTCGACGCCGTGGTGTTCCAGTCGGCGCCCGGTGCGCGCCGCGAGCGGCGTACGGGAGGGCGGCGCTGCACCGGAGTGCCGGGCGCAAGGCCGGGAGTCCCGGGCCCGCCGGGGGATGCGGGACCCGGGACGTTCTGGGGCCGACCGGCAGCCGAGGGCTCCGGTGCGGCGGTGTCGGGCGCATCCGTCGGACGCGTCCCGCTCGTAGGCGTGCGGGCGGGGGTCGGTGTCCGCACGCCCGACGGCGTGCCGGGCGCGACGGCGTCCACGGGACGGGTGGCACCGGCCGGAGCCAGATGCCGTAGCGGCTGCACGGGTCGTGCGGAGACCAGCGGCGAGCGCCGAACGGGCGCGGGCCGTACCGGACCCGGCCGCGTGGGACCGCCGGACGGTGGAGCGATCCCGGCCGCTCCGACCTCGGGCGCGGACGGCGGAGCCGGCGGGTGGGCCGTCCCACCGGTGGCCACGGCGGCACGCTGGACGACGGGAGGCGCTGAGCGGGGCGCGCCCGCGGCCGTACCCGAGGCCGCGCCTGACGCCGTGGCCCCACCAGCCGCCGTGGCCGAGGCCGTACCAGCCGCAGCGCCTGCCTTCCCGGTCTTGCGCACCGCGCCGCCACCCCGTACCGGAGCGGCCGCGGCCTCCTCCCGTACGGGGCGAGGCGTCGGCGCGGGTCGAGCGGTCGACGGCGTCGCGGGTACGCGCTGTACGGCCGGAGCCGGAGCCGGAGCCGTCTCCGGCCCCGCCGCACTCCCCGCACCCGCCACCGGCAACCGCAGCCCCGGCAGCTCCGACCCCTCGGAGGGACCTGCCGACTGCCGCTCCACGGGCAGAGGCACCGCCCGCACCGCGTCGAGCATGACGCCGCCCGGTGCGTCCGGTACCGCGCCGTGGCCCAGGTCGCTCTGGAAGGAGGGGTTCCAGTGGGTCGCGAGCGACGCGGAGAAGCCGTACTCCGCGACGGTCCGCGGACCCGCGCCCAGTACCCGCTGCACGGGCGGCAACGCCCGCCACGCGTCCCCGGACGCCGCCGTCGGCGCGACGGACGCCGAGCTCTCCTCGCGTACACCGGTCTCCGCGCCCCGCGACGCGTTCCGCGTCCGCGCCGACCGCCACTTCCCGAGCATTCCCACAGTCCCCTCCAACCTCCCTTCCCTGTCCTGCCGTCATGCCTGTGACCGCTCCACCAGCGACGCCACCTGGGCCACGTACCTCCGTCGGTCCGCGTGCTCCAGATCGAGGATGTCGTCCATGCCCCAGTGGAAGTGGAAGGCGAGGTACGCGGTCTCCTCCTCGATCCGGTCGGCCGCGTACGTCACGATTCCCCCAGGCGGCTCCCGGCCAGCTCGACCTCGAAGGACTCCTCGCAGTGCGGGCACGCCACCGCGGCCCGTGTGTGGCCCTCCGCGTTGATCTGCCGGTAGAAGTCCTGGAGGAACGCCAGGTCGGAGGCGAACATGTTCTCCACCGTCCCGTCGTGGACCGACGGGAGCGTGCCGAGCCGGGTGATGACCCGGCCGAGCAGCACCACGGACAGGTAGGCCGGGTTCTCGCGGACCCGGATGTCGCGCAGCGGGAGCAGCTCGTCCCGGGCCGTGGCAAGTCGCATCGCCCCGCTGCGGTGCACGGTGCCCGCCTCGTCGACGAACCCGCGCGGCAGCTCGAACTCGAACTCCGTGCGAAGCGGCTCCTGTGGGCGGCCCTGCTGCGTGCCCGCCGATCCCTCGCGTCGCATCAGCCGAGCGTCAGCTCTTCGAAGGTGATGGTGACCTGCTCGGTGAGGGCGGCTGCGTCGCCGGCCTTCGTCGCGCTCAACTCCACCTTGGTGCACCAGGCGTTGCGCAGGTTGTACCGCTTGACCTCGCTGAGCTGGTAGTCCAGGAAGATGATGGACGCGTCCTTGCGGGCCGCGCCCATGTCGCCGGCGATGGAGGACGTGATCCACTCGGTGAACGCGGCGGACTGGGTGGCGCCACGGGTCACCGTGCACTCACCGGCCTTCTTCACGCCGGGGAGCTTCTTGATGATCGGCTTGCCGTCCGCCGAGACCTGCTGGAACTCGATGACGTCCTGCTCCATCGAGAGGCCGCTGATCTCCTGCAGGGTCTCGACCATGACGCCGTCGATCTGCAGGCCGAAATTGTGGGTGGTGAGGGCGTCACCGGTGTCGAGGGACATGGGGGTTCACTCCTGTTCGAGGGGCGGATCCGGGCCCGGAAGGCGCACGGACCCGGAGCCGGAAGGGCGGGGCGATGAGCGGGACGGAGGTCGAGGAGCGGAGGACTACTCCTCCAGCTCGCCCCCGCCGCCCTGGATCTGCGCGAGCCGGAAGACCACGAACTCGGCGGGCTTCACCGGGGCGATGCCGATCTCGCAGACCACCCGGCCGAGGTCGACCGACTCCGGCGGGTTGGTCTCCGCGTCGCACTTCACGTAGAAGGCATCCTCGGCGCGCTGGCCGAACAGCGCGCCCTGGCGCCACTCGTTGACGAGGAACGCCGAGATGTTGCGGCGGATACGGGCCCACAGCGACGGGTCGTTGGGCTCGAAGACGACCCACTGCGTCCCGACGAGGATCGACTCCTCCAGGTAGTTGAAGTAGCGGCGGACGTTGAGGTAGCGCCATGCCGGGTCGGAGGCCAGCGTCCGCGCTCCCCACACCCGGATGCCACGGCCCGGGAAGGCGCGGATGCAGTTCACGCCGATCGGGTTGAGCAGGTCCTGCTCACCGCGCGTGATCTGCAGCTCCAGGTCGACCGCGCCGCGCACGATCTCGTTGGCCGGGGCCTTGTGGACACCGCGCTCGGCGTCGTTGCGCGCCCAGACGCCGGCCATGTGGCCGGACGGCGGAACCACCCGGGTCTGGCCGCTCGCCGGGTCGAAGGCCTTGATCCACGGGTAGTAGAGGGCCGCGTACGGCGAGTCGTAACCGGCGATCTCCTGGCGCCACTTGCGGATGTCGCGGGCGTTCAGGGAGGGCGGCGGGTCGAGGATCGCCATCCGGTCGCCCATCAGCTCGCAGTGCGCGATGAGACCGATCTGGACGGCCTTGACCTGCTCCAGGTCGATGAGCCCCTGCTGGTAGGCGGCCATCAGGTCGGGCACGGCGACCATGTTGATCTCGTCGTACGCCTCCAGGCCGCCGAAGCCGGTGCGGTCGGCGGAGTCGCCGATGAACTGCCCGGACTCCAGGGCGGCGGCGACGTCGGCGCCCGCGTCGACGTGCACCGGCATCCGCGCGGGCGGGGCGAGGGTCACGGACTGCGCGTCGGGCCTGACGAGCTGGGCGGCGGCCGCGGCCTCCTCCAGGACGATCGTCTTGGAGCGCTGCTTGACCTGCGCGACCACGTAGTTGCGGGCGCTCTTCTTGGCGGAGGCGTCGAAGCTCTCGACGACCTTCTCGCCGTCCTTGACGACCAGCTTGAAGCGCTCGGCCTCGCCCTCGACGTCCTGCACCTCGACGGTGAGCGCCCCGCCGGCCTCGGAGCCGGCGGTGATCGCGGCGACCTTGAAGGTGCCGAGCGCGACGGCCTCACCGGCGACGAGCTGCGGCGCGGCGGCGGCCGATGCCGCGGCCGAGCCTACGGCTCGCGTGGCGCCCTGCGCGTCGCCACCGCCGACACGTACGACGTACGCAGCGGTGCCGCCGTTGTTGAAGAACCCGTACACGGAGTGGGCGAGGTAGTACCCGTCCGTGAAGTCACCGAACGACGCCACGTACTGGGACCAGTTGGTGACGAGCACGGGCTCGTTGAGCGGCCCGGCGGGCGCGAGCCCGACGAACGCGGCGACAGAGGTCCCGAGGCCCTCGATGGGCCGGGAGCCGCTGGCGACTTCCTCGACGTAGACGCCGGGGGACAGGTACGTGGGCATGGTGCGTGTTCTCCTCGGAGGGCGTGGTTCTGCGGAATGCGGTGGCTCTGCGGTGTCACAGCGTGGGGCGTGCGGTCGCCCGCGTCCGGCGTGCTGCGGTGCGTCGACCTCATCCCGCTCGCCCTCCCCTCGGCCGTGGACAGCGGTCGTACGCCTCCGACTCTCGCCGAACCGCGCAGCCCCGAGCAGGGGAGAAGGGGCGCTCGCGAGGGCAGCTCCGCCTGCCCTCGCGGACATCGGACACCCGACGTCCGGCCCCCGGTGCGTGCGGCCGGGCCCCGCGGCCCCTCCGGGTGGGACCGGGCACCGGCACGGCCCGACCTCGTGGTTCGTACGGCCGCAGGGCCGGGGCTCGTACGCCCGGGACCCCCGGTCCCGGCCGCCATGGCACCCCCACCGTGGCCGACGGGCTGCCGGGGCACCTCACACTGCCCCCGAGCAGGGACTTTCGGGCAGCCGGACACCCCACCCCGGCCCTTAACGTTCGCCCATGACCATGTGGACCTCTCTGGACCCGGCCGAGGTGACCGTCGAGCCCGGAGCACGGGCCGGCGCCCGACTGCGGGTGCGGAACACCGGCGACACCGTCGAGGAATACCGCCTCTCGCTCGTCGGCAAACCCTCGGGCTGGTCCCGGATCGAGCCGGACGTGCTCCGTCTCTATCCGGGCAGCGAGGGGGCCGCCGAGATCTCCTTCGCCCCGCCCCGCTCCTCGGACGTGGAGGCCGGGCCCCTCGCGTACGGCATCCGTGTCGACCCCCGGGAGAACTCCGGCGCCCGCGACGTCGTGGAGGGCCGGCTGACCATCACGCCCTTCACCGAGACGCGTGCCGAACTGCTGCCGCCCGCCCTGCTCGGCCGCTTCCGCGGGCGGGCCCGTATCGCCGTGGACAACCTCGGCAACACCCCGCTGACCGCGTCCCTCGTGGCGCGTGACGACGCGAACCGGCTCACCTTCGACGTACGGCCGAACGCCGTGCAGATCGCCCCCGGCCGCGCCGCCTTCGGTGAGCTCGTGGTGCGGCCGCAGGCCGTGCGATGGACCGGCGCCGAGGAGTCGCACCGGTTCACCGTGGCCGTCCGACGGGCCGGCGACGACACCGCCCTCGACCTCGACGCCACCTTCGACCAGCGCCCCGTCTTCGGGAACTGGCTCGTCGTCGCCGGCGGACTCCTGCTGACGGCCGTGATCGCGTTCGTCGTGCTCTGGTTCAACTTCTCTCCGAAGGTCGTCAGCGCGGCGAAGGACCTCCGGGCGACCAACGCCCCCCGGCCCGCGCCGCAGGGCACCGGCGACAAGCTCCCCGACGCGCCGCCTCCGCCCGGCGGGACCGGAGGACCCACCCCGGGCGAGAAGCCGCCCGGCTCCTTGCCGCCCCTGACGGACGGGGGGCCGGGCGGCGGGGACGACGGGACGGGTGACGACCTGGGCGGCGGCAGCGGACCCACGGAGGGCGGCGCACCCGGGGGTGGCGACGGTGGCGGCGGCGGTGCCGACCCGACCGAGGGCGGTCAGGACCCCGGTGACGGCGGCGGTGACGGTGGCGGGGAGCAGAAGCCCCCGCCCCCGCCGGCGCAGCAGGTCACCGTTCCGCCGTGGCGCCTCGGCTACCCGAAGGACCTCGTCGTCGAGTTCGCCCAGGAGCGCCTCGCGAGCCTGGGGTCGAGCAACGCCTGCACGCTCAAGCCGGGTTGGACCCCGGGCGTGATCGACGCCCGCACCCGTGCCTCCCTCGCCTGCTACCAGCACGCCGTCGTCAACGACGGGCTCAAGAACGGCAGGAACTCCGCCGCCATCTTCGACACGGACAACGAGGGCGAGCTGGGCCGGGCGACCCTCACCTCCCTGTGGGCCCAGCGCATCACGCCGGACTCGGTGAAGAGCGGCGCCAACACCATGCAGACCACCCAGCTGATGGCGGCCTTCTGGTGGGCCTACAACCGCGAGTCCGACACCAAGGACCTCGAGAAGGCGCGCTGGTACGCCCAGGCCGGCATCGACTACCTGCGCTCGGACAAGCAGACGACCGCCCGGTACAACAGCAGCGTCGCCGACCACATCCGCCAGTACCAGGCGGCCGTCGGTCTGCCCGTGAACGGTACGGCCGACTGGGCAACGATCCGCAAGATGGTCGGCGGCAGCGTCATGTGATCCGGGCCGAGGTCCTGGGGGGGGGGGGCCGCCCGCCCCCCCCAAAAAAGGGAGGGGGGGGGGGGGGGGAAAAGGAGGAAAGGAGAAGGGAGAAAAAAACCCCCCAC
>NZ_JBVHZJ010000089.1:0-25619 GCF_055574655.1 Streptomyces sp. NPDC029956 | reverse complement strand
GCACCCGAGGGCCGGCGCCAGCCGGCGGACGGGGGCGGAGCGTTAGGACGTGAAGGTGGGGGGGTGGGGAGTAGGGGGTGGAGAACGGGAAGGGCCGGAACCCCCGCGGGGGTTCCGGCCCTTCCCGTACGCGCGGGGGCGCGCGGACTACTTCGCGGCGACCTCTTCCAGGCACAGCACGAACTTGTCCGACTCCAGCTGCTGCGCGAGCGCCGACAGCTCCGCGCCGCACTGGTTCACGTCGAAGGTGTCGTCGATGACCTTGACGACCTTGTACAGGTCGGCCTTGCCCGAGGAGCAGTCCGTGGTGTCGACCTTGGGGTCGTTGTCCGGGCCCGTCACGGTGACGCACTCGCCGGCCTTGGCGTGCACGGGGGCGTCGCCGGTGAGGTACGGAAGGCCGAGCTTCACGCCGAGGGCGAGGGCGATCGCGAGGACGACACCGCCGACCTTCTTGAGGATGCGGCTGCCCTTCTTCGCGGGGGCGGCGGGCTGCTCCGGAGCGGCGGGCTGCTCGGGGGTGAAGGGCGCGGGCGGCGTCGTCATGAGGGATTCCTTGGGGACGTGAACATGATCAGACGCGAACGCTACATGCATCAAAAAAGACAAAAAGGATCACGAAGATCCCTTGACCGATCAGTTGTGGAGTCGTGATTCTGCCGCTCCGTCAGGGGCGGGACCCCAGCTGACGCTGGTGCTCCAGCACCCGGCGCAAGTCGGCCGGAAGCGGGTGATACGGGCCGAACGCACGCTCCGCGTCGAACAGCAGCCGCTGGAGCTGGTCCTGTCCTGCCGCGTGCTCCCCCGTCGCCACGAGGAGCAGCGCGATCCGCTGCCGGATGTCGAAGGCACGGGCCTGATCGCCCTCGTAGTACGGCAGGACCGCGCGGAACTCGGTGAGCGCGGCGGCCGTCTCCCCCAGCTGCTCCAGGCACAGGGCGGCGTCATAACGGAATTGAAGAGTCTGCGGATCCGCCGGCCCGGCCTCCGCGTCGCGGTCCGCGGCGAGACGGCGCAGCTCGGGCAGCGCACGCCGGTACTGTCCGTCGTCCATCAGCGTGGACGCGTACTGCTTGCGCAGGATGCGGACGACCGGCGACCGCTCGCCGTGCTCGGCCGCGGCGGCGGGCAGGATCCCGCCGAGCATGTCGACGGCCCGGGTGAGCGCCCCCTCCCCCAGCAGCCGCTTGACCTCGTCGACCGCGGCGGCGACATCGGGGCGTGCGGGGGCGGCCGGGGGCACGTGCGCGACCGGGACCGGCGGCGGATACGAGGCCCTCGGGTCACTCCTGGGAGCGGCCACGGACGGGGTGACGGGCGAGGCCACGGACGGGGTCACGGGCGGGGTCACGGGCAGGGCCGGCGGCGGCGCCTGCGCCGGGACGGCCGGTGCGAGGGGCGCGACCGGAGCGGCCGTCGTCGCCGGGCGGTCCGGCCAGGGCGCGTGCGGGCGGAGGAACGGCCGGGTCGGGTCCATCGGCCCGGCCGGGACCCCGCGCGCGGGGAGCAGCGGCAGCAGCTCCTCGTACACCTCGTGCGCACCCGACGGCCGCTCCCGCGGGTCCTTGGCGAGCAGCCGGAGGACGAGCCCTTCGAGCGGCTCGGGCACCTCGGGCCGCAGCTGGCGGAGCGGCACGGGAGGCTCGTACAGGTGGCGGTGGAGGACACCGAGCGCGGTGGACCCGGCGAAGGGCACGTTCCCGCTGAGGAGTTCGTGCAGCAGCACACCGAGCGCGTACAGGTCGGTGGACGGGCCGACGGCGCCGCCCATGGCCTGCTCGGGTGCCATGTAGGCGGGGCTGCCGATCGGCGAACCGGTGTGGGTGAGGCGGGTGGTGTCGCTGTCGAGGACGGAGGCGACGCCGAGGTCGAGGACGATGACGGACCCGTCGGGGCGGACCATCACGTTCCGCGGCTTGAGGTCGCGGTGGACGATCGGCACCGCGTGGACGGCCGCGAGCACGGCGCACAGCTGCGCGGCGACGCTGACCGCCCACTCCCAGGGGTACGGGTCGTGCTCGGCGAGGTGGTCGGCGAGGTCGGCGCCCTCCACGTACTGCATGACGAGGTACAGGTCCTCGCCCTCGCTGCCCGCGTCGTGGACGGTGACGAGGCCGGGGTGGTCGACGTGCGCGGTCACCCGGCACTCGCGCACGAAGCGGCGGCGCAGCTCGTCGGCGGCGGTGGCCGGGCCCGTCATCGTGGCCGGCTTGAGCAGCTTCACCGCGACCCGGCGGTCGAGCCTGCGGTCGTACGCCGTCCAGACCTGGCCCATGCCGCCCTGCCCGATGACGGTGGCGAGCTCGTAACGCCCTCCGATCACGCGCCCGTTCACGCCCGACCGTCGCCTTCCCCGGCCTGCCGGAGCAGGTCGCTGAGCTCGTCGAGCTCGGCGCGGACCTGCTCGATGCGGGGCGGTCCGGAGGGACCGGTCGGGGCGGGGACGGACGGGGGCGGCGGGAGCTGTGCCGCCGGGAGCTGTGTCGCCGGGAGCGGGGTGGAGGCGTACGGGTTCGGGCTCGGGCTCGGCGTCGTGACGGCGGCGGGCGGGTAGCCGTATCCCGGGGTGGCGTACCCGGGCGTGGCGTACCCCGGCGGCGGTGTGCCGTACGCGTACGGCTGCGACGGGGGCAGCGACGGCGACGGAACCATGATCACGACCGGGGCCGGCTGGTGGTGCCGGATGTCGACCACCAGGAAGTAGCCGGTCACGACCGCCATCTGCACGAGCAGCACGATCATGCCGGCGGTGTTCATCCAGGTGCCGGCGAACCGCTGCTCCAGCGGCACCACACACCCGATGTTCAGCACCAACTGGGCCCAGAAGAGCGTCCAGTCACGCCCGGTGCGCCGCATGATCGCGATCCGGAGCATGGCGACCCACGCGAGGAAGCCGAGCGACAGGACCACCAGGACCGTGATGAGGACCCGGACGGCGATCGTGGCCGCCGACGGGCCGGCCGCACGCGGCGGTACGGGCGCGGGTGTGGCCGCGGGTGTGGGCACCTGACCGTACATACGACGCTCCCCCAGGACGGACGATCGGACGATCAGGCCTCGACGGTTGATCGGACCGAGTCGGACCAAGAGAGTATGACGGCCTTCACGCGGGCTCCACACTTCCGTCCGCGAGTCCGTCGTACAGCCCCTGGACCAGCTGCTCGCCGAGGCGGGCGGCGAGCCGCAGGGCCTCCTCGAACTCGGCGAGCGACTTGAAGTGGGCGCCGTGCCGGCGCTGGTCGGCCAGGGGCAGCCGGGGCAGCTGGAGACGGCGCACGTCGAGCCGGGTCGCGGTCGAGGCGAAGCTGCTGGCCTGCCGGTTGTTGGCGGTGCCGCGCAGGAATCCGGCGAGGAACCAGGGGTCGAGGGCGGCCGGTTCGGGCCGCAGGAGCTGGAGGTTGCGGCCGAGGGCCGCGCCCGCGGTGGCGGCGTCCACGACCCGGGCGACGGAGCCGCCGCCGAGGACGGGCACGACGACATCGCCCTCGGCGACGAGCACGGGCTCCTCGCGCTCCTCTCCCGGACCGCCCCCGGCGGGGAGGGTGCCGGAGGGCCCGCCGCCGGACAGCACGTCGTGCTCGGTGAGGACGGGCACGCCGCCGCCGGCGGGTGCCGTGCCCGAGCCGCCGGTACGGAGCTGGAGGGCTCCGGTGCGGGCGAGTTCGCCGACGGTGGTGAGGGGGCGCGGCGCGGGGCGGGCGGGGACGGGGGTGGGGGCGAGGCCCTGGGTGCGGCGGAGGGTCTCGTCCAGGCGGTCGCGGACGGCGGCGAGTTCGGGGGCGGTGCCGCCGGCGGCGGGCGCGGTGAGATAGCGCGCGGGGGCGAGGTCGACCTCGTCGTCGAGGAGTTCGATGACGGGGACGGCGCGGGCGACGGACTCCTCGCGGCCGCGGCCGGCCCAGGCGTCGAGGACCGTGTTCCGCAGGGTGGTCCAGGGGAGCTTGTCGCGGCCGGCGTCCGGGACGAGCCCGGCGGTGTCCACGAACAGGGTCTCGGCCGGCGGGCGTTCGCCGCCTCCCGGGCGGACGAGGACCCAGAGGTGGAGCGGGATGCCGTACGGGGGTGCGGCGCCGGCCGGGAGGGCGACGACGGCCCGGAGGGCGCCGCGGCGCAGCAGGTCGGCGCGGATGCGGCGGCCCGAGCGGCGGGAGGCGACGGCGGGCGGCATGAGGAGGACGGCGGCGCCGCCGTCGCGGAGCCGGGCGAGGGCGTGCTGCACCCAGGCCAGCTCGGACTCGGTGCGGGCCGGGAAGCCGTACTCCCAGCGGGGGTCGTAGGCGAGTTCGTCGTGGCCCCAGGTCCGCTCGTTGAACGGGGGGTGGCACAGGACCGCGTCGGCACTCAGGGTCGGGAAGGCGTCGGCGCGGAGGGTGTCGCCGGTGGCGGCGCGGACGTCGGCGTCGCCGTGGAGGGCGAGCCGGAGGGCCGAGAGGGCGGCCAGGTCGGGGTCGGCGTCCTGGGCGTAGAGCGCGGCGGGGTGCGGGACGGCGCGCAGCAGACCGCCGGTGCCGGAGGCCGGGTCGAGGACGGTGGCGAGGGGGCGACCGTCGGGGGCCGCGGCGGCGGCGAGGTCGGCCATGAGCTCGGCCAGCGGGGGCGGGGTGAGCGTGTACTGACGCGGGTTGGCATCGAGGTGGCGGCCGAGCAGGAACTCGAAGGCCTGACGGGCGCCGCCCAGCTCGCCTGCCAGCTCGACCGCGGCGCGGAACAGGGGCACGGCGGGGACCGTGTCGGCCGGGGTGGGGGTGTGAACAGACCTGGGCAGACCGAAGCGGGCGGTGAGGACCTCTTCGAAGACGCCGGGCAGGAGCTCGCCGAGACGGTCGTCGGGGAGCGCGGCCAGCTCGGTCCAGGCACCCGGGCGGGCGCGGAGGAGGAGCAGGACGCAGCCGGTGTGCACGAGACCGGCGACGGTGCCGGAGGGGTGGCCGGCGAGCTGCTGCCAGACGCGCTCACGGAGCGGCACTTCGGCGAGTTTTCCCTGGTCACGGAGCCACTGCTCGACGTCGGCGAGGGAGAAGGAAGGACTGGTCTCGGTGCCGCCGACGGGCTTGGGGAAGTCGGCGTGGCGCCGACGCCAGTTGCTGACGGCGGCCCTGCCGACCCCGGCGAGCCGGGCGATACCGGCGGCGGTGACCTCTGCCGTGCTCTCTTCGGGCACCTGTCCGTCTCCCCTCGTACGTGTGTGAACACACCGAGCATAGCGCTCGACCCGATTCACGGCGTGAGTCGACCCGAATCCCGTGAACCCTGTTGACTCGGTTCACAGTCTCTGTTGTGATTACTCCATCGGAACACGGAGTCCCGAAAGCGGAGTCCTCACAGCGCCCGGAAGGTGCCACAGCCATGTCTCAGCAGCAGCAGCGCAACTGGTTCGCCCGCCACAAGGTCCTCACCGCCGCCGGCGCGGTCGTCGCGGTCATCGCGATCGGTGCGGCGATGGGCGGGGGCGGCGACACCGAGTCCCCCAAGGCGGACGCGAAGCAGGAGCAGCCGGCGAAGCAGGGCGGCGACAAGAAGGCGCAGGACAAGCCGAAGGGCGCCACGATCGACGGCGACGGCGACTTCGAGGTCGGCTCCGACGCGAAGCCCGGCCTCTACCGCTCGACGGGCAACAAGGACGCCGGCTGCTACTGGGAGCGCGCGAAGGACGCCTCGGCCGACACGGACTCGATCCTCGCCAACGACAACGTGACGGGCACGAGCTACGTCGAGATCAAGGCGACGGACAAGCTCTTCAAGTCCTCGGGCTGCGGAACCTGGGAGGCCGTCGACGCGAAGGCGAAGGGCACGCCCGGGACGACCCTCAAGGGCGACGGCGGCATGTTCAAGGTGGGCGTCGACATCGCCCCGGGCACGTACAAGTCGACGGGAAACAAGGACGCGGAGTGCTACTGGGAGCGCGCGAAGGACGCGAGCCACGGCACGGACTCGATCCTGGCGAACGACAACGTGACGGGCACGGCGATCGTGAAGGTCGGCGCGTCGGACGGGTACTTCAAGTCGTCGGGGTGCGGGGACTGGAAGAAGACGGGCTGACCCCACCGGCCGCGACGCCGTGAAGACGAAGCGGCCCGCCTCGCGGAATTCGAGACGGGCCACCATCGTCGGCTCGGTCCGCCGGAGACGGGCGAGGCGTTGCTCATCACCCGCTCAGACGGAGAAGAGCCTCACCCTGACGGTGAAGCTTCAGGGGACAGACGGTCCCGGACCTTTCCGAGCTTGTGCTCGGCCACCTGGCCGCGGACCACGGACAGGAGCGACCCGCGGTCGCCGGCGCGTGCGGTGAGACCGTCGAGCCACGCCTCCGCGCCGGGCCAGTCGAACGGCATCGCCGACTTCGGCCAGGCTGCGGTGAGCTCCCGGGCGAGGAGCAACCCCTCCCCGGCCAGATCGTCCCGGCCGGCCGCCGCTGCGACGAGGACACTGTCCTCCATCTCCAGGACGGCGGCGCCGTGCCCCTTACCCAGGCGACCCCGCGCCTCGGCGTGGTACTCCCGCACGATCGCGTCGATCGACGGCACCTCGTCGAGCGGCAGCCGGCTCTGCTCTCGCAGAGCACTGGCCGCATGGGCGAAGTCCCTCTCGTGCCGCGCGAAGAGAACAGGGTCGGGCGTCCCGGAAGGACGGGCCAGACGCTGCCCCAGCATCAGGGACACCACTGGGAACTCCCTGGTCAGCGCGTGGACGTGCGCTGTCGGAAGGTACCCGTCGCCGCCGGTCGTGCGGTCGAGGCAGATGCCCTGCACGACCGGACCGATCCGCCGGAGCAGACGCAAGGACTTCCAGGTGTCGAACCCCGGAAACTCTGCGACCCACTCCTTGGTCACGCGCCCCGGGGTGGGTGCGCCTGCTGTGGTCATGGGTTCCCTCCCAGGACAGACCGACCAATGTCGCGGGTGGGTCAACGGCGCCGACAACGAACCACAGCCCTCTAGAGTTCGCCGAGATCGCCTAATCGGAGGCAGCATCGTCAGTTTTCGGATGAACCACCCAAGGGTGCGAGTTGAGCGACCCCGAGGAGAGTGCTACTCATCAACCGTATAGTCGCCGATCGCCACATCGAAGAGAATTGAACGCCAAAACTCTGGATCACCTTGCAGGGCGGATGGATCAATCTCCCCGAGCGACCTCCTCAGCAGGTCGGCAAGCTCTTCCAGCATTTCCGTATCATCTTCACCTGCAGATCGAGCGGTCTCACGCTCAAATACACTCAAGCATTCGGAAAACTTCTGCGGTGACGAATTCACAGAAAACAGAGACGGATCATCGCTGCCGCGGTAGAGAACCTCTCCGGTTCCACAGTCGACACAGTACGCGTCATCGCCATCCCCGCCAGATCCCAATTTCAGAAGGTCGCGACCTTCGATCTTTTCGAAGCCACCACCAGCAAATTCCGAAGCCGAAAAGAGGACGTGCTCGACAGGCAGTCCGACTGAAGAAAGGTAATCACGCGCAGCGGAGTTCCTCACGCATGCGACATATTCGATGGAATAGCGGTGGTCAGTCATCAGGACCCCTCTTCACTCTCATAGCTACACGGTTGGCCCGCCACCCGAACGAGTGGCGGGCCAACCGCAATACTGGACCTACCTTACCAGTTGCCCGATATGGCATCCCTGAACATCGAAGTCACCGCTTTCCCCTTGGCGGACCTTGCAGCAGCGCCCTGGGCTGAAGTGGTCCAACCCCAAGTCCAAGTCGTCGGTATGCCGGCCTCGGCCAACCTACTCCGACACTTATTCGTACCAGTACACGGCTGGAATTCCGAATAAGCTTCAGTGATCGAGTCCCCGTAATCTCGGAGCAGTTTACGCTCCGCGTGGTTGCCCGGACCCTTCGAGGAGAATGCGACCGCAATCTGGGAAGCTCCATTTGCGTCGGTATACCTGACCGCCGCAAAGTTGTTGGTCTTCCTCCCCGTTCTCAGCCGTTCCTGTATGACGGCCTGGCTGAGTTCATTGCCACCGTATTCCACCTGGTCGTTACAGTTGTGCACCAGCACCGCGGAAGTCGGATCGACCCCACTGGCGTCGGCCGCGACATCGGCCGCGGCAGTGACCGAGTCGCCCGCGAACACGAAGTACGTGTGCAGGCCCTCGATGCTCAGGTCGTACGTGGTCCTGTCGGCCTTGTACGACTTGACCTCGACGATCGCCGTCGGGCCGCCCTCGCCGTTCTGGAGCTTCTGGCCGACCTGGAGGTCGCCCGCCTGCGTCCAGGCGTTGCGGGTGGACTCGTAGAACTGGTGGTGCTCGGTGGTCTGGATCGTCTTCGGACCGGCCTCCGTCTTCACGGTGACGTCGACGTAGTCGCGGTCGGTCTTCGTGACGATGACCTGCTTGACCTCGTGGATCTCCCTGGTCTTCTTGCCGGGCTCGGCCGTGAGGACCTTGTCGCCCGCCTTGACCTTGGAGATCTCCTTGGTCGTGCCGTCCGCCAGCAGTACCGGCGTCTTGCCGGTGAAGCTGTGCGGGGTCTTGCCGCGTCGGACCGGGCAGCCGCCGCCGGAGCTGCCGCCAGGCGACTCCTTCGCCTTCGGGCCGTTGCCCTTGCCCTTGGCGCCGAACGCGCCGCCCATGACCGCGCCGATCGTCGCCGCCTTCGCGGCTCCGGCGACCGAGCAGCCCTCCTCGCTGTTCACACAGGAGGTGCCGTACTCGACCGCGCCCGTGAGTGCTTCCTCACCGGCGCTCTCCGCGACGTTCGTCGCGATCTTGCCGGCCGTGCCCGAGAGCAGCTTGCCCGCGGCGCTCGCCGCGAGGCGACCGCCGACGCCACCGGCGGCACCGGTCACGGCGCCGATGGCGACCGCGCCGAGGAATCCGCCGACCGACTTGGGACCGTCACTCATCGCGTAGCCGACGGCATTGCCCGCGGCGCCCGCGAGGGCGGCGCAGCCGATGGCTCCGACGCCGGCCGTGATCGCGGTGCAGCCCGCGAAGACGGCGATTCCGACGGCGACCGAAGCGATGGTGGAGGCGTGTTGCTTGACGAAGTTGGCTGTCGCCTTCGCCGCCTTCTTGACGGCTCTGCCGACCTTCTTGGCCGCCTTCACCACCTTCTTGGCGACGTGTTTGACGGCCTTGGCGACCTTGCGGACCGCCTTCTTCACATGCTTGACGACCTTGTGGGCCACACGTTTCACGGTCTTGTAGACCCGCTTGACGTATCTCTTGACCTTCCGGACGCTGTCGGCCACGTACCGGACGGCCTTTCTGACCGCCCGCTTGGCCCGCTTCACCACCTTCTTGACGGCCTTCTTGACGACCTTCGCGGCCTTCTTGACGACCTTGGCGACCTTCTTGACGGCCTTCTTGACGTGCTTGTAGGCCGACTTGACGGTCTTGGTGACCTTCTTCTTGACCTTCTTGACGATCTTGTCGGCCCAGCCCGGCCAGTGGCCGGTCGGGTCCATGCCCGTCATCGGGTTGCCGTCCGCGTACGCGTACCGGTTCGCCGAGATCGAGTTCGGGACCCCGCTGAGGGAGGCGGTGTCACGGCTGTTGAACTGGCCGGTCTCCGGCGAGTACCAGCGCGCGGCCATGTTGACCTTGGCCGTCTCCGGGTCGGTCCAGCCGGACTGGTAGCCCAGCCCGCCGAGCATCGTCGCGGACTGGACGACCTTGCCGAACGGCGAGTAGGTCGTCGATCCGGTCAGCGCCTCGCCCGTGGTGGTGAACTGCGCCACCACGTCCGTGTGCAGGTCCGTCAGGGCCAGCACCGAACCGGCACCGTTCTTCACGCCGACCACGGCGCCCCCGGCGTCGCGGCTGTAGGTCGACAGACCGTCCGAGGCCACCTCGTTGCCGTCGCCGCTGTACTGGAACGAGTAGAGCGCGGTGCCCGTCTCGTCCTTCGCGTTCAGGACACGGTCGAGACCGTCGTACGTGTAGGTGCGGTTGCCTTCCTGGATGACGCGGTTGAAGGCGTCCACCTTCATGTTCGTCACCCGGCTGGCCTCGTCCGTCACCGAGCTGAGCGTGCCCCGCGCGGTGTACGTGTAGGCGCTGTGGCCGTCCGACGTGAGCCGGTTCCGGGCGTCGTAGGTGTAGGTGTCACCACCCACCCGGGTCCGGTTGCCGGACGCGTCGTAGCCGTAGACCTCGTTCGTCGTCCCGTTGTTCCAGGACATGACGCGGTCGGCCCAGTCGTACGTGTACGTGTTGGCCGTCGAACCGGCGAGCCCCGTCGTCGTCTTCGACGTCAGGTTGTCGCTCGCGTCCCACCCGTAGGTGAAGGAGGCGA
The DNA here is from genome assembly GCF_055574655.1 of Streptomyces sp. NPDC029956. Taxonomy (NCBI): domain Bacteria; kingdom Bacillati; phylum Actinomycetota; class Actinomycetes; order Kitasatosporales; family Streptomycetaceae; genus Streptomyces; species Streptomyces sp. NPDC029956. Next base: position 15,371 of record NZ_JBVHZJ010000089.1, on the reverse strand, counting down.
GCGTCTTGCCGGTCGGTGAGGTCAGCGAGTCGCTGGTCAGACGCTCCAGCTTGTCGTAGCCGAAGCTGCGCTTCGCCTTGCCCGTGCCGTAGTCGACCGACGTCACGTTGCTGTTGACGTCGTAGCCGTACGTCGCCGTCGACCCCGTCAGACCGTCGTTCGTCGTCTTCAGGCGGCCGGCGGTGTCGTAGCCGAAGGTCGACGTGCCCGAGGCGTCGGTGCGGGAGGTCATCCCGCCGTCGCCGTCGTACGCGAAGGACGAGGAGCCCGAGGGCCCGTTCGCGGTCAGGAGCAGACCCCGGTCGTCGTAGGAGAAGGTGTTCTTCTCCGCGCCGAGACCGGCGACGGCCGTGATCCGGTCGTCGGCGTCGTAGTCGTACGTGTGGTCGGCCGTGACGGCCTCCGCACCCGTACCCGACTGGCGGACCAGTCGGCTCTTCACGTCGTACTCGAAGGAGATGTTCACCGCGCCGGGAGAACGGGACTCCTTGATCCGGCCCCCACCGTCGTAGACGGCAGTGAACGTCCGGTCCGCGAGGTTCGGATGGGTCGGCGTCGACGGCTCGATCTGCGACTCCGGCAGACCCCAGGTGTTGTACGTCGTCAGGAACGGGTTGCCCCGTCCGTCCGTGAAGCGGGTCTGGTTGCCCGCCGCGTCGTACCCGTAGGTCGTGGTGATCGACTCGGTCGCGGAGACCGGCTCGACGACCTTCGTGATCAGACCCGAGGAGTCGTACGTGAAGGTCTTCGTGTGACCGCGGTGGTCGGTCGCCGAGACCATGTTGCCGCCCCGGTCGTAACCGGTGCTCGCCGTACGCAGCACGGCACCCGTCTCGTCCAGGTCGTCCGTCCTCACCAGCTGGCCGAAGCCGTCGTACGTGTTGCGGGTGCTGGTGCCGTCGGGCTCGGTGGCCGTGAGCGGCTGTCCGTCCATGTCGTAGGTGAAGCGCGAGACCTTGCCCGCGCCGTCGGTCACCTCGGTGACCTCACCCTCGGCGTTGTACTTGTACGACTCCGTGACGCCCTGCGGCGACACGATCCGGGACAGCTCGCCGCCCGGAGCGTTGTACTCGTTGATCGCCGTGTACGCCCGCTGCGTGGGCTGACGCACGATGTCCGTGCTGGTCAGCTCGCGGCCCAGGTAGTCGTACGTCATCTCCTGGCGGGCGCCGTTCGGCCGGGTGGCCGACAGCTGGTCGCCGTTGGTGGAGTACGTGTACTTCGTCGTACCGCCGCCCGGCTCGGTGACCGAGGCCAGGTCGCCCAGCTGCGTGTAGGTGTACGTGGTGCGGCCGCCGAGCGGGTCGACCTCCGCCGTCACCTGGCCGAGCTTGTTGTACTCGTTGTACGACGTGGCGCGGATCGGGGCCGACGCACCCGGCGCGAGGTACTCGGGAGACGTCGTGGACGCCTCCTGGCCCTCCGCGTCGTACGCCGTCGTCACCACGTTGCCGAGCGGGTCCGAGGACTCCGTCGCCTCGCCGAACGTGTTGTACCCGGTCATCGTGACGGGCCGGACGGAGACCGGGGTCCCGCCGTTCTGCTCCGTCGTGACGGCCGGCTCGGTGACCGAGGTCTGCTGGCCGAGCTCGTCGTAGCCGTAGTCCGTGACGTTGCCCGCGGTGTCCGTCTGGTTCACCGGCAGACCGCGCTGGTCCAGCTTCCACATGGTCGTGCGGACCGTGGAGCCCGCGGCCGGCAGGGTGCCGCCCTTGAGCGCCGTGACCTGTGCCGCGGTGAGCGCCTCGCCGTAGACCTGGACGTCGTCCAGGCCGCCGAGGTGGTTCTCCGCGTAGGCGCCCTTGTACCAGCGGCGTCCGAGCTGGAGCGGACCGGTGGCCTCCCACGGCGTGCCGAAGGTGGCCGGGGTGCCGCTCGCGACGCCGTTCACGTACAGCCGGATCTGGGAGCTCGCCTGGTCGTAGACGCCGACCAGGTGGGTCCAGGTGTTGGCCGTGACGGCGGCGGTGCCCGACGAGACCCGCACGATGGCCGGGTCGTAGGTGTCGGTGGCGTGCCGGTTGAAGGTCCAGCCGTAGGCCGTCGAGTAGTACAGCTGGAAGCCGGAGGCCTCCTTGCCGTCCTGCGCGAGGAAGGTCCGGTTGGCCGTCGTGCTGGTCAGCTTGACCCAGGCCGAGACCGTGAAGCTGCCGGCGGTGTTCACCACCGGGCCGTTGGTCTGCGCCCACGAGTTGGCGTCACCGTCGAAGGCGCCGTTGCCGCCCCGGTCGGTGTTCCAGTGCATGCCGGTGCCGTGGGTACCGGTGTTGTTGGCGCCGGAGGAGTCCGCGAGGCCGAAGCCCGTCGTCTCGTCCAGCTTGTAGCGGGCCACCGGGGCCGTGGTGCCGTCGTGGCTGGTGGTTCCGGTGATGTTGCCCAGGGCGTCGTACCGCGTGTCCGTGGTGGACACGTCACCCGTCGCCGGGTCGCGGTCCGTCTCCGACACCACGTTGTCGTCCGGGTCGTAGCTGGTCTGCGTGGTCCTGGCGAGCCCGTTGGGGTCGAGGATCTCGGAGACCGTACGGTCGGCCGCGTCCACCGTGAAGGTGGTGCGGGTCTGCCCGTCGTTGGTGACCTGCTCGATCAGGTTGCCCGCGGCGTCGTAGGTGTTCGCCTGCTCCGTGAAGGACTTGCCGGTCTGCGGGTCCTTGCGGACCACGGAGGCCGACAGGCCGTCGTCGGTGTAGGTGTACACCGTCTGCCAGCCCAGCGGGTCGGTGATCGAGGCGAGGCGGCCGGCCGGGTCGTAGGCCCGGGACTCCTGGACGAGCGTCGTCGGAGCCGTCGGGTTGTACGGGTCGCCCGTGTAGTCGAGCAGGCTGGTGGTGAGCGGGCGCTGTTCGGCGTCGAAGGTGTAGGTGTTGACGGTCCCCGCGGGGTCCGTCTCCTTCACCTTGTTGCCGTAGACGTCGTACTCGAACGACGTGGTGTCGCCGCCCGGGTCCGTCCTGGTCGCCAGCTGGTTGGTGGCGTCGTACGTCATCGACGTGACGCGCGCCGTGTCACCGCCGGTGAGGTCCTGGACCGTCTGGGACAGGACGTTGCCGTCGGGGTCGTAGCCCGTGGTCGTCTTCGCCTGGTGCTTGGCTCCGGTGACCCGGTTGGTGACGGCCGGGGTCGTCTCGGTGAGGACCTGGTCGTTCTTGTCGTACGTCTGCGACGTGACCAGACCGCCCGGGTTCGCGTCCGAGACCTCCTTCTTGGAGATCTCGCGGCCCAGCTTGTCGTACGTGTACTCCACCGTGGCACCGTTGGCGTCGGTGATCTTCGCCAGGTCGCCGTTGGCGAAGTAGGTGTACGTCGTCTTCCGGCCGCCCGGCGTCACGACCTGCGACACGAGACCCGCCGGCGTGACCGCCGTGCCGCCCTCCGCCGCCGGGGTGGTGGCGGTGGTGTACGTGGTCGAGGCGGTCCGGCCGTTCGGGTGACCGGCCACGGGGGGCGTGGTCACCGACAGCAGGTTGCCGCCCGCGTCGTAGGAGTAGCTCGTGAGGTAGGCGTTGTCCGCCGGACCGGACGAGCGCCCGTCCCGCTCCGTCAGGATCAGGTCGTTGCGGAGGTCCATCGGCGGGAAGGCCGTGGTCGAGTCCGGGTAGAAGGTGTAGTACTCGGTCGAGCACTTGTTCGCGGCCGTGTTCTGGCAGGTGGTCTGGGAGACCGTGTTGCCGCGCACGTCGTGGCCGGTGATGGAGCGGTTGCCGTTGGCGTCCGTGATGGTGTGGAGGAAGCCGCCGGTGTCGTACCCGTAGGTGGTGCGGTCGCCCTCGGTGTCGATCGCGGCGAGCAGGCGGTTGCCCATCTCGGCGTCGTACACGTAGGTGAGGGTCTTGTCCTTCGGGTCGGTCAGCTTGACCGTCTTGACGGGGGCGATGCCGGAGGACGCCTTGTAGGCCGACCAGTGCGTCGCCACATCGGCGTCGGTCAGGCCCTTGGAGTGGACCGCGACCTCCGCGATGGAGCCGGTGAAGTAGCTGACGTCACCCGGGGAGCTGAACCAGCCCTTGCCGAAGCCGGCACCGATGAAGGTGCGGCTGGTGGCCTGGTCGTTGGCGGCCGCGGCGCAGCTGCCCTGCTTGACGCCGTCCAGGTAGAGCGTCTGCGTGGTTCCGGCCGAGGCCAGCACGGCGTGGTGCCACTTGTCGTCGGTGACGGTGGCCGTCGAGCCGAGCGTCGAGGCGGCGTTGCAGGCGCTGGCCCACCAGTGGCCGCGCAGCTTGCCGTCGGCGCCGACGTACAGCAGGTCGCTGTAGCTGCCTGCGGCCCCACCGGCGTTGTCGAGCGGAAGGCTCTGGTCGCTCATGATCACGCCGGGCTCGGCGGTCTTGAACCACAGCTCCACGGAACGGTCCGGCTTGGCGTGCAGCGGGCCGAACGGCACCTCCACGAAGGAGGTCGAGCCGTCGAACGTCGCCGCGCTCGCGTCACCCGGACCGAAGGGGCCCTCGGCGCCCTGGATGACGTTGTTGTACGTGCCGAAGCCGGTGTTCACCTGGTTCGCGGCCTGCGCCGCTCCCTGGGTGTCGTCCATGCGCCAGTAGCCGGCCGGGGCGGAGCCCATGACGGCGGAGCGGTAGACCTGGGACGAGCCGGTGATGGTCGGCGGGTTGAGCTTCCAGGTGCCGCCGTTGCCGTCGGTGGCCTGGAGGACGCGGTCGTCGGTGGTGTCGTAGACGACCGACGCCTGGGTCTTCAGGCCGGGCGTGGTGATCTTCTGCAGCAGACCGGCCGGCCGGATGGCGGAGTCGTACTGGGTCTTGATCACGTCGGCCGACAGCGGCTCGGAGAAGATCGCGACCTCGGCCAGCTGGCCGTTGAAGTGACCGAGCTTGTCGTTGGCGTTCATCGCCGGCCAGCCCATGGTGTTCACACCGGCGCCGAGGGAGATGTACGGCTGCACCCAGTCGTTGATGGTGCCGCTGAGCGAACCGACCGCCGCACCGTCCAGGTACAGGGTCTGGCTGTTGGCGACACCGGTCAGGACGGCGTTGTGCCACTTGCCGTCGGTGACGACCGGAGTGGACGTGATCGTCGTCATGCAGCCCGGCGACATCGCCAGGCAGCCGCGCAGCTTGCCGTCGGTGCCCACGTACACCGCGGGGGTGTTCTTCGTGGTGTTGGCCACCGGGTCGGGGTCGCTGAGGGGCTTGTCGCCGTAGTAGAAGAGCACGCCTCCGGCGGTGCTCGTCTTGAACCACAGCGAGACGGAGGTGTACGAGGGCGTGGCGCCCGGCGCGGCCGGCATCTCGACGTACGAGGTGGTGCCGTTGAAGGTGGCCGCCTTCTGGGTGGAGCCCGCGAGGGGACCCGTCCCGCCCAGCGTCACGTTCTTGTACGTGCCGTTGTACTGGCCCTGGTTGGCGTCGAGGGCGTCCTTGGCGACCGTGCCCGAGGTCTCGCCGAGCCGCCAGTAGGCGAACGGGTCGGCGTCGAGGACCGTGGTGCGGTAGTGGTTGCCGGTGGTGTAGGTGTACGTCGTGCACTTGGACCAGTCGGCGGGCGGGCACACCTTGCTGAGCTGGTCACCGGTGTAGGTGTACTGCCAGGTCTGGACCGAGTTCGCGTCGCCGGCCGTGGCCTGGTCGGTGTAGACGGTCTGGACGTGCCAGGCGGTGGCCGAGGCCGGCTGGTACCAGGTCAGGCCCAGGTTCCGCTTGGAGACCTCGTTCGTGATCTTCGTGAGGCGCTTGTTGGCGTCGTACGTGAAGGTCTCGGTGCGGCCCGCGTAGTCCTTGATGGTCTTCAGCGCGTAGGTGCCGACCTTCGCGGTCGCCTGGGTGAAGGCGTATTCCGTGAAGTCCTTGTCCGTGAGCGCGTAGCCGCCGGTGACGGCCGCGAGGCGCGCGTAGCGGCCCAACGGGGGCACGAAGGTGCCGTCCGAGTTCCGGCCGAAGGCGACCTGCTCACCACCGGGGTAGGTGATGATCACGCTGGTGAGGGCGCCTGCGCCGTCCTTGACCTCGACGGCCTTCATGTCGACGATCGTCGACCAGCCGGCGCCGAAGGCGGAGTCGACGCGGGGGTCGAGGCTGTTGTAGGAGCGCTCGATCTCCAGCGACGGGCCGATCACCGACACCTGGGCGTCGGTGTCCTCGGTCGTGTAGTTGCCGTCCGAGGGGTCGAACTCGTGCCCGTCGGTGTTCATCGACAGACCCGAGGTGACCGGCGGCTGCGGCACTGCCGTGGTGAAGCGGCTGCCCTCCACGACGGCCGAGGTGCCGTCGCTGGCCTCCACGTACCAGTCGTAGTTCTTCGACCACTTCAGCTTGCCCGCCGGGACCTTCCAGCTGCCCTTGGTGACGGCGCCGGAGGTGGCGATCAGGGCGGGGGTTCCGGTGGCGTCGCCGTCGTAGACCTCGAAGGTGTACGACAGCGGGCTCGGACCCTTGTCGGCGTCGCTCGCGTAGACGAGCAGCTCCGGCTGGAGGGTGTTGGCCTGGAAGTTGGCCGGCGGGTACTGGGCGTTGATCTGCGGCGCGGTGTTGGCCGTGTACGTCAGATCGAGGGCCGGGCGGAAGCCGGCGGTCGCCGAGTTGTCCGAGTGGAACTTCTTCCAGTGCAGCATGTCGTTGGTCGGTGCGGTCAGCGCCAGACCGTAGTTCGCGGCTCCGCCGGCGACGTTGTTGAACCACGTCGTGTTGAGGGAGACCGGCATCTTCACGCCGACCGACGCCGAGTTCGCCGAGTTGGAGCAGGAGGCTCCGGGGGCGGGGGTGGCCGATCCCATGGCCGCGCCGAAGCTCGGACCGGGGTAGCTGGTCACGCCGGACGGGGTCCAGGTCTGGGTGATCGGGTGCACCGAGAACGACTGGGCGGCGCAGGTCGAGGACCAGAGCGCGTACACGTTCAGGGTGGCGGCGGTGACCCGCTTGCCCGCGAGCGTGGTGCCCAGCGAGGAGAACTGCAGGAACGAGTTCGTCTTGTTCGTTCCCGAGTCGTACGAGCCGACCTTGATCTGCGTCTCGGTGGAGTGGTCACCACCGATGGTGTTCTGCGAGTACGTCGAGTTCGACGCGGTCACCGTCGGGTCGACGGTCACCGGGTAGACCCGGGCCGGGTCGTCCAGCCAGGCGCGGTCCGCGGTCATCCGCAGCGCCTGCTCGCCGTCGACCGTGACCAGCTCGTAGGTCACGGCCCGCGACCGGGCGGGGTCGCCCGAACGCGGGTCGATCTCGGAGTCCTCCATGAACGCGTGCGGGATGGTCGCGGTGACCTTCCCGTTCGCATCGGTGAACTCCACGTCGCCGTCGGCCGCTACACGGGGCGTCAGGCCCTTCACCGCGAGCGGGAACGTCCAGGAGTTGGCCGCCTGCGGCGAGCGCAGGACGACGTTCTCCTTGAAGCCCTCCGCGAGCGGAACGAGCTGCACGTCCGTCTCGGGCAGCACGCCCGTGTAGGTGACGGTGCCGTTCGCCGCGACCGTGGGCTCCGCCTTCGCGGCGCCCTTCAGCGCGTACGCGAGCGAGCGCCCGGCGCCGAAGTCGACGGAGGCGAGGGCCTTGTCGGCGGCGGTCGGCGCGAACTCGACGTCGAGGGAGTTGGCCGTCTGCTGGAGACGGCCGTCCTTGTCCTCGGTCAGGCTGGTGTCGATGGCCTTCCACGAGCCGTCCGCGGCCTTGAAGTTGGCGCGGCCGGGGAAGTGGCGGACGGTGGTGGAGCCGTCGGCGTTGACGTAGTAGTCGGACGTCGCCGTCGACTTCTTCGCGTCGCGCTTGCTGGTGCGGGCGTCGAAGCTCTTGGCGTCGCCCGGCGCCCTGCCGGTGCGGACCTCGGCGGGGTCGTCGGTCTCCCGCGCGAACAGCGGGAGTTCGCCCTTGCCCTTGCCGGGCTTGCGACCGGCCTTGCCCTCGAGGCTCGTGGCGTCCGAGGAGGCGTGATGGCTCTTGCCTCGGGCCGTGCCGCCCTGCTGGTCAGGGGTGTCGAGAGGGTTCTCGCTCACCCACTTCCACAGCCCGGAGAGGGAGAGCCTGGGCATCTTCACCGGTTCGAGCGTGACGCCTGCGGCGAGCGCCGACTCGGTGGTGAGCATCAGGAACAGTGAGATGAGTACGGAAAGAGCCGTAGCCCTCAGCCTGCGTCTTCCGGTGCGACCCGGTGGGAACAGGCGAGGGCTACGGACCCGGCGTATACGCATGGGCCAGCCTTTACTAACGCGATACTTACAAAGCCTCGCGAGCCTGCCCGATGACGGATCACCAGTTCACACCAGGGTGCCGAACTTTACCTTCGCTTTACTCGCGGGGAGGAACCCTTCCGGACATCTCCACCCGAGGCCCCGCAACGGCGGCCCTCGGGTCCATCAGCCCTCGCGGACCAGCCGCTTCACCGTCGCCGTGATGTCGTCCTTCAGGGACGCCCCGGGCGCCACCCGCACCAGGTTGTCGTGGGCCGCGCCGCCCGCCTCACTGACCGTCACGAACCGGACCTTCGGGTTCTTCTCCACCGCCGCCTCGGCGGCCGCCACCTGCGGGGCGCCCGAGGCCACGACGATCTCGCAGTCGCGCTGCACCAGACCGTTGAGGAACGGGCGGGCGTTCTCCGCAGACTTCTCGCCCATCACCGGGACGAACGTCACGCGGATGCGCTTGTCCAGGGACGCCGCCTGCATCCCCTCCCAGACGGGGGCCGCCGGCGCACCGGTCACGATGCCCCGCTCGTCGGTCAGCAGGCAGGCGTCGTAGTCCTGATAGGCGCGGGCCCGGGTGTCGGGCGGGGTGCCCGGCCGGTCCGACCCGGCGAACAGCGAGGCACCGACGAGACCGAGGACCAGGACCAGGACCGAGCCGACGGCCCAGCCGACCCGGCCGCGAAGCGCCCCTGCACCGGCGGCCAGCAGTCCGGGGATCCGGGCCGCCCCGGACTCGGCCGCCTCCCTCCTGGCCGCCTCCCGCTCGGTGGCGCGCCAGGCGCGACGGGTCTTCATCGGCCGGCCTCCCCGACGGTGAGGCAGTGCGCCGTCGCACCCAGGCTGGTGGCCGCGAGCAGCAACACGTCGAGGAGGTACGCGAAGCCGTGGGTCGCCACGGGGGTCAGCGCGATCTGGAAGCACCAGCCGACCGAGGCCGCCGTGAACAGGAGCGCGGCGAGCAGGTCGTTCCGCGTCCCGCGCCGCAGGGCGAGCGTGAGCGAGGGGACGAACCCGAGGACGCCGAGGCTCAGCAGCGGTACCAGCGCGAGCCCGACCCGGGCCGGCCGGCCCGGCAACTCCTTGGGGCGCGGGGACTCCGCACCCTTCTCCAAGCTGACGGCCTGGTTCACGATTCGCGGGACCTCTCACGGAGGCGCACACCGGGGTCGGGGCGCACGGGTGTACGACAGGGGACGCCGTACGGTACATCCCCCGCCGCGAAGATCACCTCCGGGGTCCGCTCCCCGGTGCCGCCCCGAACACCTCAGATACGGTGCCGCACCCACACATTGGGCTCGACGTAGACCGCGTATCCGCGCGAGGCGACGCAGTGGACGGGGACGAGCGCGCCCTCGACCTCGACCGGTCCGTCGGTGTCGAAGGGGAGACCGGTCCAGGCGCGCCACTGCTCGACGGAGCCGGAGACGGTCATCGAGGCCGGGGCCACCGCCTCGATGACACCGCCCGCGCGCACATGGACGCGCAGCCACGCGTCCTGCGGCAGGCCGTCGGCCTCCCTCGTACGGAAGGCGTACTCGTGGATGGAGGCTGCGGCCTCCAGGTGCTTGCCGTTGGGCCGGACCGGGGCGACGACCTCGGAGAATCCGCGCCGGGCGGCGTTGTCCCGCATCGCGGCCAGCATCCGGTGCGAGAGTCCCCGACCCAGGGCGCTCGTGTCGACCGTGATCTCGATGGCGCTGACGGTGTCGGCCTCCCGGCCGTGCTTCAGGTCGGAGAACGCCCAGAGCAGCACCTCGTCCCAGCCGCGCGCGGGCAGTTCGCGGCGCCCGTCGACGTCGAGACGGAAGGGAACGCTGAAGCCACGGGCGACGACCTTGCCCTCGGCGTCGGTGGCGACGAGCACGTACTCCGGCAGCTCACGCACGATTCGCCCGATGTTCGCCCAGCCCACCGGGTCGTACATCATGAACTCGGGCCAGAGGTCGCGCATGCCCCACATCGGCCCTTCCAGTTCGGGGCGCTCGGCAAGGGTCGATATGTTCAGGTCCATGCGGGCAGACTAAAGATCATCTCCGGCCTGCACCAACAGATTTTCCCTTGCGCGGGGAGCATCACGGAAGTTTCTGCTTCGGGCAGCCTACGAGGACCCGCCTCATCGCGTCCCGCTCGCCGTTCGTCACCCACACCCCGTACTTCTTCTTCACCGCGACCTGCCGGGCCACATACGTGCAGCGGTACGCCTTGTTCGGCGGCAGCCAGGTCGCCGCGTCACCGTCGGACTTGCGCCGGTTGGTGGAGGCGTCGACGGCGAGCAGGTTGAGCGGGTCGTTGGCGAACCGGCGCCGGGTCTCCGCGTCCCACTTCCCCGCACCCTTCTGCCAGGCGTCGGAGAGCGCGACGACATGGTCGATGTCGACCTTGCTGCGCCCGCGGACGAAGCGGACGGTGGTCCCGGTGTACGGGTCGTCGGTGAGCGTGCCGGAGGCGACCTTGCAGCGGCCGTCGGTGAACCGGACGCCGGTCAGGTCGCGCTTGAGTATGTCGTCCCGGGTCCCGCAGCCGTTGCCGTCGACGTCCACCCAGGCGCGCCCGAACTTCTCCCGCTCGTACCCGGTCTTCGGCGCCCGCCCCTTCACGGCGAGCGTCTCGACGGCGGCGAGAGCGGTCCCGCGCGCGGCCGGCCTGCCGCCCGCGCCGCCGTCGGACCCCGGGCCGTCGACGCCGGGTGAGCAGGCGGTGGCGACGAGCACGGCGACGGCGAGCGCCGAGGCGGCCCGGGCTGATCGAAACGTCCGTTCTGTGAGCATCCGGAGATTCTAGGCCGGTGACGCGTGCCGGAACCCGGACAGCCCCACCCCCCGATCAACCAGAACAAGCGTTCGGCTAACGTTCACCCCTTCTATGACACTCCCTCAGGAGGGGTTCCTTTGCGAAGATTCCCACTGTTCCGCGCCTTGCTGGCCACTGTGGCCTTCATATGCGCGGCAACCATGGTGTCGGCGCCTCAGGCGCTGGCCGACACGGTGTCCTACGCGACCGCGCCGCCCATCAGGACCTTCACGTACAACATCTGCGGCAGCAGCGGGACCGAGGGCTGCAACGCCACGAAGGAGGAGGACGACGCCCGTCACAAGACCATCGTCGACGAGACGGCGGGCGGCGTCTGGAACGCCGACTACATCTTCCTCGTAGAGGTCTGCAGCTACCAGTTCAACCGGATGGACGCGAGCCTCAAGCCCCGCGGCTACACCGGCCGGTACGTCGAGACCGTCCCCTCCGGCAGCCTCTACGACGCGACCGGCAGGCCGCTCTGCGTCGACTCGTCCGGGAGCGGCACCCCGCGCAGCTACGGAATGGCCGTGTTCGTCCGAGGCTCCTTCGTCGAGTCCACGGTTCTCACCCTGGACACGAAGGCCGCGATCCAGCAGTCCGTTCCGGGCGCCTCGGGCGAGGACATCAAGTCCCCCTGCATCAAGTCCTGGGTGCAGAACCGCGCGACGTGGGCCTGCTCCGTACACCTGTGGTGGGGCGCCCCGAACGTCCCCGCCGACCCCGGCGCGGGCGCCACAGCCGCGGAGATCGCCGCGTACAAGGACAAGCTGGCACGGCACGAGGTGATGACCAGGGAGGCCGACGCCCTGGTCCGCAAGGCCAAGGAGTGGGAGCAGGATGGCATCCCCGTCATCCTCAGCGGCGACTTCAACTCCTCCCCCTGGGGTGACGTCCTCAACCGCTTCTACGAGCCGGCCACGGGCGACGGCGCGTACGGCACGTTCATCGAGGCCGACGAGACCGACTTCGACGACGTCAGCACGTACGGCAACTGCCAGGCCACGGGGCTGACGCGCTGCCGGGTCGGCGAGCTGACGATGTACGACAAGACGCACCAGAACCACGTGCAGAAGCTCGACTACACCTTCTTCAGCGCCCAGTTCTTCCGCGGCGTGGTCGGTGACGTGCCCGCCGAGCCGAAGACGACCACCGGCAAGTGGATCTCCGACCACCTGCCGCTCCGCGGCGCGGGCTACTGGAAGGACTGCGGCACCTACGGCACCACCCCTGGCGCCGTGTACCGGCGGGACGCGGCCGGCGGTCTCTACCGCTACGAGGGCCGCGCCGCCGGTGACACCGCCGCCCTCGCCAAGCCGTGCAAGGTCGGCTTCGGCTGGGGCGTGATGAAGGAGGTCGCCCGCCAGGGAACGACCCTCGCCGCCGTCGACACGGCCGGTGTCCTGTGGCACTACCCGCTCAGCCCCGTGGACGGTACGTACTCCGGTGGCACCCGCCGCCAGGCCGGCACCGGCTTCCTGAACGACGACGCACTCCTCGCCCCCGGCGACTTCGACGGGGACGGCACCGCCGACCTGATCACCCGTGACACGGCGGGCAAGCTCTGGCTCCACAAGGGGACCGGTGCGGACAGCTACGCCCCACGGACGCAGATCGTCGACACCAGCGGCGCCTGGGCCGACTACACGTCCGTGGTCGCGACGGACTTCGCCGACACGGTGAACGCGCCCGGTACGGCCGATCTCGTCGCCATCGACAAGGCCGGCGATCTCTGGATCCAGGAGGGGAAGGGCGACGGAACCCTCGGAGAGCGCAGGAAGATCGGCAACGGCTGGCAGGTCTACGCCGACGCCCTCGCTGCTCCCGGCGATCTGAACGGCGACCTGAAGGCCGACCTGATCGGCCGCGAGGACGGCGGTGCCCTCTACTTCTACAAGGGTGACGGCACCGGCGGCTACGCCGCGAAGAGGCAGATCGGTACGGGCTTCCCCGCCGGAGAGATGCTCTTCTGACGCTCCCCAGGGAGACGGGCCGGGCCCGGGGGACGCACACGCGACCCCCGGGCCTTTCGCGTCCCCTCCCGGCCGTTCACACCTTGCCGATGCCCAGGGTGTTCTCGGAGGGCAGCAGGCCCGAGCCGATCGCCGCCAGCCAAGGGCCGCCGAGCAGTTCCGCGAGGCGGGCGGTGCCGTCCGGGCCGAGGGTGGCCCAGGGGGCGGCGGCGAGTTCGTCCGTGCGCCGCTCGACCTCGGCGCGCAGGGTGCGGCCCGCCTCGGTGGCGCCCCCGTCGGCGGTCAGAAGGCCGCGGGCGGTGAGGCGGGTGCGCGCCGCCGCCCACTCCTGGCCGCTCCAGCCGCGGCTTTCGAACACGGGCTCCGGCGCGGCACCGATCGCCGCGAAGGAGACGAGCGATTCGACCGGGTCGAGCCCCGCGTCGACGAGGGCGCCCAGGTGACCGTCGCCCCGGTGTTCGCGCAGGATCGTCGCGGACTGCCAGAGGACCAGGTGCGGGGCGTCGGGCCGGGGCAGGGCGGCGTTGGCGGCGGCGAGCGGGCGGGAGACGGCGGGCCCGGAGGCCGCCGTCGCACCGTCGGCGGCAGTACGGGCGAGGGCGGCGGCCTCGGCGAGTTCCGGGCTCGCGAGGAGCTCCTCGCCCAGGACCGCCCGGTAGGTGCGGTCGACGGCACGGAGCCGGGCGGCGAGGACATCGGCCGGGGCGGCGGTCTCCCAGGCGGCGGGGACGTACCGGGCGATCATCGCGGGGCTGAAGCTGTAGAAGGTGTCCGCCACCCGGTCCGGGCCCACGGGGCCGAGGGGTGCGGCACGCCAGGCGAAGTAGGCGGGCCAGCGCTCGGAGGTGTCGTAGCCGAGGACGGCGGCCTCGTCGCAGGCCTCGGGGGCGTAGTAGAGCAGGGCGTGCAGGGGTTCGAGCAGGTGCCACATCTGACGTACGCGTGCGGTTTCCACAGCGGGCTCCTCTTCGCTCAGCAGCATCTAGTCACTGACTAGACAGTGCTCCACGCCTCCGAACTTGTCAATGACTAGATGACGGCTAGGCTTCTCCCATGACGCGTACGAGCCGGAGTTCCTACCACCACGGCGGCCTGCGGCAGGCCGTCCTCGACGCCGCCCTCGAGGTCATCACCGCCGAGGGCCCCGGTGCACTCAGCCTGCGCGACCTCGCGCGCCGCGCGGGCGTCTCGCACGCCGCGCCCGCCCACCACTTCAAGGACCGCACCGGGCTCCTCACCGCCCTCGCGACCGACGGGTACGGACTCCTCGCCGAGGCCCTCGCCGCCGCGCCCGAGCTGCGCGAACGCGGGGTTCGGTACGTGCGGTTCGCGGTCGGGCACCCCGCCCACTTCCAGGTCATGTTCCAGCCGGACCTGCTGCGCACCGACGACCCGGACCTGCTCGCCGCCAAGGAACGGGCCTCCGCCGAACTCCGCGCGGGCGTCGCCGACCTGGCGGACGTCCCCGATGCCCGTACGGCGGGCATCGCGGCCTGGTCGCTGGCCCACGGTTTCGCGACGCTGCTCCTCACCCACAACGTGACGGGGGCACTGGGCGACCGCGACCCCGAGGAGTACTTCCGCACCCTCACCGGCCTGCTCTTCACCGGCCGACTCCCGCCGGGGGAGAAGCCGTAGGGAAGCCGGAGGAAGGGCCGGAGGGAAGCCCGAGCAGGGGCCGGGGAACGGAGCCCGCGGGAATAGCCCGCGTCGGTCAGCGATTGACGGACGACATGAGACCCACGAACACCCTCCGTCGCACCGCCATAGCCCTGCTCACCACGGCGACCATCGCCTTAGCACCCACCGCCCTCGCCGCCCCCGACCACGCGGCATCGGGATCGCCCTGGCGCGGCGCCTGGGCCGCCTCCCCGCAGGAGCCGAGTGCGCCGCTCGGACCCAACTGGTCGGAGCAGGGCTTCGACAACCACACCGTGCGGCAGGTCGTCCGCGTCACGGCCTCCGGTACGCGGGCCCGGATCGAGCTGAGCAACCGTTACGGCACCACTCCGCTCCGCATCACCGGCGCGACCGTCGCCCGTACGGCCGAGGGCGGCGCCGTACGCGCCGGTTCGGTCCGCACCCTCCGCTTCGACGGGCGGGCGTCCACCACCGTCCCGGCCGGCGGCACGCTCCTCAGCGACGGCGCGCCGTTCCCGGTCAAGGCCTTCGAATCCCTGACCGTCACCCTGTACCTGGCGGGCGAGACCGGCCCGGCCACCTTCCACCAGTTCGCCGGCGCAACCGCCTACCGGGCCGCCGGCGACCACCGCGCGGACCTGTCCGGCGCGGCCTTCACGGAGACGAACACGTCCTCGTACTACCTGTCGGGCGTCGAGGTCACCGGCGGCCGTGACACCGGCCGCCGCGACGGCATCGGGGGCCTTGTGGCCCCCACCCCCCCCCGCATTGGGGCCTCCCACCGCCCACGCACACACCACACAACCCGAAGTGCCCAACGCATCTGTGCTTCGGGGGGGCCC
>NZ_JBVHZJ010000088.1:0-26031 GCF_055574655.1 Streptomyces sp. NPDC029956 | reverse complement strand
CAGTACGAGGACTTGTGCCCGGCGCGCCGAGAGCACGCACCTGACGCCGCGGGGCCGCCCTTCGGGCGACGACGGGAGTTTGACGACAGGACCTAGGCGGGGGGTGAAGGGCGTCGGGCGGAAGGTGCGGCGACGGGCCTGGGGCGTGGCCCCGAGGGCGGCGTCGGCGACGGCGCCGCCGCGGCCGCCGCTGGGACGCGCAGCCACAGGTCGTCCGTCGGCGGCCACCCGGGTGGAGGTCGGGACCTTCGTCGGTGCGGCTTCAAGAGTCGTCAAAGACGTGCTGAGCGTTGAGCAATGCACGACCGGGCGGCCTCGCAGGGCCCGTACGTTCCTCGTGTGACTCAGACTCCTTCATCCTCAGAACCTCACATATCCCAGGGCCCTTCCGTGGCGGCTTCCTCCTCGCGTCGCACCCTGCTGCGCACCGCCCTCACCGGAGCGGCGCTGACCGCAGGGTCCTGGGCGTGGGACCTCCCTCCCGCATCGGCGACACCGCGGGCGCACGAGAAGCCCCGGCCCGCCACTCCCGCGGCGGCCTTACGCGAACTGAACGCGGGCAACCGACGCTGGCGCACCCACCACGAGCGGCACCCGCACGAATCGCTCGCCGTCCGCAGGGACATGGTCTCCGGACAGCATCCGTTCGCCGTCGTACTCGGTTGCATCGATTCCCGCGTCGCACCCGAGCTCGTCTTCGACCAAGGCCTCGGCGATCTCCTCACCGTACGTTCCGCGGGAGAGGTCCTGGACGAGGCGGTGCTCGGCAGCGTGGCGTACGGCGTGCTGGAGCTGGACATCCCGCTCGTCGTGGTGCTCGGACACCAGTCGTGCGGCGCCGTGTCCGCGGCCGTCCACGCGGAGGAGAGCGGCGAGCGGCTCCCCGCGCACATCCAGTACATCGCCGACCGGATCAAACCCGCGATCGACCACGCGCACGAGGGCGCCGCCCGCATCGACGCGACCGTCTCGGCACAGGTACGGCTCGTACGGTCACAGCTCGCCGCGGAGCCCGACCTCGCGACGAGGATCGGGGAGGGACGGCTGGCGATCGTCGGCGCGCGATACGAACTGACCAGCCAACTGGTCCACCCGGTCGACTGATTGCACGACCCGGCTCCCTCACCGGCCGGTGAGGGACGACCGTCCGTCCTGCCTCCGGGGCGTCAAGAGGCCCTGTGCGCTCTTCCACGCCAAAAAGAGGGGGCTTCGCGGTGCGGTTAATGGCTGGGCGCCACCCTGCCCCGACGGACGCGGGCACCTAGCATTCGACCATCCCCGCTCACAACGGCGGTGTGGCCGGGCAGAGTTCATACGCATGATAGTTCAACCATTGCCGGTTGGACTACCCCACTGCGTACTCCGGCCGTCCCGATTCCTCGCACCTCGCACCAGGTCTCCACCGCAGTAGGTCCGTCATGGCGCGCCGCCCTTGAGCGCGGCGCGCCGCATCCCGGCCCGTGGCGCCGACGCCCCCGTGCGTCAGCGCCCGTCGGGAACCGAAGCACCGGATGGGAGAAACATGAGAGTTCCCCTGCTCGTGAGCGCGGCGGTCGCCGCCCTGCTCGTCTCGGCCCTGCCCGCACAGGCCGGCCCGGGGTCGATCGTCGACCCGCCGCCGGACAAGATCGTCATCGACATCGCCACGGTCAACGGATCCGGCTGCCCCCTGGGCACCGCCGCCATCGCCGTGTCCGAGGACAACACCGCCTTCACCGTCACCTACAGCGAGTACCTCGCGCAGGTGGGCGGCGGCTCGTCCCCGACGGCGGCCCGCAGGAACTGTCAGCTGAACCTTCTGGTGCACGTCCCGCAGGGCTTCACGTACGCGATCGCCAGCGCCGACTACCGGGGCTACGCCTCGCTCCAGCGCGGAGCGAGCAGCACGGAGAAGGCCTCGTACTACTTCCAGGGCTCGCCGAGCACGGCCTCCCGTACGCACACCTTCCGGGGCCCGTACGAGGACAACTGGCAGACGACCGACGACACCGACTGGGCACAACTGGTGTGGGCTCCCTGCGGTGTCCAGCGCAACTTCAACATCAACACCGAACTCCGGGTGAACGCCGGCACCTCGAGCCCCGGCGCCACCAGCTACATGACCATGGACTCCACGGACGGTGACATCAGCACCGTCTACCACCTGGCATGGAAGGAGTGCCCGGCCGGCTGACGCGCGCGGCGGCCGCGGCGCACCGACCCGCCCGGCCGCCGACCGGCTCCGGCGGCTTCGGCCGCTGGTTCGATGTCCTCGACCGGCAGGCGCACACGACTCCCGCGAGACCACGTCGCCGACAGGAGAGCTCCCGCACACACGGAAAGCCGTTCAGGCGTCCCCCTCGCTGGGGACCTCCGGCCACCGCGTCGTACTTGAGGATGATCCGGCGCCCCCACGGAGACGGACATTGCGACAGAAGCGGAACCTCGCCCCGGGACAACCGTCTTGATCCTCGCGTCGGCTTGATCGTCGAGCCGACCCGAGGAGGTTCTGATGGCAGGTCAGGTGACGGAGAGGCCGGCGATGGCGTCGGCGCCGGAGTACCAAGGGGCGCTGGGGTCGCTGTCCGTGAACGCCTCCCTGCCCGAGGTGCTCGCCCGGGGCGTGCAGGAACTCCGGGCGGCCGAGGAGACCGGAGACCTGAGGGAGGCGGCACGCTGCGGGCTGGCCGTGGCCGAGGCCTGCCGCAGGCTCGGGCGGAACGACGAGGCCGACCGGGCGTGGAAGGCGAGCTACCGGGCGGCGCGGTCGGCCGGTCACGAGGGGGCCATGGCGTGGGCGCTGTGGAGCGGCGGCACACTCGCCCGCCAACGCGGTGCGCTCAGGCTGGCGTACCGGCTGCTGGGGCTCGCGGCCGAGGCGGGCGAGCGCGGCGGGGACATCGTCGTGCGCGGCTACTCGCTGGCGGGGCTCGCCGAGACCGGGCGCATCCAGGGCGACTACGAGGCGGTGGGCCGGCTGCACGAACAGCTGCTGGCCGAGGCCCGCCGTCGCGGCGAGGCCCGTCACACGGTGTGGGCCCTGGAGGGAATCGCGCAGATGCACCGCAACACCGGCTCCTACGACGAGGCGCTGGCCCTCTTCGAGGAGGCGGCCGAGACGGCGTCGCGCGCCGAGGACCGGCGCGGATGGGCATGGGCCCTGCGGGGCATCGCCGACGTGGTGTCCGTACGGGACGGCGACGTGGAGCGCGCCCTGTCCCTGCTGTCGCGGGCCGAGGAGGCATGCAGGGAGATACGGCTGGCCGGCGCGCTCGCCTACAACCACAAGATGCGTGGCAACGTGTTGTACCGGGCGGGCCGCTACGAGCAGGCCCGCGACCTGTACGCGCAGGCTCTGGAGGAGTTCCGCGAGATGGAGGAGCCGCGGGGAACGGCACTGTCGAGGCTGGGACTGGTCAAGGCCGACGCCCGCCTCGGCCGCGACGCCGCGCACACCGCCGCGGAACTGACCGAACTCCGCACCGCACTGGACCGCATCGGGCTGCGACACGCCCGGGACATGGTGGACAAGGCCGCGGCGGAACTGGGTGTCGGCCCACTGCCGGACCACGACGGACGCGGACCGGGGACAGCCGGCCCGGTGCTGCCGGCAGTCGGGACGGAAGCCCTGCGGAAGGCCGACGTGGAGGGACTGCGGTGAGCTCCCTCCCGACATCGGCCCGAGCGGTCTGCACCCTCACCGGCGTGGCGGGCGCCATGACCATGGCCGCGGGGGGCCCGCCTCGGGTCCACGAGCTCTCGGCGACGGACCTCCTGGGCCGGTGCCGTGATCAGGTCCGCCCCGCGCTGGTGGAGGCGGTGGGCCGGCTGCACCCCTGGACCGGTGAGATGGCGGCGTACGCACTGGGCTGGGCCGATACGGCCGGAACCCCGGACCCCGGCGGATCCGAGGGCAAGGGAGTGCGGCAGGCGCTGGCCCTGCTCGGCGCCGAGGCCGTCGGCGCGGACGGCGCCGACGCCGTCCCGGGCGCGGTCGCCGTCGAACTCGTGCACACCTTCTCCCTCCTCCACGACGACATCATGGATGCCGACGCGCTGCGCCGGCAGCGCCCCGCGGTGTGGAAGTCCTACGGGACCGGCCCGGCCGTCCTGGCCGGCGACGCGCTGCTCGCCCAGGCCGTGACGAGCCTGGCGGAGGCCCCGGGCCCCTGCACGGGGGCCGCGGTCAGGCACCTGTGCGGGACCCTGACCACCCTGGTGTCCGGCCAGGCGGAGGACCTGCGCTTCGAGGACCGCCCCTGGTCCGGACCCGGGGCGGTCGCGCCGGAACAGTACCGGTCCATGGCCGAACACAAGACGGGCGCCCTGCTGGGGTGCGCGCTCGCGCTCGGCGCGATCCTCGGCGGCGCCGAGGACAGGACCGTGCGCACGCTCGACCGGGCAGGACGCCATCTCGGCCTCGCGTTCCAGGCGGTGGATGACATCCTCGGCATCTGGGGCGACCCGCGAGTCACCGGAAAGCCCGTCCACGCCGACCTGCGACAGGGCAAGAAGACCTACCCGGTCCTCATCGCACTGGCCGGCGGATGCGGGGCCGCACGCGAACTCGACGCGCTGCTCGCGTCCGGACGGCGGATCGACGGCGAGACCGCCGAACACGTCGCGGGCCTCGTGGAGGAGGCCGGCGGGCGGACCGAGACCCGAGAGGAGGCACGTCGGCACCTGGACGCAGCCCGCCGCTCACTGCGGGAAGCGCCGCTGAATCACCCCGCAGCACATGAACTGGACGTACTGTCCACCCACTTGCTCGACCGCACCTGGTGAGGTGAAGTGAGGTGACGTGACGCCCTATGGCGTCACGTGGCGTCCGCCGCCACGGTGGCCGACCAGGGGCGCGTCTCACGGAGGGCTCCCACCTCGGGGCCCGCTCAGGACGGGTCACGGACCCCACGGGGAACCGCCAGGTCCGTCAGGAGCGCCACACCCGGGCGCAGGTCGGTCCAGGTGCCGGACCAGTACAGGACGGCGATCGCCGACGTCGGGAACTTGGTCCGTACCCGGTCCAGGATGTCCGCGTCCGCGTCCGCGCCCACTGCACCGGCCGCTCCGGCCGCGAGCAGGAGGATCAGGTCCTCGAGGCCCGGGTTGTGCCCGACCAGGAGCAACGTCGCGACCTCGTCGGGTACGCCGTGGAGGACATCGAGCAGTTCGGGGCCGTCCGCCCCGTACAGTCGCGGGTCGTGGCGGGTCGGTACGGCGCCGTCCAGCTCCGCGGCCGCCAGCTCCCAGGTGTGGCGGGCGCGCCGGGCCGGGGAGCACAGGACCAGGTCCGGCAGCCCGCCGACCTCGGCCAGGAAGCGCCCGACGGCCGGGGCGTCACGCAGGCCGCGCGGGCCGAGGGGGCGGTCGTGGTCGCCAACGCCCTTCGGCCAGGCGCTCTTGGCGTGCCGGAGGACCAGCAGCCGGCGAGGCCTTTCGGCGGGGGAGGGGACGTGCTCAGGGGGCTCGGTCGAGGGCTGCACGTGCCTGAGCGTACGGGGTGGGTCGCCGAGCGGCCACGGACACCAGGGTCAGGCCCGCGACCTGACCGGCAAGGACTGCCAGGCCGCCCGCGGATCGCCGCCGGCCCTTGCACCGCCGACCCGACGAATCCACCCTCACGGCCGCGGACTTCACAGGCGGATGACGACGAGCGCCGTGTCATCCGTGTTGCGGTTGGTGTTCAGGAGGTCCGTGAGGAGGGCGTCGGCCAGGACCTCGGGGGTGTCCCGCCTCCGCCGTCGCAGGGAGTCGGCGAGGCGCGCGAGGCCGACGTCGATGTCCTCCGAGCGGCGCTCGATCAGGCCGTCGGTGTACATCACCAGTGTCGCGCCCTCGCTGAAGGCGGCGGTCGCCTGGGGGCGGGAGACGTGCTCCGGGCGGGCGCCGAGCGGCGGGTCCGTCGCCTGGTCGAGGAAGACCACGTCGCCTTCGGGGGTGAGCAGCGCGGGCGGAGGATGCCCGGCGCTGCTGTAGGTGAGGGTGTGCGTGCTCCAGTCGATGAAGGTCGTCGCCACGGTGGACGACTCGGCGCCCTCGACGGAACGGGCGTAGAGCCCGAGGACTTCGAGCGCCTGGGCCGGGCCGTCGGCGACCAGCGTCGCCGCGCTCAGCGCACTGCGCAGTTGTCCCATGACGCAGGCGGCGGTGAGGCCGTGGCCCACCACGTCGCCGACGGCCACCGCCATCCGGTCCCCGGGGAGGCCGACCAGGTCGTACCAGTCGCCGCACACGTTGAGCCCGCCGACCGCGGGGCGATAGCGCACGGCCGCCCGATGGTGTCCGACGGGGCCGGGGGAGGGGAGCATCGCCGCCTGGAGGGCCAGCGCCACCTTGCGCTCCCGGGCGTGCGCCATACGCAGACGCTCATTGACCTCCTGCAGTTCCCGGGAACGTGTGTAGAGCTCTGCCTCCAGCCTGGCTGCCTGGGTGGTACCTGTCAGACTGCCACGGGCCCGGATGAGCGAAGTGACCTCCTCGACCCGGTGCACGATCAGCACCACCTGGCCGTCGGTGCCCAGTACGGGCGCGTTGACCGGGCTCCAGTAGTGCTCCTGCCAGTGGCCGGCCCGCTCGGAGTCCTCGATGTCGTAGCGGAGCAGAGCCATGGTGTCGCGCTCGCCGGTGGAGACCACGCGCAGCATCGACGCCTCGGTCTCCCGCATGCCGGCGGCGGCCGGGTCGCCGGGGTTCTCCGGAAAGACGTCGAAGATGTAGCGGCCGACCAGCTCGGAGCGGGAACGCCCGGCGAGACGAGCGAAGTCCTCGTTGACGTCGACGTACACCAGGTCGGGAGTGAGCAGTGCGACCATGCCGGGCAGGGTCTGGAACACGGCTGCGTAGTCGACCTGCTGCTCGTTCATCCCGCTGACCGTCCCGACGTCGACCACCCGTGTGCTCCTCCACGATAGGAGGGAACGTGTCACGACGGCCGAAGTGCTGTGCATCGCAGCCTTGGACCGTCACCCGGTCGGCCCCACGGAGAGTACGGCCAGGCCGGTGTCAGGAGCCGCCGGTACCCGTATGGCAGGGCGTCACGGCCGACCCGGTCGGACAGCCGGGGCAGGTGTGTCGGAACCCCGGCTCTTCCACGGATCCTCCCCTGCTCGCGCGGCGAACGTCTGCTCCGAGTGGAGTCCTTGAGTGGTGGGCCTCCCGCCACGGAAGCAGGCTGGCGTGCGCCGATCCTGCCGGGCCACGCGGCGGACGGCCACACCCACGCGCCCCGGCCCCGAGCGGCGGGGGACGTCCGAGAGAGGGGATCACATGGCGGAACAGAACATCGGTCCGGACGACCGTCCGTCCGTACACAGGGCCGTCAGGGCCGATACGGCAGCCGGGGCAGTCACGGCAGCCCGGATGGTCACGGCAGCCGCCGCCGTACGGGCCGTACGGGCCGAACGCCGCAGGACGCCGCGACGCGTCCCCCTGGTGGGGAGCCCCCACCGCACGCGTGCCCGGACAGCGCTCGTCGCGGTCGGCCTGGCTGTGATCGGCGCGCTCAGCCCTACCCCCGGCAGCGCCCTGTCACCCCCTGCCGAGGGGCCCGGGCCGGGCCACCCGGCACGGTTCGTGCCCGGCCCGTGCCCCGAGACGACAGAGCCGATCCCCGGGCGATGCGGGTTCCTCGAGGTGCCCGAGAACCGCACCCGCAAGAAGTCCCGGACCATCCGGACGGCCGTCGTGATCATTCCGGCCACCTCGGCGAAGCCCGCTTCGGACCCGGTGGTGTTCATGGAAGGCGGTCCCGGTGGCGACGCGATCGGGGCCATCCCCTTCCTGATCGCCTCTCAGGTGAACCGGGACCGCGATCTGATCGTCATGACCCAGCGCGGCGCTCTCCACTCGCAGCCGAACCTCGCCTGCCCGGAGCTGGACCGGTTCAACGCGACCGCCGTCGGACTGCCCTACGACGCGCCGTCCACCGGGCGAGGCCTGGTACGCGCCGCGAAGCAGTGCCGGGACCGCCTGACCGCAGAGGGGAGCGACCTCGCGGCCTACAACACCACCGAGAACGCCGCGGACTTCGCCGACCTGCGCAAGGCCCTGGGCATCAGGAAGTGGAACGTCTACGGCTACTCGTACGGCACCGACCTGGGCCTCACCTACCTGCGCCGACACCCCCAGGGCATCCGCTCGCTGGCGATCGACTCGGTCGTGCCGCCACAGACCGTGAGCCTGCCGTGGGCCTGGGACAGCGCCCAGGAGGGCATCAACGCGATCTTCGCCGCATGTGAGGCCCAGCCCGCGTGCGACGCCCGATACCCGGACCTCTCCCGCACGCTCACGGAGCAGGTACGGCGGCTGGAGGCCAACCCCCTGACGCTGACCGTGCCGCCGCCCGGTGGCGGTACCCCGGTGAAGGTCGTCCTCGACGGCGGCACGCTGGTGAACCTGCTGGTCGCCAACGGCCGGCTGGTCCCGTCCGCGGACGTCCCCGCCGCGCTCCACGAACTCGCCGCAGGCAATCCGGAGCGCCTCGCGCAGGCCCAGGCCGCCGGCGCGACACCCGCCATCGGCGAGTTCGCGCACGGGCTGACGCACTCGGTGGCCTGCGCCGAGTGGGCGCCGGGCTACTCGAAGCGCGACGTGCTCGAGGCGGGTCGACGAGCCTTCCCCGGCTTCCCGGACTCCGTGCTGGCCCACGCGCCGCAGCTGCCCTTCGAGCACGACCTGTGCCGCGCCTGGAACGTACCGGACCGCACCTCGGTCCAGCGGGTCGCCACCCACAGCAAGGTGCCGGCGCTCATCGTCACCGGGACCTTCGACGCGAAGACCGGCGCGAGCTGGGGGCCGTTCGCCGGCCGCACACTGCCCCGCTCGACCGCCGTGGTGGTCCCCGGGATCACCCACTGGGTGGTGCCCCAGGAGCCCTGCGCCGCGTCGGTCCTGCGCTCCTTCCTGGCACGCCCGACCGCGCCCGACACCGACTGCGTGGCGGGTGTCGTGCCCAAACCGTTCACCATCACCCCCTGACCCGGAATCCGGAGAACGCACGATGTCCCCTCGCACGACCCCCCGCCGGCGCCCCGCCAGGCGGCTCCCGGCGACGCTGGCAGGAGCCACGGCGGGCGCCCTCGTCGTCGGCCTCGCCGCGATGCCCGCACACGCCGGGTCCGGCACCGACGGCCCGATCGGCACGATCGCCCGTACGGTGGGAGACGCCCGCTTCGAACCCGGCCCCTGCCCCAGGACGGCGGACCCGATCCCCGACCTCGCGCGCGCACGCTGCGGCACCCTCACCGTGCCCGAGAGCCGCTCGCGGACCCAGGGACCCCAGGGGCCGCACGGGCCCAAGGAGACCGATAAGCCCAAGGAGTCCCAGGGGCCGCACGGGCCCAAGGAGTCCAGGGCCCCCCAAGGACGCAGGATCACCCTCGCCGTCGCGATCATGCCCGCGGAGTCCGCCACCCCGGCACCCGACCCGATCGTGTGGTTCGCCGGCGGACCCGGCGACGACGCCGTCTCCGAGATCCCGATGGCTCTCGCCGGCGACCTGAACCGCGACCGGGACGTGATCTTCATGTCCCAGCGCGGCACCTACTCGGCCGACCCGGTGCTCACCTGCCCGAACATCGACGAGTTCAACGCCCGCGCCCTCGGTCTCGTCTCCAACGCGCCGTCCACCGGCCGCCTGCACGTCGAGGCGACCCGGGCCTGCCGTGACCGGGTGGACGGACTGGGCGCCGACCGCAGCGCCTACAACGACATCGAGAGCTCGGCCGACTACGACGCGCTGCGCAGGACGCTGGGCGTCAGGAAGTGGAACGTCTTCGGCATCTCCTACGGCACCCACCTGGCGCTCAACTACATGCGCCTGCACCCGAAGGGCATCCGGTCGGTCGGCATCGACGGCGTCCTGCCGCCGTCCCTGGGCGGCGGGGCCGTGACCTGGAAGGCCGCACGAGAGGGTTTCGACGGCCTGTTCAAGGCCTGCGCGGACCAGCCCGCCTGCAACACCCGCTACCCGAACCTGAAGGCCACCTTCCTCCGCCTCGTCAGCGAACTGGAGGCCGACCCGATCACCACCACCGTCACGGTGCCGGTGCACCCGGAGCCGGTGAAGGTCGTCCTCGACGGGGGCAACCTGGTCGCCTGGCTGACCTCGGCCACCCATGTGGCGGCCGGAGTGCCCCGTTCCCTCGACGAACTCGCCCACGGCAACCCGCAGCGGATCGCCGAGCAGCTCGCCGGCGGCAAGTACAGCCCGCAGGCCATCGGAAGGGTCGCCCACGGGCTGGTCTACGGCGTCTTCTGCAGCCAGTGGACCCCGTACGAGAGCCGGGCCGACATCATCCGGGGCGGACGCCGCGCGTTCCCGTCCTTCCCCCGGTCGATGCTCGCCAACGCCCCGCAACTCGCCTGGCTCCACGACGACTGCCGCGCCTGGGACGTCCCCGCGGCGCCTCCCTGGATCCGGGACGTGACCCGGAGCGACATGCCGACCCTCGCCCTGTCCGGCGGCTTCGACGCCCAGACCGCGCCCAGCAACGGGGCCTACGTGGCCCGTACGCTGAGCAGGTCCCACGCCGTCACGGTCCCCTACGTGGCCCACGTGGTCTTCGCCGACTCGCCGTGCGCGCAGACGATCACCACCTCGTTCTTCGCGAACCCGGCCGCGCCGGACACCGGTTGCCTGGCGGGCCTCCAGCCACCGCAGTTCGAGATCGCGCCCTAGAAAGCCCCGGCACCGCACCGGAGACGACCGACCGCCCGGCCCCCGCTCGTATCGGAGCAGGGAGCCGGGCGGACGTGTGCGGGGCCGTCCGCGGTCGGCCGCCACGAGGGGCTCGGGCCCGACCCCCGTTGCTGCCGTGTCCTCGGCGCCGCCGTTCCCCGTATCCGCTCGGCATGGTCCGAGGGCGGGCATTGGCCCGACCGGGTCCTCCGTACGGGTGCCCGCCGGTGTCGGCCCCCGGTCGGCCGCCGTGCCGGTGAGGATCGGTCCATGGGCGTCGTCCTGCCGGTCCTCTTCTCGCTGTTCGCGGCGTTCAGCAACGCGCTGGCCACCGTGCTCCAGCGGCGTGCGGCGCTCACCGTCCCGCAGTCCGACTCCTTCCGGCCCGGGCTCATCCTCGACCTGCTGCACCGTCCCCTGTGGCTGGCCGGCATCCTCGCCGTCATCGCCGCAGGGGTCGGACAGGCGGCGGCACTCGCGACCGGGCCGCTGGCCCTCGTGCAGCCGCTGTTCGTCCTCGAACTTCCGCTCGCCCTGCTGATCGCCACCCTCCTGACGCGGGAACGACTGCCCGCCCGGCTCTGGGCCGCCGTGGCAGGGGTCGTGCTCGGCCTCGGAGTGGCGCTCGGGGCCGCCTCGCCCACCGGCAACCGCACCCATGTGGAGCTGGACCGCTGGGTGCCGGTCCTGGCGGCCTGCGCCGTCGCCGTGGTGGTCCTCGCTGCCGTCGGACTGCGCAGACCGCCCGGACGCGCGAGGGCCGGCTGTCTCGGCGCCGCGACGGCGATCTGTTACGCGCTCACCGCCGCGCTCATGAAGACGTCCATGCACATCCTCGGCGACGGAGGCATCGGCGCCTTCCTGACGTCCTGGCAGACCTACGCCTTCTGTGCGGCCGGGATCGCTGCCCTCCTGCTCCTCGAACACGCCATGCAGGGCGGTCCGCTCGTCGCCTCGCAGCCGGCCCTGACCCTCGGAGACGCGACCGTGAGCCTGGCCCTCGGTGTCCTGCTGTACGAGGAGCACGTACGGGCGGGCTGGTGGCTGCTGCCCCAGCTCGCGGGCATCGGGCTGATCGTCCTCGGGGTGTTCGCGCTGGCGCGGAGCGGCGTCGGCACGACCTGACCACGTGACTCCCCCGGCGTCCGACGCGGTGTCATTCCGGGCGGCTGAAGCGTCGTGCCGCCCACAGCAGGGCGACGATGCCGGTGGCGAGGAGAAGGCCGGCTTCGAGGGGGAGGGGCGGCTGCCGGCCCGCCCATTCGATGCCGGCGGCGGCCTGCTGGTCGGACACGCGGTGGGTGATGCACCGGCGGAGCAGGTCCACCGCGTAGGCCAGCGGGTTGGCGGCGGCGAGGGCGTGAGCCCAGCCCGGCAGGGTGTGCAGGGGGAAGAATCCGCCGGAGAGGAACAGCAGCGGCATCATGATCAGGCCGAGGAGCGTGTGGAACGTCTCCGCCCTGCGCAGGGACACGGCCAGGGCGAGGGCCAGAGCCGTGATGGTGAACGAGGCCAGGACCATCCCGGCGAGGAGCAGGACGAGAAGGAGCGGGTCGTAGGGCAGGCCGACCGTACCGGCGAGGCCGAGCAGTACGGCGCCCTGCGCCGTGGCGGTCATCGTGCCGCCGGCGCAGTGTCCCAGGAGGAGGGTGGCGCGGCTGACGGGGGCCATGAGGAGCTCCCGCAGGTAGCCGCTCTGCCGGTCGGTGATCAGACGGATGCCCACCATGATGGCCGGCGTCTGCACCGTCATCATCAGCATGCCGGGGAAGAGGTAGGCCTGGTAGCCGACGCCCAGGGAGGAACGGGGGATGAGGGCGGCCAGTCCGCCTCCCAGGATGAGGAGGTAGAGCATCGGGTGGAGCAGCATCAGCGCGGTGTGGGTGCGCTGGCCCGCCAGGCGCAGCAGGTCGCGGTGGACCAGGGCGTGGATCGCGCGCAGTTCGTGACGGAGACGGGTCCGCCATCCGCCGTCATAGGTGCCCGAGGCGCCCGATGTGCCCGAGGTGCCGGAGACGCCCGGGGCACCGGGGCCGTCCGAGGCGTCCGAGGCGTCCGAGCCGTTCGGGGTGTCGGGCGCGTCCGGGGTCTTCACCGTGAGGTCGGTCATCGGCTGTCGCCGCCTTCCGACGCGGGTGCGCACGGCGATGCGGGCGCGGCCGGTGCGTGGTTCGGCTTCGTGGTGTCGAGGCTGCGGCCGGTGTGGTGGAAGAAGACGTCGTCAAGCGTGGGCGGAGCCGCGGAAGCGGCGTGTACGGCGATGCCGTGGCGTTGCAGTGCCGCACAGAGACGCGGAATCCAGGTGCTGCCGTCCGGCACTCGCAGGGAGACCCCGCCGGTGCCCGCGGTGATGGCACGGTCCGGCGGAACGATGCCGCGCACGACCGACTGTGCCGCGGTGTCGTCGCTGGTACGCAGCACGACCAGGTCGTCCCCGATCGCGGCCTTCAGCGCGAGGGGCGCGCCCTGCGCCACCACGCGCCCACCGTCGATGATGGCGATGCGATCACAGTTCTCCGCCTCCTCCAGGTAGTGGGTGGTGACGAAGAGCGTGCTGCCGTGCCGGTCGCGCAACGCGCGCAGATGCTCCCAGACCTGGGCGCGGGCGTGCGGGTCGAGTCCGGTGGTCGGCTCGTCCAGGAACAGCACACGGGGAGAGTGCAGCAGGGCCCGGGCGATCTCCAGACGGCGCCGCATGCCGCCCGAAAGGGTGCGCACGGGGGAGCGCCGCCGGTCGGTCAGACCGGCCGTCTCGAGCACCTCCGCGGCGCGCGAGCGGGCATGACGGCGGGACAACCCGTAGAGCCGTGCGTGGATGTGGAGGTTCTGTTCGGCGGTCAGGTCCGCATCCAGGGAACTGTGCTGGAAGAGCATGCCGACACGTCGCCGTACCTCGTGGGGCCGAGCGAGCACGTCGACGCCGGCGACGCTGGCGTGACCGGCGGTGGGGCGGGCCAGGGCACACAGCACGGAGATGGTGGTGGACTTCCCCGCACCGTTGGGCCCGAGGAAGGCGAAGGTCTCGCCCTGCGGCACGTCCAGGTCCAGGCCCCGTACCGCGTGGGTGGTGGTGCCCTGCGGACCGGGGTAGCTCTTGACCAGGCCGCGCATGCTGATGGCGGACACGGGCTCGGGAACGTGGTGGGCGACGGTCGGAGAGACGGCCTCCGTGGTGACGGCTGTGGGGGACAGGCCGTCGACAGCGGCGGGCGGGTGCGGGTGGTCCGGGCGGTCCTCGTCGCCGGCGGGTCGCTGCATACGGTCGGCTCCTCATCGTCGGGTTCGCCGTCCTTGGCCACTCAGGCGCGCTGAGGCGGCCGGGTGCGCATTCCCGCGGCGGAGTCGGGACGGCGGTCGGGGAGCCGGCACCTTCCCCGCCACGCCACCGCGGCGCCGGACCGTGGGATCGGCCCGGGGCCATGGAGTCGGCGTGGCGGGGAGGGGGCCGGTTCCCGGGGAACATCCGGCCGGCGGCTTCCCGGGTGGGCCGCCGGCCGGATGGTGGTGCCGGTGCTACGCGCAGCTGATGCCGATACAGACCGTGTTGAGCAGGGTCAGCAGGCCGACGCACTCACACGTCGCGGCGAACGGCGCTCCGTCGACGCCGACGGGGTCGGTCTCCGGAAGGGCGTGGAGACGGGCCAGCAGTTCGATGTCGTTGTTCTCCATGGTTTCTCCTTCGTTCTGACAGCTGGCGACAGTCGTGCTGCCGCTCAGACCGGCATCCGGACCATCCAGTGCCGGGGGTCTGTGTGACGGGTCCGCAGGAGGAAGGCCAGGATTCCGGCGGATCCGTCGCTCCAGCTGGTCGAGACGTCCCCGTACTCGTTGGGGAAGACCACCTGGGCATGGCGTCGGGCCCTCTCGCTGAGGATGAGGCGGGCCAGATCCTCGGCCGTGGCGCGGTGGACGGGGTCACCCGTCGCCTCGGCCATGTCGAGGAGGAAGTCACCGTTGCCCGCCAGACCGTGGCACTGGGCAAGGGCGGCGCGGGAGGCGCGCTCGGTGACGGCGTACGTGCTGCGGCGGGCGAAGTCGCCGAACCTGTCGTCCCCGGTGGCCTGCCACAGCCGGACGAGGAAGGAACCGATGCCCGCCGCGCCGTGGCACCAGTACGGGGCCGTGGGCGGGTCCGCGGCCTGGGCGGGCCATTGGGCAGCCTCGCCGGTGAGTACGGCGTCGGCCAGCAGGTGCTCGCCGGTCTCCACCGCGAGGTCCAGGTGCTCCTGACGCTGCGACACGGTCGCGGCGGCGAGGAGGAAGTACCCGATGCCGGCGCTTCCGTGGGCGAAGCCGAGGTAGCGCTTGCCGCCCTCAGGGGACGCGGCTTCCCCGGGAACCGGCCAGCTCACTCCGGACCGATCACGCCGTGCCGCGGCCACCAGCCGGTCGGCCGCGTCGACGGCCAGTTCGGCGAAGCGCGGATCACCGGTGCGGTGCCACAGGTGGACCGCGGCAAGCCCACTGCCCGCGCTGCCGTGGGTGATGTCGTGATGGGGAGCCGCCTGTTGCGGGGCCAGCGCCAGGGCCGACGCGTGGTCGACGAGCGCCCGGTCGTCCACGGCGCGCCCGGCGTCGTACAACGCCCAGGCGGTTCCGCGTCCGCCGAAGTGCAGACCGGGGCGGGTGGAGCGGAGATCGGTACGGTCCGCGATCCAGCGGCCCGCGGTGGAGATCAGCTCGGGCAGGCGGTCGTCACCGGTGAGTTCCCAGTACCGCGTCAGTACGGCCAGGACACCGGCCGCGCCCTGCTGCACGGTGCAGGGGTCGGCCTCCCCGGCCGTGGTGGACACGGGCCACAGCCGGCGCTCGTCCCCGGGAGTCATCGAATCGACGAGATGGTCCACGATCCCGGTCACCGCGCGGTCCACGGCTCCTGCCACCCCGTGGTCCGCAGCCCCGGTCGCCGAATCGTGTGGACCGTCGCTCCCACTCTCGTCACGGCCGGCGTCACGGCCGGCGTCACGGTGTCCGTTCTGCGCCGGGCGCGGGGCCGGGTGGTTTCCCGGCTGCCACGGATACGCCTTCCGGAGGGCCTCGCGCGCCCGCTCCGGGTCCCACCGCTCGGCGGGGTCGTCCCTCATCAGCCCGAGGACCATCTCCGCGAGCCCGTCCGGCAGCCGGAGCGGCCCGGTACAGGCGGTCAGCCATGCGGCGAGCCGCTGCTCCGCGGCCCGGGTGGCGGGCTCCTCGGGCAGCAGGTTCGGCACCTTCCCGGCCAGTACGAAGCATGCGGTGGCGCCAAGGCTGTAGTAGTCGCCCGTCGGACTGACGGGAGCGTCGTTCAGGCGTTCCGGGGCACTGAAACCGGGGGTTCCCACGCGGGTCGGCAGGGCGGCCTCGTCCTCCAGGACGGCGAGTTCGAGGTCGATGAGGCGCAGTTCACCGTCCGGTCGGACCATGACGTTGCCGGGGGTGAAGTCCCGCAGGACGCAGCCCCGCGCGTGGGCCGCCGCGACCAGGTCCACCAGGCGTCCGACCTGCGCCGGCGCGTCGGCACGGTAGCGCTCCGCTCCGGCGTCGCGGAAGTGCTCTGCGACCCAGGTACGCAGGGTGACCCCCGGCACTTCCTCCTGGGCCAGGAAGAGGTGCCCGCCGTGCTCGAACAACGCCAGTGGTTCCGGAGCCAGCCCCGTGCCCTTGAGCTTCTCCAAGGTCCGGGCCTCGGCGCGCAGCCAGTCCCGGACGTCGCAGCCCGAGGCGTCGGCCTCCACGTGCGGACGGGCCTCCTTGATCACCACGAGAGCGCCCGTACGGACGTCGCTGCCTCGGTAGACGCCGCCCTTGTTGGTGTGCCGGATCGCCTCCCGAACCGCGAAACGACCACCGAGCAGCACCGGAGCGGTCGCCCCGTCAGTCTCCTCCGACGCCTCCGTCCTCTCGGCCCCGTCCGTCGCGCGCGGCACGACGGGCACCGTGGCGGGGAAGGGAGAGACGGCCCACGCGGGCGGAGAGTACTGCCCGGTGCGCTTGTCCTCGACGGGATTGCCGTCGGGGTCCTCGATGAACCACACCAGCAGCCCGTCGTCCGAGAGCCGCCTCCGGCCGATGAACGAGCCGTACCGGTAGTGCACCAGCGAGTGCACGGCGTACGGCTGGTCGGACAGGATCCGAGGGCCGGCGAGTCCCGCCGTGGCCTCGTGCAGGTCGAGGGCGAGCCGGGCCGCCCCGTCGTCGGAGCGCGGGTAGACGGTGATGAACTTGCCCGAGCTTCCCCGGGGCGTGGCACGGGAGTTGAGCGCACTCACCTGGTCCAGCGACCGGGCGAACTTGAACGCCGACTCCTCCCGCAGCAACACCTCCAAGGCCCTCTCGAGGACAGCCGGCGCGGAGGCGGCCGTCGCCGACAGATGGAGCTTCCACCCCTGCTCGCGCCGTGTCCCCGAACCGGGCGTGACACGGCACCACATCTCGTCCGATTCGGCCGCCCAACGCGCGTCCGTACCCGTGGCGTGCAGTGCCTTACGGAGAAGGCCTTCCAGCTCAACTTCGGTAACCTGGCTCGTCATTCGTGTCCTTCTCGACGGTGAGGTCCGCTGATCGGAAGGTTCCCCCTGGCATATCCGGACCAACGCGCACCCACCCGTATTCACTTGATCCGGCGAGCGCACAGCGCGCTGGAGCGGCCCATGGGTGCGCCCAGCGCAGAAACAGGCTCACGAAATACCCGCCCCGGAACGGCCGTGTGCCATCGCGCTGGGGCTGGGGCTGGGGCCGGGGCTCTGGGGACGGCGACGGGACGGACGCGGCGGCCCACGACCCGCGAGCCCACGACCCGTAGCCCGTGGGCATCGGCCCACGGGCTACGGACTACGGGGTACAGGCGACGGGTCACAGGCGCCCGACGAGCCAGGCGCAAGGGGCCAGGGGCAGCTCGTCGTACGACGGCTGCCGGCTCCGCTACGGCAGGATGGAGTCGATGTACCCGCCGTCCACACGCAGGGCGCCGCCGGTCGTGGCGGACGCGTGCTCGGAGGCGAGGTACACCACCATGCCGGCGATCTCCTCGGGTTCGATGAGCCGCTGCAGCAGGGACTGCGGACGGTGTTCGCGCATGAAGACGCGTTGCGCTTCGTCCCACGGCAGCGAGCGGTCCACCAGTTCGTACACGAACTGCTCCACGCCGCCCGTGCGCGTGGGGCCGGCGATGACGGAATTGACGGTGACGCCGGTCCCCGCCGCCTGCTTGGCGAAGCCGCGCGTGACTGCCAGCAGGGCCGTCTTGGACATGCCGTAGTGGATCATCTCGGCGGGGATCACCACCGCCGAGTCGCTCGCGATGTTCTGGATCCGCCCCCAGCCGCGTTCGCTCATGCCGG
Organism: Streptomyces sp. NPDC029956; assembly: GCF_055574655.1. Taxonomy (NCBI): domain Bacteria; kingdom Bacillati; phylum Actinomycetota; class Actinomycetes; order Kitasatosporales; family Streptomycetaceae; genus Streptomyces; species Streptomyces sp. NPDC029956. The sequence goes on along the minus strand of NZ_JBVHZJ010000088.1, from coordinate 8,055 downwards.
GAAGGTACTGACGGATGAGCCTCACCGCGGCCAGGACGTTGACCTCGAAGTAGCGCCGCCACTCGTCGTCGCTGATCTTCAGCGGGTCGGCCTCGCCGAAGATGCCGAGGCTGTTCACCAGGATGTCCACGTGCGGCAGCGCCTCGGCCGCCAGCCGCGCGCCGTGCTCGGTGGCGACGTCGGCGACCACCGGAACCAGATCCGCGTCGGGGGCCTCGGCCCGCATGACCGCGATGGCCTGCTCGACGCGTTCCTCGGTCCGCCCGTTGACGCCGACGCGGGCTCCGGCCCGGGCCAGACCGGCGGCGATGGCGGCACCGATCCCCTGGGTGGAGCCGGTGACCAGCGCGGTACGGCGTGTCAGATCGATGAGCATGGCCGGACGGGCTCCTTACAGAACTCGACGAGTGCGTCGGGTCACCCCCGCCCGTTTCGTGTACCCGCCCGGTGCCGGAGAGCATCGGACAACCCCGCATCACCCTTCGTACGGCCCACTCGGCAGGCCTCGGTGCGGTGCTGCTGCCGTGATCCCGGCGAGCTGACGGGCGGATCGCCGCTCGCCGCAACCACAGGTACGCCCCTTTCGCCCTCCCCTCCGTGACCACCGGCCCCGCTGCCCGCGGCACCCCGGGAAGACATGCCGACCGTGGGCAGTTGACGTTCCTGTCGTTGCACTGCGGGGAGAGGGAGCGGTCATGGCGGGAGCATTCATCATCGGGGCGGGGCCGGGGATAGGGCAGGCCGTGGCCCGGCGGTTCGCTCGGGAGGGGCTGCCGGTCGCGCTGATCGCGCGGACGAGGGAGACGGTGGCGGCGGCGGCCGAGTCCATCGGCGCTCCCGGGGTGCGGACCGTGCCCCTCACGGCCGACGCCGCCGACGAGACGGCGCTGCGCGCCGCCCTGGACACCGCCGCCGGTGAACTCGGCGAACCCGACGTCGTGGTCTACAACGCGGCCGTCATCCGACCCGATGCCGTCGGCGAACTCCCGCTCCGCGACCACGCGGACACCTACGCGGTCAACGTCCTCGGCGCGCTCACCGCCGCCGCACACGTCCTGCCCGGGATGGCACGGCGCGGACGGGGAACCTTCGTCGTCACCGGCGGGATGCCCGAGATGAAGGCGCAGTACGTGAGCCTGTCCCTGGGCAAGGCCGGGGTGAGGGCTCTGGTCGAACTGCTCGACGCCGAGTACGGACCTTCGGGTGTGCACGTGGCCACGGTCACCGTCGGCGGGGTCGTCGCACCCGGGACCGCGTACGACCCCGACGACATCGCCGAGCACTACTGGCGTCTGCACACCCAGCAGCAGGGGCAATGGGAGCGTGAGGTGCTCCACTGAGCGAGCCCTCGCCCTTCACCGGCAGATGAGGGGCGGGGCCTCGCCGCGAAACCCTGCTCCTCACCGATGGATGAGGGGCAGGGGCCGGCCGCGTCACCCCGCCTCACCGACGGCCCGGGAGCGGAGCCTGGCGGCGATCCCCGCCACCCACCGACAGCTCGGGAGCGGACCTCGCCGCACGGACCTCCGCCACGCCTCAGTAGCGGAGCAGCCCCGCGTCGATCCGTTCCCACGCGGTCCGCAGCTCGGCGAGTCGCGCAGGCTCGAACGGCGCCCGGTCGGCCTGTTCGCGGGAGTCCTCGGACAGATGGAAGAGCTGGTCGCGGCCGGACTTGCCCCGGTAGTACTTCCAGTCGCCGCGGCGCAGTGCCCGCTCGCCCCGTACCCGCCAGAAGAGATCCCGCTCGGGCACGTCGGCGCCGCGGAGCAGGTGCCCGGCGAGGCTCGTGCCGTCGAGGGGGTACGCCGGGTGGGGGCGGGCTCCGGCCAGGTCGAGCAGGGTCGCCGTCCAGTCGGGCGTGAACACCGGCAGGTCGCTGACCTGGCCTCCGTCGATCCGGGCGGGCCAGCGCAGGATCGACGGGACGCGGATGCCGCCCTCCTGGAGCGAGCCCTTGTTGCCGGCGAGCGGCCAGTTGTAGGAGAAGCGCTCGCCGCCGTTGTCGCTGGCGAAGAAGACGAGCGTGTCCTCCTCCTGGCCGGACCGCTTCAGCGCCTTGAGGACCTGTCCGATCGAGCGGTCGAGGTCCTCGACCATCTCCTTGTACTTCTCGACGGAGCCGCCGTCCTGGTGCCAGAGGGCGGAGCGGTCGCCGGCCTTGATGCGGCGGACGATCTCGTCGCTCGCCTCCTTGTCGCCGTCGGCTATCCAGGGCCAGTGCGGGGTGGTGAAGTTCAGGTTGAGCAGCCAGGGCTTGTCGTGGTCGCGGCTGACGTACTCGCTCGCCCGCTCGGTGAGGATCCGGGTGTAGTAGCGAAGGTCCTTGTACTCGGCGTCGCCCTCGTAGAGGTCGTACTCGCCGCCGAGGCCGAGCTTGGAGTAGTACTCCAGGGCCCCGCCGAAGTTGCCGAAGAACTCGTCCCAGCCGGAACGGGTGGGGGAGTAGTCCGGCAGGTAGCCGCAGTGCCACTTGCCGATCAGGGCGGTGGCGTAGCCGGAATCCCGGAGGAGCGAGGCGAGCGTCGGATGGGTGGGCTCAAGGCCGACGGACTTGTCGGCGATCGGCTCGGCGAGCCCGCCCTTCGTACGGCCCGGGTAGCGGCCGGTGTAGAGGCTGAAGCGGGTGGGGGAGCAGGTCGCGGAGCCGGAGTAGGCGTCGGTGAAGCGGACGCCCTCGCGGGAGAGCCGGTCCAGGTGGGGGGTGCGGATGTGCGGGGAGCCGTACGAGGAGAGGTCGGCCCAGCCGAGGTCGTCGCCCAGGATGAAGAGGATGTTGGGCCGTCGGGAGTGGCGGCGAGGCCGAGCGGCTCGGAACGGCCGCTCCCGCGGGACGGCCGTGGGCGACGCCTGCGCGGCGGAGGCGGTGGCTCCCAGGGCGGCGGCAGCTGCGGCACCGGCGGCGACCCCGCCGAGGGCGCGGCGGGACAGGGGCGTGGACATACGGGTCTCCAGGAGGGCGTGCGGGCATGCCTCCGAGGCCCGGCGGGCGGGGTGAAGGGAGGATGCGTGGGGTGCGGGGCGAGTGGGAAGCGAACGGTCAGGGGCAGCGACAGACAGCGCTCGCGACACGGACGAGGTCCACGTGCCGGCGCTGGAAGCGGGTGACCGAGCGGTCACGCGGGGGCTGCATGAGCCAGGAGTCTTGTCGAGACGGACAGGGCCGTCAACGGCGTACGGGCAGGTCGACGCGCGTAGTTCGCATGATCGACATACCGGTGGACCCAGGGGCCCACGGCCTCGCTCATCACGCGGTCGCCCTTTTCCTCGCATGGGGACGGAGACGGTCTCGTCCGGTGTGTCGTCCGCCGCTGCCGGTCAGCTGGGCGAGGTCTCCACGGTCACGGCCACCGAGCGGGCCGGAGGCGCGCCGCGACGAGCTCCATCTCGACGAGTGTGCCCGACAAGCCGGTCGTTCTCAGCTGGTCCGCCATCGTTCGCGCTCGTGCGAGGGACAGCTCGTCCACCTCACGCAGGGCACGCAGGACGTTCACGGGACGCGCTTCGGGTTCTGCCGACCGGAGCCTGGCAGGCCCGTGTTCGGCCAGGAGCGCCTGGCGGAACTCCTCAGGGGTCGCCCCACCGCTGTCCTGCTCGCACCAGGCGACGGGGCAGCCCCGGCAGCTCCCCTCGGTTCCCCACCAGAGACTCCCACGGTCGATGAACTGGCCGATATCCCGGATCAGCACGCCGCCGCAGGCTTCGCAGGCTGTCGCGATTCTCACGCCCTGGGTGATCACCGTGCTCCTCGTCGTCGGACCTGCCCGGACGGCGCCACGGGCGTCACAGGGGGCCGGCCCAGGCACTGCCGGAGTCAAGAGACGGGCACGACGCACGTCGCCGGCCCGCCGGCCGGCCTCAGGTCGGCTTGCGCCACACGGAGATGTGCTTCGCGGAGTCCTGGGTGAACGGCGCCCCTTCCCAGTCCGCGACGCGACGCTCCAGCTCGAGCCCGGCGATCCGCGCCATCAGGTCGAGCTCGGCCGGCCAGGCGTAGCGGTGCCGGGAGTCGTCACGGCGGTAGCGGCCGTCTTCGCCGTCGCGGGTGACGTGGTGCGAGACGAGGATCTGCTCGACCAGGTCGAAGGTGTCGAAGCCGAGATGCTGCTCGGAGACGTCGAACGGCACGGCGACCTGTCCGGGTGGAAGGAACCGCAGCGGCGGCACGCCCAGCTCGATGACGAATCGGCCACCGGGCTCCAGATGACGTGCGGCGTTGCGGAAGCACTCGACCTGCTCGTCCTGCGTGAGCAGGTTCGTGATGGTGTTGTAGACGAGATAGACCAGGGTGAACTCGCCGGGAACGACGGTGGTGGCCATGTCCCCGATGACCACCGGGAGCGTCTCCTCGTCGATCTTGGGCCGTAGCACCGCTGCCATGTGCTCGGACAGTTCGATGCCCACGACCGGCACGCCGCGTTCCCGGAGCGGGACGCCCACTCGTCCGGTCCCGATGGCGAACTCCAGGGCCCGGCCGTCTCCGGCGAGCTCGGCGAGGAAGTCGAGAGTCGGTCCGAGAACGGCGGCCGAGGACGACTCGGCCTCCTCGGCGTCGTAGCGGTCGGCGGTCGCACGGGTCCACAGCTCACTGCTCGTCACGGGCGGCCACTCTGCCGGGTACCGAGGGCGCTGTCGACGCATTTACCTGGTCCCGGCTCCTTGCGGTGGCCGCGTACGACGACGCGTCGGGGCGTACGGCGGCGCGTCGGGCGAGCGGTCGCACAGCTCTCGCCCGACGCCGCCTCGCGGGCGCACGGTGCGCCCGACGGGTGCGTACGGGGGTCAGCCGACGGGCGCAGCCGTGGCGTCGGCTTCGGTGACGGTCGGGTGGACGGTCTCGGCGGGCGGGTCGGCCGTGCGCCGCACCCACAGCCAGTACAGGGCCGCGGTGACCACGAGCCCGACGATCCACGAGATGTCGGCGCCGTCGAGCCTCTTGGTGAGCGCGCCGGTGTACAGCTTGGTGGCCAGGAACGGGATCTGGACGGCGACGCCCACGACGTAACAGGCCAGAGCGGTGACGTTCCAGCGGCCGTAGCGGCCGTCCGGGTCGTACAGGGCGGGGATGTCGACGCGTTCGCGGGAGACCAGGTAGTAGTCGACGAGGTTGATCGCGCTCCACGGGGTGAACACCATCAGGATGAGGAGCACGAAGTTCTTGAAGTTGTTCAGGAAGTCGTCGCTGGCGGCCAGCGCGATGACCATCGACACGGCGGTGAAGCCGAGGATGTAGGCGGCTCGGGCGGCGGCCGAGATGCGCGAGCGGCCGTCGAACGCGGTGACCGTGGTCAGGATCGACATGAAGCCGCCGTACGCGTTGAGGCAGTTGACCGTCAGCTTGCCGACCACGATCACCAGGTAGATGAGGAACGCGAGGACTGCGGGCCCGGCAAGGTCGCCGAGGAAGCCCACCTGGTCGCTGAGGAAGGTCTTGCCGGCGACGGCGGCGGTGAGCGCTCCCAGCGTCATCGCCCACTGGGAGCCGATGACGGAGCCGGCGAACGTGGACCAGAACGTCGTGCGCGTGCTGGTGTCGCGCGGCAGGTAGCGCGAGTAGTCGGCGACGTACGGGCCGAAGGTCAGCTGCCATCCGGCGCCGAGCCCCACGGCGAGGAGGAAGGTCGCTGTTTCGAAGCCCTTGTTCCCGACGTGCGCGCCGACGTCGTACTGGGTGAACAGCCGCACCAGCAGGTAGCCGAGGCCGAGCACGCCGACGACCGTGGCGATGCGCCCCGCGATGTGGATGAGCCGGTAGCCGGTCACCGCGACCACGGCGGTCAGCGCGCCGAAGAGGAGGATGCCGGCGTTCGTGTTGTCGATGTGCAGCATCTCGGACAGTGCCTGGCCGGCCAGGACACTGCCGGTCGCGGCGAAGCCGAGGTACATGAGGATCACCAACAACAGGGGGAGGACCGCCCCGTGGACGCCGAACTGCGCGCGGCTGGAGATCATCTGCGGGACACCGAGCCGCGGTCCCTGCGCGGAGTGCAGCGCCATCACGATGCCGCCGAGCAGGTTGCCGATGAGCAGCGCGGGTATCGCCCAGAGCGCGTCGGCGCCGAAGACGACTGCCAGAGCGCCGTCGACGATCGCGGTGATCTGCATGTTTGCGCCGAACCACAGAGTGAACTGGCTACGCGGCGTGCCGTGCCGCTCGGCGTCAGGGATGACCTCGATGGTGCGCGTCTCCATGGAGAGTCGCTCCCCGGGGGTGTGCTGGACCGGCATGGTGGAGACCTTTCCCGCAGCGATTCCGGTGTGTCCGGACGGAGCGCAGCCGTTGACACGTGACTGCGTGCGCCGAATCTCGCATAGCGTCGAACAGGTATCAAGATCCTGAATGGAGAATTTCAGCAACGGTGCGTCGGACGGAGACGACTCCCTGTCTCTCCGCCTCCGGCCGCCGAACTTGCCGGACCGGCAAATTTCGCGCCATGAGTGGAGCCGGATGGGCATGGTGGGTCCGTGACCGAGAACATCGCAGCGGGATCGCCCGCGTCCGACGCCCCCTCGCCCATCGACGCCTACGTCGGAGACCCCGCACTGCGGGCGGAGTGGGACAACCGGTACGCCGACCGGCAACAACTCTGGAGCGGCCGGCCGAACGGCGCGCTCGTGGCGGAGGTCGCCGGCCTCACTCCAGGGCGGGTTCTCGACGTCGGCTGCGGCGAGGGTGCGGACGCCGTCTGGCTCGCGCACGGCGGCTGGGACGTGACCGCCCTCGAGGTCTCGGGTGTGGCCCTGGAGCGGGCGGCCGGACACGCACGAGACGCAGGCGTCACCGTGCGCTGGGTCCACGCAGCACTGACGGACGCGGCGTTCCCGCCGGGCTCCTTCGACCTGGTGTCCGCACAGTATCCGGCGCTGCTGCGCACCCCCGACGCCGCCGCCGAGCGGGCGTTGACCGCGGCCGTCGCGGTCGGCGGTGTGCTGCTGCTCGTCCACCACGCGGGAATGGACACCCGGCCGCCGGACGAGAGCGGCTTCGACCCGGCCGACTACGTCTGGCCCGCGATGGTCACGGCTCTCCTCGGCGACGACTGGGCGGTGGAAGTGGACGAACGGCGCGCCCGCGTGGCGCCCGACGGCGGAGCGGGCGCACACCACACCGATGACCTGGTGCTGCGCGCCCGTCGGCTGCGGTGATCTCGATCCGATGCGCACGGACGCGGTCCGGAACGGGTCGAGCCGTTCCTGAGGCCGCGATGATGCGCAGCGGCCCGCACCGGGCGTCGACGTCGAACTAGTCTTCGGGCCATGGCTTTGCGACCTGACGAGTTCTACGACCACGCCCTTGCCGCCGCCGATGCCGAGCGTCGGCTCCCGCTCGCGCGCATGACAGGGTGGAGCATCAGCCCGTTCGAGGCGGACGGCTTGCGCGTCTCGCCCCTGCGCCCTCCCGTTCTGCCCGAACCTCCGCGACACGGCGAGGACCCGTCGAACTGCGAGTCGTGCCGTGACCGGGGCGATGGCATCTGGTTCAACGACACGTGGCGGCTCACGCGGATCGCCGGCGTCGGTGTGCCGCTGGTGCTCATGCTGCATCCGCTCGAGCACCACGACATGGCAGACCTGCCCGACGAACTGGCGGCCGAGTTGGGGGTTCTGACCACTCACATCGTCCGACACGTACAGGCTCTGCCCCACGTCTCGCGGGCCCACGTCTACCGCATCGGGGACGGCGGCGCGCATCTGCACATCTGGTTCTTCGCCCGGCCCGAGGGACAGGCCCAGCTGTACGGGTCATGGCTGCCGGTCTGGGACGATCTGCTGCCGGAATACCCGGCGGACGTCGCAGAGGCAGACGCGGCGGTCGTGGCAGACGCGTTGGTCGCCTCCGCCGGCGGGCGTCGCTCGGCTGCCGCCGAGCCGACGCACGACTGACCTGACGCCACAACGACTCACGCCGGAACGTCGGACGCCGGAACGACTTACGCCGGAACGTCGGACGCGGGGGGGGGGGGGGGGGGGGGAGGGGGGGAGGGGGGGGAGGGGGGGGGGGGGGGGGGGGGGGGGTTGGGCGGGTCCAGTTTTTGTGCTTCCCCCGCCCGGCGATCA
>NZ_JBVHZJ010000087.1:23503-26096 GCF_055574655.1 Streptomyces sp. NPDC029956 | reverse complement strand
CCCCCCCCCCCCCCCCCCCCCCCCCCCCCCCCCCCCCCCCCCCCCCCCCCCCCCCCCCCCCCCCCCCCCCCCCCCCCCCCCCCCCCCCCCCCGCCACCTGCCGTCCGGGGCGTCCGGACCTCGGGCGACCGTCAGGTGACCGTCAGATGGAGGATGTCCTCCAGGAACGGGATCTTCAGCCAGGGCGACGGCTGCACCATGAGCGCGAGCAGCACGATCAGGCCACCCATGACCCCGTACGTGATCATGTCCGTGAAGCGGGACCGTACGGCGAGCATGCCCACCGAGGGCAGCACCCGGCGCAGCACGGCACCCACCAGGAGCGCCGCGCCGACCAGCATCGTGCCGATGCGGAACGACTGCAGGAAGGCGTCCGTCCCGACCACGAGCAGACCGAGCCCGGCGAGACCGAGCACGGTGAGCAGCGGCCACTGCCGGGCGGGGGCCGGGGCGTCGCCGGGAGCCGCCCGGCCGCCGCCCTCGGGCCGCGCGGTGTCGGTGGTGAGGCTCGGCGCGGGCCGCTTCCAGGCCGTGGCGCCACCGGGCGCGGAGCCGCCGGCCGAGGCACCCGTGCTCGCAGCACCACCACTCGCAGCACCACCGGCCGAGGCGCCGGAGCCCGAGGCGCGCGCGCCCGACGCCGGGACGCTCCCGTTCTTCGACGAGCCGTCGCCGGCCCCGTCCGGGGTCCCGGCTGCGCCCGGGGTCCCGGGGGTCACGTCAGAGCGCCGCGGCCGCGCGCTCGGCGGCCTCGACGACGTTGACGAGGAGCTGGGCACGGGTCATCGGGCCGACACCGCCGGGGTTCGGGGAGATCCAGCCGGCCACCTCGGCGACACCGGGGTCCACATCGCCGAGGATCTTGCCCTCGCCGTTGCGCGAGACGCCGACGTCGAGGACGGCCGCGCCCGGCTTCACGTCCTCGGGCTTGATCAGGTGCGGCACACCGGCCGCCGCGACGATGATGTCGGCGTTCCGCAGGTGCGCCGACAGGTCCCGGGTGCCGGTGTGGCACTGGGTCACGGTCGCGTTCTCGGAGCGGCGGGTGAGGATGAGCGGCATCGGGCGGCCGATGGTGACACCGCGGCCGACGACCACGACCTCCGCGCCGTTGATCTCCACGCCGTGCGCGCGGAGCAGTGTGATGACGCCGTTCGGCGTGCAGGGCAGCGGGGCGGGCTCGTTGAGCACGAGCCGACCGAGGTTGGTCGGGTGCAGACCGTCGGCGTCCTTGGCCGGGTCCATCAGCTCCAGGATGCGGTTCTCGTCGATGCCCTTCGGCAGCGGGAGCTGGACGATGTACCCGGTGCAGGTCGGGTCCTCGTTGAGCTCGCGTACGACCGCCTCGATCTCCTCCTGCGTGGCGGTCGCCGGAAGGTGGCGCTGGATGGAGGCGATGCCGACCTGGGCGCAGTCGCGGTGCTTGCCCGCCACGTACTTCTGGCTGGCCGGGTCGTCGCCGACCAGGACGGTGCCGAGTCCCGGTGTGACGCCCTGCTCCTTGAGGGCCGCCACACGGACGGTCAGATCGGACTTGATCGCAGCTGCGGTGGCCTTGCCATCGAGAATCTGGGCGCTCATGGATACATCCTCCCGGATGACCCCCGCCTTGTTCCAATTCGCTCGTGCCGGGCGGCCGATCACACGGAGCGACGGGTTGCACTTGCACAACTCAGATGCGTATCGACTGGACAAAAAGTCGACCAAGCGACCACGATGATCGGCGAAGTACCGCGGAAAGTGCCGGGGGGAATCCGCTCACATCCCGTGAAAAGTCCTCCGCGCGGGCCGCGTCGTCCCCGCACAGAGAGATTCACGGAGGAAACCCGCGATGAGCTTCGGTGACCCGAACAACCCGTACGGCCAGCCGCAGGGTCAGGGCCAGGGCCAGCAGCCCGGTTACGGCTACCCGCAGGCGCCCCAGGGCGTGCCGCCTCAGCAGGGCTACGGCTACCCCGCCGCCCCGCCGGTCTCGCCGTACGGTGGCGGCGGCTACCCGGGCGCGATCACGGAGATGCCGGGCGGGGTGAAGGCCGCACGCGTCATGATGTGGATCAGCGGCGCGTTCAACGTCATCGGCGGCCTCGCCGTGATCGCCATGTCGTTCGCGCTCGACAGCGAGCTGGAGAAGTCCGGCGCCTCGTCCGCCGACGTCGACGCCTTCGGCGACCTGGGCCAGGGCATCCTGATCGGCCTCGGCATCTTCTCGCTGATCTTCGCCGCCGTCGGCATGGTGCTCGCCGCCAAGTTCCGCTCCGGCGGCAACGGCGTCCGGATCGGCACCATCGTCTACTCCTCGGTCAGCGTGCTGTTCAGCCTGTTCTCGCTGCCCCTCGGCATCGTGGGCCTCGCCCTGGCCGTCCTGGTCATCGTCTTCGTGGCGAAGTCGGACGGCGCCGCCTGGTTCAACCGCAACAAGCAGCAGTACTGATCCACACGTGGAGGGGGGGGGGGGGGGGGGGGGGGGGGGGGGAAGGGGGAGGGGAGGGGGGGGGGGGGGGGGGGGGTGGGGGGAGGGGGAGGGGGGGTAGGGGGATATCCCGCAAGGGGGGGGGGGTAGTGGGGGGGGGGGGGCAGCGAGAGGGGGGGGTGG
>NZ_JBVHZJ010000087.1:21753-23493 GCF_055574655.1 Streptomyces sp. NPDC029956 | reverse complement strand
CGGGGGAAAACAAAAAAAGAAGGAGCGACGAATCACCGGGGGGGGGGGCCCTCCCCCCCCCCCCCCCCCCCCCCCCTCCACGTGCACGGCGTCAGACCCGCTTGAGGACCGCGAAGCCGTCCGAGCGGTGGGTGATCTCGTACCGCGCCTCCGGATGCAGTTGCGAAGCCAGCTGCTCGGGGTCCGAGACCTGCTGCGACCAGCCGCGCAGATCGAGCGCGAGATAGTCCGGGGTGGCGCCCTTCGACGTGCCGACCCAGTAGACCCGGTGGTCCGCCGTGAGGTGGGCGAGGAGCGAGACGTCCGCCTCCACGCTCGCGCCCTCGGGCACCGCGTCGACCGCCGCCCGCGCCTGCTCGGCCCGGACGTCCGTCCGGTACGTCTCCGGTTTCGTCAGCTCCCGCAGCGGCAGGTTCGCGGCGAGCACCAGCGCGACCGCCGTCGCCACCGGGACGACGACCTTCCCGTACGAGGCGAGCCACGCCTGCGGGGAGGTGCGCACGGAGCGGACGCCGTCCACCAGGGCCAGGAAGACCACCGGCATGAGGATGGCGCTGTAGTGCCAGTGCATGCCCCAGTGGTTCGGGTCCTGGGAGAGGAAACGCCAGCCGAGCGTGGGCAGCACGAGCAGGATCAGCGGGGAGCGCAGGGCGAGGAAGCCGGTGATCGCGAGCAGGAAGACCACCATCTCCCAGCGCTCGCCCGAGGACAGCGCGTCGCCGATGACCTGCGCGAAGGAGGTCTCGGTGCCCTGCCCGGTCTTCTCGATCTTCGACCAGTAGTCGTACTCGCCGACCCGGCTCGCCGCCGGGATCAGGACGAGGACGGTCAGCGCGAACGCCGCCGCGCCGAAGCCCGCCAGGGCCGCGCCGAGCCGCTTCTGCCCCTTCAGGAAGAGGACGACGCCGACCATCGAGACGGTCAGCCCCATGTCCTCCTTGACGAGGACGAGCGGGGCGGCCCAGGCGGCGGCCGCGGTCCAGCGCCCGATGAGCAGGGCCCGGCAGGTCAGGGCGAGCATCGGGACGGCGAAGGCGATCTCGTGGAAGTCGGACTTGACGGCTTCCTGGAGTCCCCAGGAGAGCCCGTACGCGAGCGCCAGCCCGATGCCGGCGGCCCGGCTGCCGAGGATCTGCTGGGTGGTGCGGCCGACGACGACGGCGCCGGAGGCGAAGAGCGCGGCCTGGGCGAAGAGCAGCGAGACCGGCGAGGACCAGACCCAGTAGAGCGGCGCGAGGAGCGCCGTGACGGGGCTGAAGTGGTCGCCGAGTATGTGGAAGCCGGGGCCCTTGATGTCGACGATCGGGGCCCGGAACTCGGCGTACGCCCTGACCGACTGCCCGAAGATCCCGAGGTCCCAGGACGGGGTGCGGAAGTACGCGTACTGCACCCAGGAGTACAGGAAGTACAGGCCGCACAGGACGCCCGCGAGGATCAGGTACGGGAGGAGCGGGGCCGGCGCGAGACCGTCCGGCGACTCGGTGCCGGTGGCGCCCGGAGTGCCGGTGTCGGCCTCCTCGGCGGACCTGTTCTGTACGTCCAACACCACGCCCCCACTACCAGTGGTCGACAAAAGAGCAACCCATTAGACCAGAGTCCACTCGATCGGCGGATCGATCACCGAGCGGTCCCGGGCACGAAGGGGGGCGGGGGGGGGGGGGGGGGGGGGGGGGGGGGGGGGGGGGGGACGGGGGGGGGGGGGGGGGGAGAGAAAGACGGAATAGACGCCCACACGGGAAG
>NZ_JBVHZJ010000087.1:0-21743 GCF_055574655.1 Streptomyces sp. NPDC029956 | reverse complement strand
AAAAGGAGAGACTTAGGGAGGGCGAAGCAGAGGGAGGGGGAGGAAGAGAACCAGGTGGTTCAGGGGAGAGGGGGGGTGTGCTCCCCGGGGCCCCCCCCCCCCCCCCCCCACGCCTCTCGTACGGACCGGCTCACCCGGCCCGGAGCGCACCGATCAGTGGAAGAAGTGGCGCGTCCCCGTGAGGTACATCGTCACGCCCGCCTTCTTCGCGGCCTCGACCACCAGCTCGTCCCGCATCGATCCGCCCGGCTGCACGACCGCCTTCACGCCGGCCGCGGTGAGGATCTCCAGGCCGTCGGGGAAGGGGAAGAAGGCGTCCGAAGCGGCGTAGGAGCCGCGCGCCCGCTCCTCGCCCGCCCGCTCGACCGCGAGCTTCGCGGAGTCGACACGGTTGACCTGTCCCATGCCGACGCCGACCGAGGCGCCGTCCTTGGAGAGCAGGATCGCGTTGGACTTGACCGCGCGGCAGGCCTTCCAGGCGAAGGACAGCTCGGCGAGCTCGTCGGCCGACAGGGCCTCACCGGTCGCCAGGGTCCAGTTCGCCGGGTCGTCGCCGTCGGCCTGGAGGCGGTCGGTGACCTGGAGCAGCGCGCCGCCGTCGATCGGCTTGACCTCGACCGGGTTGCCCGGGGCGCCCGCGGCCTTGAGGACGCGGATGTTCTTCTTCTTGGCGAGGACCTCGACGGCACCGTCCTCGTACGCCGGGGCGACGATGACCTCGGTGAAGATCTCCGCGACCTGCTCGGCCATGGCGACCGAGACGGGGCGGTTGACGGCGATGACGCCGCCGAAGGCGGACAGCGGGTCGCAGGCGTGGGCCTTGCGGTGGGCCTCGGCGACGTCGGCGCCGACCGCGATGCCGCACGGGTTGGCGTGCTTGATGATCGCGACGCAGGGCTCGGTGTGGTCGTACGCGGCCCGGCGCGCGGCGTCGGTGTCCGTGTAGTTGTTGTACGACATCTCCTTGCCGTGCAGCTGCTCGGCCTCGGCGAGGCCGCCCGTGCCGTCGACGTACAGCGCGGCGCCCTGGTGGGGGTTCTCGCCGTAGCGCAGGACGTTGTTCCGCTCGTAGGTGGCGCCCAGGAAGTCGGGGAAGCCCGAGTCGTCGGCTGCCGCGTAGTCGTCGGCGAACCAGGAGGCGACGGCCACGTCGTACGCGGCGGTGTGCTGGAAGGCCCGGGCGGCGAACCGCTTGCGCAGCCCCAGCGTGAAGCCGCCCTCCTTGACCGCCTGGAGGACCGCGGCGTAGGCGCCGGGGTCGGTGACGACGGCCACGGACGGGTGGTTCTTGGCCGCGGCGCGCACCATCGACGGGCCGCCGATGTCGATCTGCTCGACGCACTCGTCGGGAGTGGCGCCGGAGGCGACGGTCTCCTTGAACGGGTAGAGGTTCACGACGACCAGGTCGAAGGGCTCCACGCCGAGCTCGGCGAGCTGCTCGCGGTGCGACTCCAGGCGCAGGTCGGCGAGGATGCCGGCGTGCACGCGCGGGTGGAGGGTCTTGACGCGGCCGTCCAGGCACTCGGGGAAGCCGGTCAGCTCCTCGACCTTGGTGACCGGCACACCGGCGGCGGCGATCTTCCCTGCCGTGGAGCCGGTGGAGACGAGCTCGACACCGGCCTCGTGCAGACCGCGGGCCAGCTCCTCGAGCCCCGTCTTGTCGTAGACGCTGACCAGCGCGCGGCGGATGGGCTTAACGGTGTCCGTGTTCACCGACATGAACCTTTCGTCCCTCAATGCGGTAGCCGTGCCGGGCGAGGCGCCCCACGACGTCGACGAGCAGTGAGCGCTCGACTTCCTTGATGCGCTCGTGCAGAGCGGCTTCATCGTCCTCGTCCCGCACCTCGACCACGCCCTGGGCGATGATCGGGCCGGTGTCGACACCGTCGTCGACGAAGTGGACGGTGCACCCGGTGACCTTCGCGCCGTAGGCGAGGGCGTCACGCACCCCGTGGGCACCGGGAAAACTGGGCAGCAGAGCCGGGTGGGTGTTGACGACCCGGCCGCCGAAGCGGGCGAGGAACTCCTTGCCGACGATCTTCATGAAGCCGGCCGAGACGACGAGATCCGGCTCGTGCGCGGCGGTGGCCTCGGTGAGGGCGCGGTCCCAGTCCTCGCGGGTGGAGTGGTCCTTGACCCGGCAGACGAAGGTCGGCAGTCCGGCGCGCTCGGCGCGCTCCAGACCTGCGATGCCGTCGCGGTCGGCGCCGACGGCGACGATCTCCGCGCCGTAGCCCTCGGGGTCCGCGGCGATGCCGTCGAGGAGGGCCTGCAGATTGGTACCGGAACCGGAGACCAGGACGACGAGGCGGGCGGCAGCCACTGGGTCACTCTTTCCGTGGTATTTGTGCGATCGTACGAACGAATCGTGCCGCTCGATACGGGGAACCCTACGAATGGCTCGACCGTCAGCAACGATACCGGCACACCGGACGGCCCCCACGGGACGGGGGCGGAGCAGGGCGGTAGCGTCAAGGTCCGACGCCGGACGCGCACCCGACCGGCACCGGTCGAGAGCACGAACGGCAGCACACGAGACAGCAGCGGAGACCACGGGTGCGGCCGTGGTCGCGACGACAGAGGGAAGACGTTCAGCAGATGCCGGAACGCCAGTCCACGGACGACAACAACCCGTTCGCGCCGCCGCCCGAGGGTCGGCCGGATCAGCCGTGGCAGCCGCGGCGACCGGAGGGCTCGGACGACGAATCGTCCGGGGACTCCGGGTCGTCGGGGCCGTCCGACGGCCGCTGGAGCCCGCGCCAGCCGGGCCGCTCGAACGACGGCTTCGGCCGTGGGCCCGAGCGGCAGGGCGGCGGCCAGGGAGGGCCGGAGGGCGGCCCCGGCCAGGGTGGGCCCGGCCAGGGCGGCGGCGGGGGACGGGGGCTCCGCTGGGACCCGACGGACCCGGCGCAGCGCCGCGCGCGGTACGCGATCCTCGCCGGCATGTGGGCCTTCTTCTTCGCCATCTTCGAGATCCCGGAACTGGCGCTGCTCCTCGGCGCCCTGGGCGCCTACTGGGCGATCAGCTCGCTGCGCGCCAAGCCGAAGCCGGCCGACCCGCTGTCGCCGACATCACAGCCGGCGGCCGGGCCCGCGTCTCAGCCCTCGGGACAGGCCGCGGGGCAGCCCGCGGGCCGGCCTTCGGGACAGGGCGCGACGGCGGCCCCGCTCCGCTCGATGCGGACGGCCGCGATCAGCGGTCTGGTCGCGGCGAGCGTGGCTCTGATGATCGTCGCCGTGGGCTTCACCATGCAGCTCGTCTACAGCGACTTCTACGAGTGCCGTGACGACGCCCTCACCCACGCAGGCCAGCTGGCCTGCAACGACCTCCTGCCGAAGCCGCTGCGCGCGGGCTTCGGCGTCCGGGAGTAGTCGCACGGCGGACGGGACCTAGTCGGCGGACGGGGCCGGAGGCGGCGGGGGCGCGCCGGGTTCCCAGGCCGCCGGGAGGTAGTCGTAGGGCTCGAAGACGGAGTCGCCGTACGGGTCGTAGGCGTCGTACGGCGGATCGTCGTCGAGTCCGAGGGCGGCGACGGGCGCCTTCGCCCCGGCCTTCTTCCCGGCGGGGCCCGCCAGGGGCGTCTCCCACGGCGCCTTCTCGTCTTCCGGCCCGTCCGCGGCGGACGTGACCGGCGGAGGTACGGGACCGGCGGCGGGTACGGGGCAGGCCTCGGGCCCCGCGGGTACGGCCGCCACCGTCCGCGCCGCCGCCACCGAAGCCTCCGCCGGTCCCGGCCCCGGCAGGCGCTTCGGGCGCGGGACACGCCGGCCCCAGGCCCGTACTCCCAGAGCCACCGGCACTCCGACGCAGGCACCCCACAGGACCGTCGCCGCACCCGTCTGCCACCACACCGGGCCGAACGCCGACAGCCGGGCCGTGCCGAGCGGGCCGCCCGCGGCGGCCGAGAGCGCGGCGACCACCGCACCGCAGCCCCAGGCCGTGCCCAGCGCCGTCAGCGCCGTGTCCCGGGCCGTCCAGGTCCGCGCCGAACGGCCCACCCGGCCGCCCTGGAGCAGCACGGCGACGAGCGGGACCGCCGCGGCCGCCCAATGGATCCAGCCGCCGCGCCCGTCGTCGGGCAGCGCGGCGAGCAGCGGGAAGGGCGGAACCGCCGGGTCGCCGACGAGACCCAGCGGGGTCGCGAACGCACCGGTGCCGAGGGTGAAGCCCGGCCCGAGCCCGTACGCGGCTCCCCAGACGGCCATGTTCGGCAGCAGCGCGAGGACCAGAAGCAGCACCGCCACCCGTCCCGACCACTCCCCCGTGAGGCCGGCGTACGCGGTCTGCGCCTCACCCGCGTGCCAGGCCAGCGAGAACGCCGCGACGGCCGCGCCGCCGCCGAGCAGTGTGACGAGCCCGGTCCCGGCCGCCCGCAGGGCGGCGGCCGTCTGGCGCTGTTCGGGAAGGGGCCGCCCGGACGCCGTCCACACGCCCGCCGCGGCCGCGGTCACCACGACGGCGGGCAGCCAGAGCCCGGCGCCGAGCAGCTCGGCGGACAGCGGGCCGCTCTGGCCGTAGACCACGACCACGGCGGCGACCAGGAGGTATCCGCCGGCCACGGCGCCGACCGCGCCGACCGCGGAGGGAGGCCTCCGGTCGCCGTCACCGCCCGTGTCGACGGTGTCGCGGGCGGCACGGTGGACGAGCCAGACGGGCAGGGCGGCCAGGAGCATCGGCACGATGCCGAGGGGCGCGGGCAGTCCGGACAGGGTGTCCGTACGGACGAGGTCCACGCCGTGCGCGAGCAGCCAGAGCCCGGCGGCCAGGTGCAGGGCGCCGTGGGGGCCGCTGTCGGGGTACGGGGAGCCGATCCAGCCGGCGATCACGAGGACCGCGAGGGCGCCGAGCCCCAGTCCGGCGGCGACCCCGCCCCGGACGCAGGCGGTGGCGAGCGCGGCGGAACGGCCGCCCTGGACCAGGGGGTGCTCGGTCACATGGGTCACGGAGCCATGCTGCCAACGACACGCGCTTTTGCCGCGTAACAGGCAAACCTCCGTTGTGTCGCTCAAGATACGTTTATGTACTTTTCCGCCCACAGCAGCTCTGCGGGAGGTAGACGCCGATGAGCCGGAGCACTGCGGATTCCGCATCCTCCGCCACCCTGCCGACCCCGAAGGAGCGGCGCAGGTTGCGTGAGGCCCTCGCCCTGAGCGAGGAGCAGGTCGCCGAGGCCATGGGCGTCACGAAGGCCACGGTCAAGGCATGGGAGACCGGGCGTTCGGCACCACGGGGCCGCAAGCGCGAGGCGTACGCGAAGCTGCTCGGCACCTGCGGGCCGGACGACGCGCCGA
Source organism: Streptomyces sp. NPDC029956 (assembly GCF_055574655.1). Classification (NCBI taxonomy): domain Bacteria; kingdom Bacillati; phylum Actinomycetota; class Actinomycetes; order Kitasatosporales; family Streptomycetaceae; genus Streptomyces; species Streptomyces sp. NPDC029956. The sequence goes on along the minus strand of NZ_JBVHZJ010000087.1, from coordinate 16,451 downwards.
TCTCCGAGGAGGCGTCGACCGCGTCCCCGTCGGCCCCGTCGACCCCGTGGACGCCCTCGGTCCCGTCGACGCCGTCGGCCCCTTCGCACGCTTCGGAGCAGTCCGCGAAGCCGTGGTACGCCCCACCGTCACCCGTACGGGCGCAGGCACCGGCGAAAACACAGGCACCGGCGCCCGCCCCCGCGGCGAACGTCCGCCCCAAGGCCGCGATCAAGCGGGCCGCCAAGCCACCGAAGGCCCCCTCCCCGTCCCCGGCCATCGCCGCGGGCCCGTCCCGCAAAGGCACCCCGCAGCCGCAGGAGCGGCTGAAACCGGTCGCGGCCGAGGTCCGCAGGATCGCGGAGGAGCGGCCCGCCGGGCCCCCCGCCGTACCGGGACACACTCCCGAGGAGGCGTTCGACGCGCTGTACGCGCAGGCGGCGCCCGGCCTCGTCCATCAGACGTACCTGCTGACCGGTCGGCGGCGGCTCTCCGGCGAGGCCGTCGAGCACGCCTTCCACCGCGCCTGGGAGCACTGGCCCGAGGTGGCCGTCGACGCGGACCCGGTGGGCTGGGTGCGGGCGACGGCCTACGAGTACGCCCTCTCCCCCTGGCACCGGCTGCGCCGTGCCCACAAGCACCCCGACGCCCCGCCCGGCGAGGCGGGCCGACGGGCGCTGCTCACCGCGCTCCTCGAACTTCCGGCGCCGTACCGCCGTACCGTCCTGCTCTACGACGGGCTCGGGCTCGACCTGCCGGAGACGGCCGCCGAGACCGAGGCGAGCACCCCCGCCGCGGCCCACCGGCTGCTGCACGCCCGTACGGTCCTCGCGAAGCGGGTCCCCGAACTCGCCGATCCCGACGCCCTGCACGAACGGCTCGGCGCACTGGCCACGGAGGCACCGGCGACGAACCTCCCGGCGGCCCGCACGGTCCGGACCGGCAGCGAGCGCCGGGCGCGGACGTGGACGCGCGCGGTGCTGGGGGTGACGGCGGTCCTCATCGGTGTCACGGGCTTCACGGCGGCGACCGCACCGACCCGCTACATCCCGGTGAACGCCCCCGGCGAGACCGTCAACGGCGTCCCGGTCCGCGGCGGCCCGCAGAAGCTCCGCCCGGAGGACCTGGAGCTCCGCGACAGGCTGCGCTCCGAACCGAACCCGGGCCCGGAGCGGCTGATCCCGGCCGCCGACTGACCGCCACGGGGCGGCCGCCGCGTACGAGAGGGCCCCGCCCTCGCCCGGGTGACCGGGCGGGGGCGGGGCCCTCTCGTACGACTGCCGCGGAATCCCGCGGCTACCGACTGCTTCAGCCCGCGAGGATCGCGCGCGCCAGCTTGGCCGTCTCGGTCGGCGTCTTGCCGACCTTGACGCCGGCGGCCTCGAGGGCCTCCTTCTTCGCCTGCGCGGTGCCGGAGGAGCCGGAGACGATGGCGCCGGCGTGGCCCATGGTCTTGCCCTCGGGCGCGGTGAAGCCCGCGACGTAGCCGACGACCGGCTTGGTGACGTTGGCCTTGATGAAGTCGGCCGCACGCTCCTCGGCGTCGCCGCCGATCTCACCGATCATGACGATCAGGTCGGTGTCGGGGTCCGCCTCGAACGCCGCGAGGGCGTCGATGTGCGTGGTGCCGATGACCGGGTCGCCACCGATGCCGACGGCGGACGAGAAGCCGATGTCACGGAGCTCGTACATCATCTGGTACGTCAGCGTGCCGGACTTCGAGACCAGGCCGATGCGGCCCGGCTTCGTGATGTCGCCCGGGATGATGCCGGCGTTGGACTGGCCCGGGGTGATGAGACCGGGGCAGTTCGGGCCGATGATGCGGGTCTTGTTGCCCTTCGCCTGCGCGTACGCCCAGAAGGCGGCGGAGTCGTGGACGGCGATGCCCTCGGTGATGACGACGGCCAGCGGGATCTCGGCGTCGATCGCCTCGACCACGGCGGCCTTCGCGAACGCCGGCGGGACGAAGAGGACCGAGACGTTGGCGCCGGTCTCCTTCATCGCCTCGGCGACGGAGCCGAAGACCGGGACCTCGGTGCCGTCGAAGTCGACGGTCGTGCCGGCCTTGCGCGGGTTCACGCCACCGACGATGTTGGTGCCGTCACCCAGCATGAGCTTGGTGTGCTTCATGCCCGTGGCACCGGTCATGCCCTGGACGATGACCTTGCTGTCCTTGGTCAGGAAGATAGCCATGGTGTTCTGACCTCGTCCCTTACTTCGCAGCCGCGAGCTCGGCGGCCTTGTCGGCCGCGCCGTCCATGGTGTCCACGCGCTGCACGAGCGGGTGGTTCGCGTCCGACAGGATCTTGCGACCCAGCTCCGCGTTGTTGCCGTCGAGGCGCACGACCAGCGGCTTGGTGACCTCTTCGCCCTTGGAGGCGAGGAGCTCCAGGGCCTGGACGATGCCGTTGGCGACCTCGTCACAGGCGGTGATGCCACCGAAGACGTTGACGAACACGGACTTGACGTCCGGGTCGCCCAGGATGATCTCCAGGCCGTTCGCCATGACCTCGGCGGAGGCGCCGCCACCGATGTCGAGGAAGTTGGCCGGCTTCACGCCGCCGTGGTTCTCACCGGCGTACGCGACGACGTCCAGGGTCGACATGACCAGACCGGCACCGTTACCGATGATGCCGACCTCGCCCTCGAGCTTGACGTAGTTGAGGTTCTTGGCCTTGGCGGCAGCCTCGAGCGGGTTGGCTGCGGCCTTGTCCTCGAGCGCCTCGTGGTCGGGCTGACGGAAGTCGGCGTTCTCGTCGAGAGACACCTTTCCGTCCAGGGCCAGGATGCGGCCGTCCTTGGTCTTCACCAGCGGGTTGACCTCGACGAGGAGCGCGTCCTCGGCGACGAAGGTCTTCCACAGGGTCACCAGGGCCTCGGCGACACCCTCGGCCACGTCGGCCGGGAACTTCGCCAGGGCCACGATCTCGCGGGCCTTCTCGATGCCCACGCCGTCGACGGCGTTGACCGGGACCTTCGCGAGGGCCTCGGGGGTCTTCTCCGCGACCTCCTCGATGTCCATGCCGCCCTGCACCGAGGCCATGGCCAGGAAGGTGCGGTTGGTGCGGTCGAGGAGGTACGAGACGTAGTACTCCGCCTCGATCTCCGGGGACAGCTCGGCGATCATCACCTTGTGGACCGTGTGGCCCTTGATGTCCATCCCGAGGATGTCCGTCGCGCGGGCGACGGCCTCGTCCGCGTCGCCGGCCAGCTTGACGCCGCCGGCCTTGCCGCGGCCACCGACCTTCACCTGGGCCTTGACGACGGACTTGCCGCCGAGGCGCTCGGTCGCGGCGCGCGCGGCCTCAGGCGTGTCGATGACTTCACCGGCCAGCACCGGTACTCCGTGCTTGGCGAAGAGATCCCTCGCCTGGTACTCGAACAGGTCCACGCGCGTCCGTCCCTTTTCTGATGATCGCGGTTCGTTGTCTGCGTGGGCGTGCCGCGAAGGGCAACGTGACTGCGCTGTCACAAGGGAGGCGCACACGGTGACCGTGGACGCGGCATGTCCGTCTCGCAGGTTATCGCCGAGGGGCGCGGGTCCCTAAATCGCAGATCCCGACAGAGCGGTGATACGGGTCACAGGTTGTAGGGGCCACGGGGTCTGCGTCTGGGGGTGCGGAGCGGTGGCGTACGGCATGGGTGGCAGGCGGGGCTTGGCCTCCCGACCCCTCACGACGCGCCGGGAGTACGGGTGAGGGCCGTTTCGAGGGGTGTGTGATATGGGACTCAATGGGGTCCGGGACACCCGTGCGGGTGGTCCCGCAACGACGAATTCCGTACCCGCGGCGCCGGCCCGGACGGGAGCGGCGGGGTGGGAAGCGGCCGGGCCGGGGTGGGGAACGGCGGACGGGTCGCGCCGGGCCGGGCGCTTCGGGCCGGTCAGGCCGCGGGTATCGGCAGGGGGCGCTTCTCCAGGGCGGCGGCCATGATCTCCGGGAACAGGTCGGGGGTGCAGGCGAAGGCCGGGACGCCGAGCGCGGCGAGCGCCGCCGCGTGGTCACGGTCGTACGCCGGGGCGCCCTCGTCGGAGAGGGCGAGCAGGGCGACGAACTGGACGCCGGAGGCCTTCATCGCCGCGACCCGCTTCAGCATCTCGTCGCGGATGCCTCCCTCGTACAGGTCGCTGATGAGGACGACGACGGTGTCGGCGGGGCGGGTGATCTTCGATTGGCAGTGCGCGAGGGCACGGTTGATGTCGGTGCCGCCGCCGAGCTGGGTGCCGAAGAGGACGTCGACGGGGTCGTCGATCCGGTCGGTCAGGTCCACGACGGCGGTGTCGAAGACGACGAGCCGGGTGGCGATCGACCGCATGGAGGCGAGTACGGCGCCGAAGACGGAGGCGTAGACGACGGAGGCGGCCATGGAGCCGGACTGGTCGATGCAGAGCACCACCTCCTTCCGTATCGCCTGCGAGGCCCGCCCGTGTCCGATCAGCCGCTCGGGGACGACCGTGCGGTGCTCGGGCAGATAGTTCTTGAGGTTGGCGCGGATCGTCCGGTCCCAGTCGATGTCCCGGTGGCGGGGGCGGCTGATCCGGGCGGAGCGGTCGAGGGCGCCGGTGAGGGTCGCGCGGGCGCGGGTGGCGAGGCGCTTCTCCAGGTCGTCGACGACCTTGCGCACGACGGCCCGCGCGGTCTCCCTGGTCGTCTCGGGCATGGCCTTGTGGAGGGAGAGCAGGGTGCCGACGAGGTGGACGTCCGCCTCTACGGCCTCCAGCATCTCCGGCTCCAGGAGCAGGGTGGCGAGACCGAGGCGGTCGATCGCGTCGCGCTGCATGACCTGGACGACGGAGCTGGGGAAGTACCTGCGGATGTCACCGAGCCAGCGGGCGACGGAGGGCGCGGAGGCCCCGAGTCCGGCCGAGCGGTCCCGTCCGGTGCGTTCGCCGCCCTGGTTCCCGCGGCCGTAGAGCGCGGTGAGGGCTCCGTCCATGGCGACGTCGGTGCCCGTGAGCGCGCGGCCGGTGCCGTCGGCTTCCCCGCCTCCGAGGACGAGCCTCCAGCGGCGCAGCCGCTCGTCGTCCGCCCTCGCCCCGGTGTTCCCGTCGGTGGTCGTGGCGGTGGTCGGTCCGGAGGTCGTGCCGGTGTTCATACGAGGGCCTCCGTGCCGAGGACGAGGTGGAGGAGGGGAAGAACGGCGTCCGCCCGGTCCCGGTCGGGGGTGGGCGCGAAGCCGGGTACCCCGGGGGCGGTGTGCCCGGGGCCGCCGGCCTGCGGGCCGCGGGCGACCAGCTCGCCGAGGGTGCGGCGTACACCCGGCTCGTATCCGGAGAAGGTGCGCCGCAGCAGCGGCAGGACATCGGTGAACGCCTCCGCAGGAACGCCCGTCAGCCAGTCGTCGACCAGTCCGAGGAGCCGCTCGTCGTGGACCAGGAGGAGTCCGCCGCCCGAGGCCCCGCCGACGAAGCCGTCGATCCAGGCGGCGGCGTCGGACGGCGGGGTGCCGGGCGAGAGGGCGCGGCTCATCAGGAGGGCGGCCTCGTCCTCGGCGATCCGGCCCTCGTCCAGGAGGAGCCGGGCGGCGCGGCCTCTGAGGACGCCCGGGATCCGGTCGCGGTCGGCGAGCCGGCGCAGGACGCCGGCCCAGCGGTCGGTGAGCCCGTCCGCGCCGGGGAGCAGTCCGAGGGCCTGGTGCACCTCGTCGATCCGTTCGCGCATGGCGGCGGCCGCGTCGGTGTCGAGTCCCGCGCAGGCGGGCGGCAGGCCGACGCAGATCCGTTCGGCGAGGCCGGCGGCGACCTCTGCGAGGGCCGCCGTCTCGGTACCCCGGACGTCGCCGTAGCGCAGGGAGCGGGCGAGGGCGGGGAGGGCCTGGGCGAGACGGGCGACGTCGGTGTCGAGCGCGGCCCGGTCGGCGAGCGCCCGCATGACGACGGGGAGCGCGTCGGTGAGCCCGGCGAGCAGGCACTGCTCGGCGAGGGCGGTGATGTCGGCGAGGGCCGTGGCCCCCAGGGCCCGGGACCTGGCCCGGGCGGTGGCGGCGGCCTCGACGGTGGTGCCCCAGACGCCGGCCTCGGCGACCTGGACGTGCAGCTCGGGCTCCCAGCGCAACCGCCAGGCCTCCCGGAAGGTGCCGGTGCCGGAGCGGCCGGCGGCCGGTTCGCCCCAGCCGACGCCGAGGAGGCGCAGCCGGTGCAGCAGCCGGCTGCGCTCCCCGTCCATGTCCTTGCGGAGGTCGAGATCGAGGTCGCGCTCGGCGGCCTCGGGCTTGAGGCGCAGGGTGCGCTGACGGCGGGCCAGATCGCGCTGGAGGGGGACGGCGGGGGCGCCGGCCGGGACCTCGCCGAGGACGTCGCCGACGACGAGGCGGTCCCGGACGAGATCGAGCGGCACGTCGGAGCCCTCGCAGAGCACGGCGCGGACGGCGTCGGTCGTCTCGTCGAGGCCGGGGAGCGGACGGCCGCGCAGGGCGGCGAGGGTCTCGGCGAGCCGGACGGCCTCGATGACATGGGCGGAGGAGACGAGGTGGTCCTCGGCCCTGAGGAGCCCGGCGACCTTGGTCATCCACCGCTCGACGGGCCGGTCGGGGGCGGCGAACAGATGCGCGTACCAGCCGGGCGCCTCGATCCCCGCGCCGTACCCCGAGCGGCGGGCGAGCCTGCGGTGGGTCCAGGGGACCCAGGTCATCTCGGTCTTCACCTTGGGCAGCCCCTTGAGCAGGGCCCGGTCGGCGGCGACGGTGGTCTTCCGGGTGAGGGCGGGGACGTGCCACGCGCCGCAGACGACGGCGACGGAGTCTCCGAACTCCTTGCGGGCGGCGCGCAGCCGGATCCGCATATGGGCCTCGCGGACGAGGTCGCGGGGATGTCCGCCGTGTCCGTACGCCTCGCGGAGCGCGCCCATCGCCTCGGCGAGGGCCTCGAAGGGGGCGGTGGGGTCGTCGCCGCCGCGCAGTTCGACGACGTCCTCCCACCAGCGCTCGGCGTCCTCGTACCCGGCGACCCGGGCGAGTTCGGCGACCGGGTCGATCCGCAGGTCGCTCCCGGAGACCTCTTCCTCCCCGTCGTCCCAGGTGGGGTCGGATGCGGCCAGGCCGTGTGCGGCGGGCAGGTCGATGAACCGGACGGCCGCGCCGTGGTCGAGGGCCCAGCGGATCGCGACCCACTCGGGTGAGAACGCGGCCATCGGCCAGAACGAGGCCCGCCCGGGGTCGTCCACGGCATGGGCGAGCAGCGCGACCGGCGGTCGCATGTCGGGATCCCCTGCGAGTTCCACGAGCGCGTCGGCCTCGGCGGGGCCTTCGACGAGGACGACGGCGGGTCCGGCCGCGTCCAGCGCGGCGCGCACTCCCCGCGCGGACCCGGGCCCGTGGTGCCGCACTCCGAGCACGAGCGGCCCGTCGTGAAGGCCGCGGCCGGACGCGGAGCGGGAGGCGGAACCGGAAGCGGAGGTAGAGGGAGAGGTAGAGGGAGAGGTGGAGCCGGACGCGGAAGCAGAGGGGAAAGCGGAGGTGGAGGCGGCCCCGGCCGTGGAGGGGGACGGGGACGTCATCCGCTCACCTCGCGGCAGGCGCGATAGAAGTCCTTCCAGCCGTCCCTCTCTCTGACCACCGTCTCCAGGTACTCCTGCCAGACGACCCGGTCGGCCGCCGGGTCGCGGACGACCGCGCCGAGGATGCCCGCCGCGATGTCCGCGGGGCGCAGGACCCCGTCGCCGAAGTGGGCTGCGAGCGCGAGGCCGCCGGTGACGACGGAGATCGCCTCGGCCGTGGAGAGCGTCCCCGAGGGGGACTTGATGCGCGTCCGGCCGTCGGTGGTGACGCCGTCCCGCAGTTCGCGGAAGACGGTGACGACCCGGCGGATCTCGTCGACGCCGGCCGGGACGGACGGCAGGGCGAGGGAGCGTCCGAGCTGGTCGACGCGGCGGGCGACGATGTCGACCTCCGCCTCGGGGGTCGCGGGCAGCGGCAGGACCACCGTGTTGAAGCGGCGGCGCAGCGCGCTGGAGAGTTCGTTGACGCCCCGGTCCCGGTCGTTGGCCGTGGCGATCAGGTTGAAGCCGGGGACGGCCTGCACCTCCTGGCCCAGCTCGGGGAGGGGGAGGCTCTTCTCGGACAGGATCGTGATGAGCGTGTCCTGCACGTCGGCGGGGATACGGGTGAGTTCCTCCACGCGCGCGGTCATGCCCTGTGCCATCGCCCGCATCACGGGGCTCGGCACGAGGGCGTCCCTGCTGGGGCCGTGGGCGAGCAGCCGGGCGTAGTTCCAGCCGTACCGGACGGCCTCCTCGGGGGTGCCGGCGGTGCCCTGGACGAGGAGGGTCGAGTCGCCGCTGACGGCGGCGGCGAGGTGCTCGGAGACCCAGGTCTTGGCGGTGCCGGGCACGCCGAGCAGGAGCAGCGCCCGGTCGGTGGCGAGGGTGGTGACGGCGACCTCGACGATGCGGCGCGGGCCCACGTACTTGGGCGTGATCACCGTCCCGTCGGGGAGGGTGCCGCCGAGGAGATAGGTGGCGACGGCCCACGGCGAGAGGCGCCAGCGGGCGGGCCTGGGCCGGTCGTCGGCGGCGGCGAGCGCGGCGAGTTCGTCGGCGAAGGCGTGCTCGGCGTGCGGCCGCAGGACCTCGGTCACGGTCTGCGGCCGCCCCGGTCCGGTGTCCGTGTCGACACCGGAACGGGGCTGCGCGATGGTTTCGGGCACGGGCATGGATCCCCCTCCAGATCGTTCGATCTGCTGTGGGATCCACCGTGCACCATGCCACTGACAATCGGATGTCACCGCTGGTCAGGGGCTGTTGGGAGGGTGAGGGAGAGGTGAGGGAGGGTCAGCCGTCGACGGCCGGCCGGGAAGGTGTCCCCGAGGGTCAGCCCACGACCGGGGAGACGGCGACGCAGCCGCCGGCCATGGCCTGCTCGGCCTTGGCCTCCTTGATGACCTTGCCCTGGTAGATGACCTTGCAGGTGAGGTCGGCCGGGGTGAGCGACACCGGCATGACGGCCGGCGGCATGATGCCCTTCAGCTTCACGGTCTTCTTCCACGGCGTGGTCGGCTTCTTCTCCGACTCGACCTTCGGCGCCATCGCGGTGCCGTCGCCCGCGTGGTAGTCGATGGACTCGATGCCCTTCCCGGTGACCTCGTACGTGACCTCGTAGGTCTCGGTCACCGACTTGTCGACCTGGTCGACGGCCTTCTCGGCGGCCTCGGAGCAGGCTCCGAGGCCGAGGGCGAGGCCGGCGACGGCGAGGGCCGAGACGGCGGTGCGGGCGGTGCGCTTCATGCGGGTTCCCCCTGGACGGTTCGTGCGAGTCGGTTGATCCCGCCAGGAGAATGGTAAAGGAAGAGTAAAGCCCCCCTCCCCCCACACCCACCCCGAGCCCCGGCTCCCGGGCCACGGGCACTGTCAGTGGCGGCCTCTACCGTCGACGACATGAATGCCATGGGGGTGCGCTGGACGGCTGAGCAGGTGCTGGCACTGGCTCCTGACGACGCGTCACGCAGAGCGGGGAGCAGGCTCGGCACGGCCGGACCGTGGTCGGGCAGGGGCAGTGGCGAGGGGGCGGTCTGGGGGCAGTGCAAGGGCAGCGGCCGCGTGCCGTACCGGACGGTGGTCGACACGACGGGGCCCGCGTACCTGTGCGAGTGCCCCAGCCGCAAGTTCCCGTGCAAGCACGCGCTCGGACTGCTGCTGCTCCAGGCCTCGGACGGGACGGAGAGCGAGGAGACCGCCGCGCCCGACTGGGCCGGGCGGTGGCTCGCGGCGCGCCGCGCCCGGGCCGGGAGCGCGGCCCGGGGGACCGAGGGCGGCGGCGCCGGGGGCCCGGCGGACCCCGAGGCGGCGCGGCGCAGGGCCGAGCGCAGGGCCGCCCGGATCACCGCGGGCGCCGAGGAGTTGGAGCAGCGGCTCGCCGACCTGCTGCGCGGCGGCCTGGCGGCGGCCGAGCAGCGGGGGTACGGGCTGTGGGAGGAGACGGCGGCCCGGATGGTCGACGCGCAGGCACCGGGACTCGCCGGCCGGGTGCGGGAGTTGGGGGCGATACCGGGCTCGGGACCCGGCTGGCCGGTGCGGCTCCTGGAGGAGTGCGCGCTGACCCACCTCCTCGACCGGGCCTGGCTCGGCACCGACCGGCTGCCCGCGCCGTTCGCGACGACCGTACGGACCCGGGTCGGTCTCCCCGCCCCGGTCGACGGCGTCCCGGTGCGCGACCACTGGCTGGTGCTCGCGCAGTACGACGCGGCCGACGCCCGGCTGACCACCCGGCGGATCTGGCTGCACGGCACGGCGAGCGGGCGCACGGCGCTCCTGCTGTCCTTCGGCGCGGCGGGCAGAGCGCCCCGACTGGCACTGCCCGTGGGCGCGCTGCTCGACGGCGAGCTGACCCCGCACGCGGGCTCCGGCCAACTGCGCGCGGAGCCCGGCGAGGAGTTCGTCCCGGTCGAGGGCGCCACCGTCCCGCCGCCGGGCGGACCGGTGGCCGCGGCCCTCGACGCGTACGGCCGCGCGCTGCGCGAGGACCCGTGGCTGGACTCCTGGCCCGTGACGCTGAGCGGGGTCGTCCCCGCGCGCGCGGAGTACGGCTGGCAGCTCGCCGACGCGGACGGTCGCGAGGCACTGCCGCTGACCCCCGCCGCCCAGTCCCGTTCCGGGCTCTGGCGCCTGGTCGCGCTGTCCGGCGGGGCCCCGGTGACGGTCTTCGGGGAGTGCGGGCACCGGGGGTTCACCCCGCTCGCCGCCTGGTCCCCGGAGACCCCGGGAGAAACGGTCCCTCTCACATGACCACCGCCCACGGAACACCGTCCGACCGGAGGACCCCGATGGAGACGGACCCGACGATCCCGACGGCCGACGCTCCTCTCACGGAGGACGGCACCCGCGACGACGACCTGGACGCCGGGGCCGGGAACGACAACGCCCTCGGCGACGGCACCCGCGACGACGGGGCCAGGGACGACGGAGCCCGGGACGGCGACACCCGCGACGACGGGGCCAGGGACGACGGAGCCCGGGACGGCGACACCCGCGACGGCGACGCCCGGTACGGCGGAGACCGGAAGGACCCGGGCGGAGCGGACGGTGTCTGGGAGGAGCTCGTCACCTCGGCCCTGCTCGGTACGGACCGCCGGGTGCCCGCCCGGCTCGCCGGCCTGCCGGGCGGTGACCTGCCGGGCGCCCTCCTCGACGCCGCCGCGCTGCACACCGTACGGCGCAGGGCGGGACTGCGGCCCGGGCCCGCCGCGCCCCCGCCGGAGCCGGCACCCGAGGACCACCGCCGCCCGCTGCCCGGGGCCGCCCGGCGGCGGCTCGACCAGCTGCTCGCCGGCCGGGCCGCACCCTCGCCCGCCGGGCGGCGCGGAGCCGCGCCCGACCTGGCCGAACTCCTCCCGCAGTGGCTCGCCCTCGCCAACGGGCGGGGGTACAGGGCACCGGCCGCCACCCTGCCCGCCCTCCTCGACGCGGCCCGGGCCCGCACCGATCTGCGACCCCAGGCCCTTCAGCTGGCCGGGCCGCGCGGCCTGTGGCTGGCCCGGCTCAACCCCGAGTGGCGCTTCGCCCTGCGCGGCGCCGGCGCGGGCAGCTCCCTCCCGGACCCCGGAGACCAGGAGGGTGTGCGCGCCCTGTGGGACGAGGGCCTGTTCGCCGAACGGGTCGCCCTGCTCGGCGCCGTACGGACGCGGGACCCGGCGGCCGGTCTCGCCCTCCTCGCGTCCACCTGGTCCGCCGAGCGTGCGGAGGACCGGCTGATGTTCCTCGACTCGCTGCGGACAGGACTGTCCGGCGCGGACGAGGAGTTCCTGGAGGAGGCCCTCGGCGACCGCAGCCGCAATGTCCGCGCGACCGCCGCCGAACTGCTCTCCGCGCTGCCCGCCTCGGCGCTCGCGGGCCGGATGGCGGGCCGCGCGGTCACCTGCGTCGGTCTCGACCGGACGGCGGAGTCGCCCACGATCACCGTGGAGGCCCCGCACGAGTGCGACACGGCCATGCAGCGGGACGGCCTCGCGGCGACACCGCCCGCCGGGCGGGGCGAACGGTCCTGGTGGCTGGGCCAGCTCGTCGAGGCCGCGCCGCTGTCCTGCTGGTCGCCGAGGTTCGGGGGGCGCGGCCCGGAGGAGATCGTGGCGCTGCCGGTCGCCGACGACTGGCAGGCCGAGCTGCACGCGGCCTGGTGCCGGGCGGCCGTACGACAGCGGGACGCGGCCTGGTCGCGGGCGCTGCTCGGCTCCCCGGCGACCCCGCCGGCGACCGGCCCCGGCACGTCGTCGCTGGCCGAGCGGGCCCAGCTCCTGTCGACGCTGCCGCCGGAGGAACGGGCGGGCTGGGTCGGGGCGTTCATCGCGGCCCACGGACTGTCGGAGGCGTTCCAGCTGCTCGGTGTGTGCGAGGTGCCGTGGGCGGAGCCGCTCGGCGGGGCGGTGATCGACGCCCTCGACATCGCGCGGGAGGCGGGCAGTTACCCGTGGAGCTTCAGCGGGGTGATGGGGCTCGCGGAACGTTGCCTCGACCCGGAGGCGGCGCAGCAGCTGGAGTCCCTGACGGCCCGGCCCGAGGAGGCGGAGGACATCTCCCCCGGTGCGGGCGGCTATTGGTCCGAGGCGTTCCGGCGTCTGGTCTCCACGCTGCGGCTGCGCGAGGCGATGAGAACCGAACTCACGGAACCGGCCCGGTAGACCGACCTCCGCGACCTCCGCGACCTCCGTACCGACCTCCGGCCGGGGCCCGCCCGGAACCGACCTCCGGCCCCGGCCCGCCCCGGCACGCCCCGGCACTCCGAAGGGCCCTCCCGTACGGGAGGGCCCTTCGAAGCCTGAGGCGGTGTATCGCCAGAACCGAGCAGACGGAGCAGACGGAGCAGACGGAGCGGCACGTAGCGCACGAGTCACCCGGACCTACGTGGACACGCGACCTCGCGACCACGCGACTACGCGACTACGCGACTACGCGACTACGCGGACGTTCGCGTTCACCCAGTCGACGATGGACGCGGTCGTCGCGCCCGGCGTGAAGATCTCCGCCACGCCCTTCTCCTTCAGCGGCGCGATGTCCCCCTCGGGGATGATGCCGCCGCCGAAGACCTTGATGTCCTCGGCGTCGCGGTCCTTGAGGAGCTCCAGGACCTTCGCGAACAGTGTGTTGTGGGCACCCGAGAGGATCGAGAGGCCGATCGCGTCGGCGTCCTCCTGGATCGCCGTGTCGACGATCTGCTCCGGCGTCTGGTGGAGACCGGTGTAGATGACCTCCATACCGGCGTCACGGAGTGCCCGCGCGATCACCTTGGCCCCGCGATCGTGGCCGTCGAGACCCGGCTTGGCAACCACCACGCGGATCGGACCGGTCACACCCATCACTGCCTCCACATGTGACCCCCGCGCGTCTTTGCCGGGGCGGTGAACGAACGTTATCCCCAGCATCCCGCACCGGCCTGTTTCGCGACGGCGGGCGAGGGGGAAATCACACGTGGGACATGTTCGCTCTGCGTCGTACCCCGCTTTCGGGCCCTCCTCCTGGGCCCACCAGCCGCAAGCGGGGCACGGTCGCGAAGGGAGCCGCGACGAGGTCGCCGCGCCTCCGTGCCGCCGTCCGTGCGGCGCGGGGGCGCGGCGTACCGGCGTACCGTTCGGCCCCGCGTGCCGTTCGGGAGGTCGTCCATGGAGTTCACCAAGGTCACCGCCCTCATGAAGGCCACCGCCCTCGAGCTGGCGATCCTCACCGGGCACCTCGTCCTCTACCCGTCCGGGATCGTGGCCGAGCGCCTCGCACCCGCCCCTCCCCCGTCGGTCACCCCCGGCCGGCGCCCGGTCCTCCTGCTGCACGGCTTCGTCGACAACCGCTCGGTCTTCGTCGTCCTGCGCCGCTCCCTCACCCGGAACGGCCGTGACTGCGTCGAGTCGCTCAACTACTCCCCGCTCACCTGTGACCTGCGGGCGGCCGCCGAGCAGCTCGGCCGCCGGGTGGACGAGATCTGCGCCCGGACGGGACACGCCGAGGTCGACATCGTCGGACACAGCCTGGGCGGGCTCATCGCGCGTCACTACGTACAGCGGCTGGGCGGTGACAGCCGGGTGCGCACCCTGGTCATGCTGGGCACCCCGCACTCCGGCACGAGCGTGGCGCCGCTCGCCGACGCGCATCCTCTGGTGCGGCAGATGCGGCCCGGCTCGGAGGTACTGCGGGAGCTCGCCGGGCCGTCGCCCGGCTGCCGGACCCGGTTCGTGAGCTTCTGGAGCGATCTGGACCAGATCATGGCGCCGGTGGAGACGGCGCGGCTCGACCACCCCGACCTGCTCGTGCACAACGTGCGGGTCAGCGGGATCGGTCATCTGGCGCTGACGGTGCACCCCACGGTGGCCGCCGGAGTCCGGGAGGCGCTCGACTTGGGCGGTCCGGAGGCCCTGGGCGTACGTGAGGAGGAGCCGGGCGCCACGTCCGTGGCGTGACACTCCGACCCCGTTCTTCGAACGTTCCTCGAACACAAGGCCAAAGCTCTCTCCGTGAGCTGGTGAAACACGGCCGATTGCCCGTTTCCTGCGGCCTCCCCCAACGCCGAAGATTGTCGGTTGCGCATACCGCCGGGTACAGTCGCGCCACTGCTTACCCCCGGGACACCCCTCGTCGGGTCCGCCCCGGACTGGTCCTGCTGCCGAGGCGAGAGAGACGTTGGTGAACGACCAGCACCCCCACGCCGGGTACGCCGGAGACGGCGCCCACTCCACCGGCAGTTTCGCCACCGACCCTCTCTTCGGCGCCTACGGCGACGGCGGGTCGGACCAGAGCGGACAGTGGAACCTCGGCGGATACGACGTCACCGGCACGTACGGGACGGCGGAGCAGTACGGAACGACGACCGGGCAGTACGACGCCACGCAGTACGCGGCGACCGGTCAGTACGACATGACGGGGCAGTACGCCACCGCCACCGGGCAGTACGAGGCCACCGGCCAGTACGACACGACCGGTCAGTGGGACGCCACCGGGCAGTGGAACACCACCGGCGCCTACGACACCACCGGCACGTACGGAACCTCGACCGGTCAGTACGAGACGACGACCGGGCAGTACGAGGCCACCGGCCAGTACGACACGACGGCCGCGCAGTACGACACGACGGCCGCGCAGCACGGCACCACCCCCGCGTACGACGCCACCGGCCAGTGGGACGCCTCCGCCTGGACCGAGGCCCAGCACACCGGCCAGTACGAGACCCTCCACGCCGGCGCCTACGCCGCCCAGGGGGCGTACGGCTACGAGTCCTACGACGCGACCGGCCAGTGGGCCGCCCCCGCCTTCGCGACCGACACCGGCGCCTACGACGCGACCGCGTGGAACCAGGCCGCCGCGGAGGCCGAGCCGGTCGTCCCCCAGCAGTACACGCCGGGTCCCGAGCACACCGCGGAGTTCGAGTACGTCGCCGAGGCCGAGGCGGAGACCGCCGAGGCCCGCACGGACCTCGACGACATCGAGCCCGCCCACGACCGGGTCGACATCGACGACCACGAGGGCGACGGCGGCGACCGTCACGAGGCCCACCAGGCGCACGAGGCCCACGACGCCGACCCCTCCGACGTCGACGACCAGCCCGCCGCCGAGGTCCGCACGGACTCCCCCCTCGCCGGCCGCCCCGTGCGCCGCTCCTCCAACGGCAGCCGCGGCCGGCGCCGTACCCCCGCCAAGCGCTCCGCGCTGCTGACCGTCGCCGTCCCCTCCGCCTGCGTCATGGGAGTCGCCGGCATCGCCGCCGCCTCCGTCGGCGGGCTCACCGGAGCCGGCACCGACGGTGCGAAGAAGGAGGACACGACCGCGCTCGCCGCCGCCGACCCGGCGTCCGTGAAGCAGGTCGCCGCCAACAACGCCCTCGACACGCAGCTCGCCGCCCTCAGCGCCGACGCCCGCGACTTCGGCGACCGCGCCAGCCGCACCCAGGAGCGCATCGACCTCAAGGCACGCCAGGCTGCCGACAAGAAGAAGCGCGAGGAGGAGGCGGCCCGCAAGGAGGCGCTGCGTCCCAAGTACATGCTGCCGGTCGAACTCCACCGGCTCAGCGCGCGCTTCGGCCAGTCCGGCGTCAACTGGATGTCCGTGCACACCGGCATCGACTTCCCCGTGCAGCCCGGCACGCCCGTGATGGCCGCGACGGACGGCACCGTCCGCACCCAGATCAACAGCGCGTACGGCAACATGGTCATCGTGACCGCGCCCGACGGCACCGAGACCTGGTACTGCCACCTCAGCAGCGCCAAGATCCGCTACGGCCACGTGAAGGCCGGCGACGTCATCGCGTACTCCGGCGACACCGGCAACTCCACCGGCCCGCACCTGCACTTCGAGGTCCGGCCCGGCGGCGGGTACGCGATCGACCCGCTGGCGTGGCTGCGCAGCCACGGTCTCGACCCGACCAGCTGATCGCACCCACCCTTCACGTACGAGAGCGGGGGCCGGGCGAACCCAACCGGGGCCGCCCTCTTCCGCCCTTCCCCCCCCTCCCGCCTCTTCCCCCGCATGGCCCCCCACCACCAACACCTTCCCCTTTCCTTTCCCAAA
>NZ_JBVHZJ010000086.1:0-28523 GCF_055574655.1 Streptomyces sp. NPDC029956 | reverse complement strand
GCAGATACCGACGATTTCCACGGCCTCACCCGCACCACCGTCCAACGCCTCAAGAACTGGCTGATAAGCAGGCATTGCGGGTGAAAACGACCTCTTAGGAGCGCTTCCACAAGGTCACGGCAGCGGTAGGGGTCCAGCTGACGTTCGAGGTGTGTCGTTGGAGGCAGTGGTAAACGTTGCCCCGGTAGAGCACTGCGTCACCGATCTCGTAGGAGGTGCTGGAAGCCCATTCAGGTACGGCATGGCCACCTCCGGTGGTGCGAACGGAGGCGATTTCGGAGGGGACGGAGAACTCGCCCGAGGCGTCGGTGGACGCGACGAAGTACTTGTACAACGTGTCAGGAGTGAGGCCGCTGTCGGTGAAGGTCGTCTCGGAGCGCCGGGAGATGTCTAGCGCATCGCGGAAGACGACATAGTGGACGTCGACGGCGTCCCTGGGTGCCGTCCAAGCCAGCTTGATCTGCGTGTCGGTGGCATCTGTCGCGTGCAGGTTGAACGGGGGGTGGGGGTGCAGTTCCATGTGCGCTCCCTGAGAGTGGCAGACCCAACTGAAGTATCAGCAGACATGATCTATGAGATCGAGATCAGCCATCACCCAAAGCGCGAAAGCTACACCCTCGGCCCGGTGGGCCGTCAGCATCATCGGGCAGATCCGGATCCGCTGCTAGATGGGCCGGGCGCCGCCATTGGCGCTTCCGTCCCCGCCGAGCTCGTCCCTTCGGCCTGCAGACCGAAGGGACGATGCAGAGCGAGCCGAACTTCTCTCTACACGCCTCGGTACGGAACGGGGCGAGCCCGGCCTCTCGATGGAGCCGTGTGGGATGGGGGCCCGTTCCGCCCATACTGTGCGCGTTGGTGGTCTGCTGTGCCCGGTGCAGGCGGCGCTCCGCCTACTGCGCGCCGAGTTCTTGCAGCATCTGCTGTTGGTGGCGGTGGCCGACCGTCTCGTAGCCGATCACGGTGACGAAGGGCGCAAGCATGACCACGAGCAGGCACACCGCGATGGCCACTCCGGCTGCGGCCAAGAGGACTGCCGCGAGGAGTACGGCGACGGTGAGGGCGACCAGAAGGATGTGGAAGCGGTCTGCCGTGGACAGCAGCAGGGTGTGCAGGAGGTAGACCATCAGCATGTAGAGGCCGACGGGGAGAGCGAGGGCGAGGACGACGGCGGTGCCGGAGATCTTGGCATGGTGTTCCATGTACAGGCCTGCCACATGCAGCCCGGCGCCGGCTCCGGCGACGCCGATGAACAGGGGGATGTGACCGTAGCCGAACAGGTATCCGCGGCCGCGGCGGTGCGCCAGGATGTCGCCGAACGGCGTCAGGAAATACATCCACCACATGCCGAAGGTCAGGCCCACACCGGCGATGACAACGGCGATCGCGTTCCAGGTCCAATGCGTGCCGTCCCCGCCGCCCAGGAGGTCCCCGGAGGAGGCGACCGTACCGACGACGCCCTCGCCGAGGACGATGATCGCGAAGAGCCCGTACCGTTCGGCGACGTGGTGCGGGTGCCAGGGCGTGCCGCCCGCGGAGCCCTGCGTAAGCACCGGCAGGACGAGTTCGAGGGCACCCAGGACGCCGAACGCGGCGAAGACGGCGCCGGTCGGCATGGGCACGAAGGCCACGACGATCCAGCCGGCCTGGACGATCACCGTCCAGCGGATGTTCGCCATGCCCACGTCGTGGAACGACGGGGACTGCCGGGCGGCGCGCCACCACTGAAGCACCATCGCGATCCGCATCACGACGTAGCCGATGACCATGGCACGTAGTTCGAGGTGGCCGCCCTCCTCCACGGAGTGGAACATCGCGGGCAGGCCGAGCGAGAACACGACGACGCCGATCATCTGCACCATCGTCACGGCCCTGTAGAGCCAGTCGTCGGTGGCGAACGCAGAGGCGAACCAGCTGAAGCTGATCCAGGCGATGCTGATGGCGAACATCGCCAGGACGAACGCGATGACCGCCTGGCCGGCATGCCCCCCGGCGACCATCTCGGCGAACTGGAACGCCGCCGTGCCGACGGCGACCACGAACGTCAGGTCGAACAACAGCTCCAGCGGCGAGGAGACCCGGCCGTGCTCTTCCGGGTCACGGCCGGTCATGGGGACCAGCCGTCGCGACAGACCGAGCTTGCCGGTGGGTGGGGAATCATTCATGTGCAGCAGTATTTCTGACGCTGTCCCTGCCCGCCCGGCCGCACTGCCGACGCAGAGTCCTCCGGCGGCAACGGCGAAACACTTTACCCGCTCGGCCCCAGCAGCATCGCGGCATGGCGGCTATTCGGGCAGCGGTCTCTCCTGGACGTAGCTCTGTGCTCGGTCCCTGACGTGCTCGTCGTCTGCCAGCAGCACGGCCTGAGGAGGCACCCGGGCCGGTTGTCGGTCCCAAGAACACCAGCTCCTGCCCGCCGCGTTGGCGGACCCGACGGCAGGAGCTGGCTGGTGAACCCGCAACCGTGTGTTCCTCACCCACGTTGGTTGAGGGCTCGGGTCAGATCACGATTCGCGGCCCTCGCGGCGTCGAGTTCCTCCTGGGTCTCTTCCTGGGGCCGCTTGAGCTCGACGTTCTGCTGTTCCAGGTTGGCGTTGATGCCTTGAAGCTCGGCGATGCCGGCCGGCGCGCCGAGCCCGGATTCCCGCCACACCCTTTCCCCTAGCTGCCGGGAGAAATGCGCTTCCAGCTGCTGGACCCGGGCGGCAAGGCGTGTGGCACGCGCGTTGGCGTTGGCGAGGTCGGCCTGCAGGGACGCCGTAGTGACAGTAAGGCCGGTTCCTGGTGCCGTATCGACGGACCGGGTGCTGCTGGTGTGGAGCTTCTCCAGCAGGTCGCGGTGTCGGTAGAGGAACGTGCGGTCGACACGGGCGGCTCGGGCGATGGCTGAGGCGGTCAGCGGTGTGCCGTCACGCAGCGCCGCTGTGATGGCGTCCTGGACGCGGCGGCGGCGCCGGTCGGTCCCGGCTTGGCGGCCGTCAGTCATCTGGCCGGTCATGCCAGATTCCTTGTGGGCCGGACGTCGGGCAGGGGCTGGCGGACGCGTGGCATGCCGAGCAGGACGGTGCGGCTGCGGCGGACGAGGGTGGCGGCCTGCTCGATCTGGGCGCGGTCTTCGGGGGTGAGGTCGTCGAGATCGATCTGGACCCGCTCGATCAGGCGTCGCACGCGGCGGATCTCTTCCTCTGAGGGCATGGACTGGGTTCGGGCCCAGTCGTCGGCTTCGAAGGCGGACATGAGTCGTTCGCGGTTGCGGAGCAGGTCGGCGAGGTGGGCCTGGAGGTCGGGGAGGTAGGAGGCGTCGGTGGAGAAGTGCTCGCAGCCCAGGCAGCGGAAGCGGAGCGGGCACGCGTGGCCGCCGGCCGCGACGTTGGAGGGTTCGCGGCACACTCCGTAGGGGGTGGTGACCTCCCCGATGGCCCGTCGGACGTGCTCGGAGTCGAGGAGGCTTTGCGCGGTGCGCCAGACCCGGTTGCCGTGGCGGTCGAACTGCAGGGCGGTGACGCGGTCGACGGCCTCGCGGCGGCGTTCGGCGCCGATGCGGTAGTAGCCCTGGGTGGTGGTGATCAGCCGGTGGTCCATCAGCTTCTTGAGGACGTCGACCGGTACACCGGCGTCGGCGTGACGCTGGGCGTAGCAATGCCGGTAGGCGTAGGGAAAGATCTTCTTCTTGTCGAACGGCACCAGCTGGGTGACCTGGGTGTCCTTCCCGGCGATGATCACGGGGACCTGGAGCGAGCGCACCCACGCCCGGTGAGCGGTGGAGATGTCCTTCAGCCCATGCGTGCCCTCAGGGTTGATCTTCGTTCTGGGCAGCAGTTTCAGTCGTGCGGGATCGGTGTCGGGGAATCGCTCCTGGGCCCTCTGTTGTTGGCGGCGGATGACCGCGGCGGTCTCCCTGCCGATCGGGAGGCGGCGGCCGAGCCGGTATGCCTTGTGGTTGTCATAGACCAGGACAGGTGAGCCGTCGGGGTCGTGTGCCAGGCAGTCCAGGGCGAGGGTGTAGATCTCGTCTGGGCGGCGGCCGGTGTCGATCAGGAGCTCGGTGGCAACCCGGGTCTCGGGGGTGCTCATCGCCTCTAGTTCGTCGAGGTGGGCACACAGCTGCTGCATCACCTCATGGGGCAGGTCGCGGCCAGCCTCGGTGTCTTCCGGCTCGTCGGGCATGTCCTCAGGCCAGATGGCGAAGTCGACTGGCATCCCTTCCAGCACCTGTCCTGGCCCAACTCACCCGTACGCTGGCCGACCAACCTCGGCCGTCTGGGCCCCGACCGCCCCGGCCGGTCACTCGGGGCCCGCCGTTCACCGGATACTCTCCGTCGGTTCACTGCGTCTCTACGATTGGAAGGCGAATGCGAATATCACGAGCGTGGCTCGTGCTCGTGGCCATGGTGACGGTGCTTGCGACCCTGGGCCTCACGTCGGGCCCGGCATCGGCGGAATCACCTAAGGTGATCAGCGCGGCATCACCACCAGTGGCCACCACTGGTACGGCGTCGCCGGAGGTGATTACACCGACGGGAACGCTCCAGGCGTTCTTCAGCACGCCGACGGTCAACTCCTTCGACGACTCGATCGAACGTAGGATCCTGGACCTGATCAACGCCGCAGATGCCACATCGCAGATTCGCGTCTCGATCTACTCGATCGAGAGCGAAGCTGTCGCGAAGGCCCTCATCACCGCCCAGAGGGATCGACAAGTCGATGTCCGAGTGCTCGGCGAGCGCTGCCACACGGTTGACAAGAAGTGGGTCTGCTCGCCCGCGGACGCCGATCTGCTCCCGGTCCAGAAGACGCTGACGGCCGACCTGGGCGCCGATCACACGACCTGGTGTCTGAAAGGGTGCATGCGCAGCAACAGCGAGAACCACGACAAGTTCTGGCTGTTCAGCGCCGTCACCCTTCCCGGGAATCCCCCGGTGCGCCGGACCAATGTGGTCGCCCAGTCCTCGCACAACATGAACGCGGACAGCTACGCGCTCCACAACGACCTGCTCATCAGCACCGGCGACCGCGCGATCTACGACGCCTACCTCGGGGCGTGGAACAAGATGTGGCAGATCGAGGCAGCAGGGGGCCTCGCCTCCTGGAACGACACCAACGGCGGCTACGCAGCCGGGCACGGCGGCGCGGTCGAGTCGTGGTTCTACCCGCGCGCCTCCACCCAGGACGACGTGCTCGCGGCCCGCATCAGGGAAGTCCCGTGCGCGTCGGGCGGACGGATCCGCATCGCGATGGCCAGTTGGAGGAATGAGCGCCCGCTGGTGAAGGAGGCGTTGACCACCAAGGCCCAGAGCGGTTGCCGTATCGAGGCCGTGATCAGCGCGGGCGCCGAGGCCGGCGCGGAGTTCCTGCCCCCGCTCGGCGTTCCGGTCTACGTGCTGCCGGACGCCGCGTGCGACCGCGACCCGCAGGCCCCGATGATGGACGGCACCGCTGGGCGCCGCTGCTCGAACTACCTGCACTCGAAGTACGTCCTGCTGGAGTGGACGGGGGCAGGCGGAGTGCCTGAACGGCACGTCTACACCGGATCGACCAACCTCTACGACGCCATCCTCACCAGCACCGACGAGTCCTCACTGCACATCGCGAACCAGGTCATCTACAACGCATACGCCGCGGACTGGCAGACCCTGCGCGACTCCACCGTCAAGTTCCTGCCCGGCCGTTTCCCGGACGCGGCCCTGACGGCAGGCGTGAACTCCGTCTCCGGGGGTGACCAGCGGGCCCCGGCAGCCGCAGCGCGCAACGGCTGGACGGGGGTCGTCTGGGAGAGCCAGGACACCCTCGCTGCGGGCAACCCCACGCACGTATGGCTGCGCCTGTTCAAGGATGGCGTGAGCCGGTTCGAGACCCGCGTGTCCATGGACACCACGAGCCCCGACGGCAGCCACCTCGACCCGGACGTCGACGTCGACGCCGACGGCAACACCGTCGTGGTGTGGACCGAGGACGCGGACGGCAACGGCCAGGGCAACATCGCGGTACGGCGCTACGGACCCACCGGGCAGCTCCAGGGCACACGCTGGGCCAACGACGAGGACTACTCGGGCGCCCAGATCGAGGCTGCCGTCGCCACCCGCGACGATGGGTCCTTCGTCGTCGCCTGGCAGAACGACCCCGCCGGAACCACGGGCGTACGCCTGCGCGAGTTCGACTCCCTCATGCAGACCCAGCAGCCCTCCTGGCGCCGGGTGGGCTCGGTGACCGGCTCCAATGGCACCCCGGATCTCGCTGTGGACCCGACCGGCAACGTATTCGCGGTGTGGAAGGAAGACGCCGACGCGAACGGCTCGTTCAACATCGCCGGCGGCAAGTACAGCCGCACCGGGACGGTCCTGGCCGCCCCGCGGACGCTCAATGCGCTGGACGTCAAGCAGCAGGAGCGGCCCACGGTCGCCGTCGACGCCCAGGGCCGACCGGTCGTGGCCTGGCAGGGCGACGCCAGCGGGATGTGGCAGATCAGCGTCCGCGGGTTCGACGCATCCCTCGGTCAGCGGTTCCCCGAGCGCACCGTTGACAGTCCCCCGCACCCAGACAGCACCGTGCTCCAAGGCTGGCCGGCACTGGCCGTGGCCGACGACGGCTCGTTCCTCGTGGCCTGGAACGATGTCCGGACAGGCGTGTACGGCACCGACGTCTTCGCCCGCGGCTTCAACGTCGACGGCACCACCACTGGCCGGCTCCCCGACGTGCGGCTTTCACCGCTCGCCTTCAACGACCAGAACCGCCCGAGCCTCGGAATGCGGCCGGACGGCACGTTCGACCTCTTCTACGCCGATGACTTCGACGGCAACCGCTACCACGAGATCTACCGGTTGTCCGGCCTGAAGAACACCGGCATGGCCCCCTGATCCGCTAAGGGCAGAAGTCGGGCCGGGCGGGGGCGCCGTCGCCCGGCCCGACTTCTGCCGCGGCGCGGCCGGGGCCGGTCTCCTCGATGCGACCGAGCGGCCGCCCCCGGACTCGCACCCCATGTCCGCACACACAGCGGCAAAGCCGCACGATGTCGCAATCCCCACGAAGGCGGCAAGGCCAGCGGGATTGGGAGTGGGACCGGCCTGTATCCCGAGGTCCGTTCCCTTCCCTCCGCGGCTCGGGCGGCTCCTGGCCAGGCCCGCCATGCTGTCTCGACGGAGTCGGATCGGGTCAAGCGAGCAGGTTGTCGCGAAACGGCCGGGGTTCGGCAGCGAAGTGCTGCCGGACCCCGGCCGTGCTCGGTCTGCGGTCAGTAGCAGGTGACGTACAGGTCGACGCCGTGCGGCCGCTCCGCCGCCGACGACCTTCTTGTCAGTGGCGCACTGCAAGACGCCGCCGGCGACGTCGTCGGAGGTCGTGTGGGTGTAGCGGGTCGTCGTCAGACCGGCGATGGGATCGGCGCAGATCGCGTAGCCGTCAACCCGCAACTGCTCCGCATGGACGTCGTAGCCGGAGACGATCCACTGGTTGGGATTGGCGCTCCCGGCCGGGCCGGGGTAGGACTGGTTCAGGTTCCGGGTTCCGCCGTAGACCGTTCCGCCGCCGCCGAAAGCAACCTTGCCGGTGGGGCAGGTGGTGACGAGCGGGGCGTTGCGGTCGATGGTGAAGTGGTACTGCTCGGCCACTTCGTAGCCGGCCGGGGCGTAGATGCATACCGCGTGGACTGTCACGGTCAGCGGCTTCGGCCCGCAGCGGGCCGACGCGGTCCAGCCGTACGCCCCCTGGGTGTTCTGGGCGGGCATGCTCTCGACGAGAGCCACCATGCAGGGTAGGACTCGCGTTCTGCCGGGACCGGTGTGCCACACGTGGCACTCTAATTCGAACACGTGCTCTAATTCGAGAGTATGAGGCACGACCCCTTCCCTGACGACCATGTCACCGCCCAGGAGGCCTGGACCCGCACCTACGAAGAGCTGGCCCGCCCCCGCCCCGCAGGTGTCACGGCCCTGCGGCGACGCCTGATCCGCCTCTCCGTCCAGGTCTACTTCCACCCGTTCTGGACCTGGCAGGCGCACTCGTCCCCCGGCCGGGGCGACCTCTTGCACCGTGTCCGCGCGGGACGGCCCGACCGCGAGGAGACGGCGGCATGAGCACGGACCAGGACCACGTGATCTGGCACGTGCGGTGCCGCCCGGACACCACCGCGGACGGCCACCGCCGCGTCCTGGACCTCCTCGGCGACTTCACCCCCGTCGTCCAGCCGCTCCCGCCCCTGGCCGCGCTCGCGCAGCTGCGCGGCGCGGGCCGGCTGTTCCCGCGGCTGTTGAAGGGCCGCACCCGCGGGCCGGTGTTCGTCACTCACCGCAAGCCCAGCCCCGGCAAGGTCATCAGCCCGCGCGACGTCTGCCCGGACACCGGGTTCGCCCGGCTGTCGTACGGGCAGGCCCGCGCCTTGCTCGACGAACACACGGCCGTACGCGGGCCGGGTACGGGCTGGGACCTGCACGAGTACCGCCACTCCTCCCTGACCCACCTCGGTGAGCAGGGAGCGTCGCTGCTGATGCTGATGGCGAAGTCCCGGCACAAGAAGCCGGAGAACGTCCGCCGGTACTTCAAGCCGTCCCCGGAAGCGATCGCCGAACTCACGGCTCTCCTCGCCCCGGGAGGCAGCCGCCGCTGAACGGCTCCTGCCGGGGCGGAGCCGGCCTATCTAGGAGCGCTTCGCAGGCTGGGAAACAGGGCCCGGGCTTGCTCGGGGTCAGGTGAGACGAAGACTCCCTCTGCCACCACCAGGGCCGTGGAGAGGTCTTCTTCGGTAGCGATCGAACCAGTCACGTACACCTTGCGGCCCTCGGTGCCCGTGACGTGGGCGAGCACGCGCAGCGGGGATTCCAGCGGAACGGGGCGGTGGTAGCGCATCTGAAGGGAGACGGTCATACCCGGCATTCCCGCGGTGGCGCAGGCCCAGCCCATCAGCTCGTCCAGCAGCATGGCGCTGATGCCGCCGTGTCCGTAGCCGGGCGGCCCTTCGTGGGCGATGCCCAGGGTGCAGGTGCCTGTGGCGCCGCGGTCGAGTCGTGTCACGTGCAGGGGCGGCGCGAGCGGGCTGCCGGTCCCGGTGACGGGGCTGTACATCCGCACTCCGCCCGGGAACTCGTCGACCTCAGGGACTTCCGCTCGGGTGCGGCGAAGTCCGGTCAGTTGCGCGGTGAGCCCGTGCACGCCGTCTGACACGCGGTTCAGGGTGCTTGGACAGGGTGTCGTGGCGTTGTACCGCGAGCCGTACGGGCCGGTGCGTACGTGCCGCGCGACCGTGCTGCGGAGGTTGGCTCTGGAGGAGTTCGGGCCGGTGAGTGAACCGGTGCCGTACCGGGGCCGCAAGGGCATCATCACGTACTGGCCGGTGGCGACGCGGGAGCAGACGGTGGTGTGCGGCAGCCTGCGGCAGTGGCGACTGGCGGTAGAGCTCGACTTCGAGCCGGGATGGGTGGCGTCCGTCCAATCACTGAAGCGCGTATGCAAGCGGACCTACCACCACCGTCGCCGGCAGTCGCACTCGGCCGACTGCCCCCCGTCGAATCCAAGGCTGTCATGACCGCACCGGCCCTCCAGGCCGCATGACTCAACCTGTCACCCGAACCTGCATCCGACTCGTCGGGCTTCCGTCTCGGATACCGTGTTCCTCTATGGGGTGCCATAACGGATGTGACGCCCCCCACCGGAGGTAATCAGCGTATGAGTTCAAAGCGCAGCAAGAATCCAGCCCTGCCCGTACTTGACGACGCGTTCCGACTCGAGTCGGTCAAGGACGCTGAAGAGTCCGCCCGTGACTTGGCCGCGCGGCTGGCCACCACCGAGCTGCGCCGTGTTTCCCATCCGGGCCGGGTCACCTGGGAGCCCATCGATCAGGCCGAGCCCGTTCCAATCCCGCCGACTGTGGTCGACGGGGACGGGGACCTGTGGCTGCGGGACCGGGGCACTGGCACCTGGACCATGCCCGAGTTCAACCCGAAGGAGTTCCCGGACCGCTGTGGCGAGGTTCTGACGTGGAACGAGCTCGCCTGCGAGTTCGGCCCACTTACCGCACTGGCCGACGACCGCCGCATCGGCGGCGGCCGGCGTCGCTGACCACGCATCCTTCGCGCGGATCGTAGGGCCGAACAGGACTCTGGATCGCCATCGGGTCCGGTGTTCGCAGCTAGCGGCGAGGCGGCTTGTCAGGCGAGGACAGTGAGTTTGCGCACGGCGTCGTCGATGCGGTCCACGGCCTCCTCGCCCTGGAGGAACAACCCGAGCCGGTCGGCGAGGAACATCGGACGACCGCCACACCGTCGGCCTGGTCGAGGGTGAGGGGGTGTGCCGGATGGAGGCACCGCTGCAGACGCGGGTGAGGGCGGCATCGCCGTCGAGCACCAAGGCGCGGCGCGCAGGGTCACCATGCGGTGGTCGGCTCCTTCGCGGTGGGGCGGTCGGGGCGAGGCACGCGGTGATGGCGTCCTCGAACTAGAGGAACGCCACAGTCAGACGTCGCGCAGTGCTGTGACGGTGCCCTTGGCGGTGACTGTCAGCTTCTCCAGCCGGTCGAGGCCGTCGACGTAGGCGGCGGGGCGGTGGCCGGTCCAGCATCAGAACAGGGAGGCGCCCAGGCTCCAGATGTCAGCGGCGCGGCGGACATCGACGGCGACGACGCGGGGTGCCGGTGAGCAGCAGGGCAGACTGGTCGACGTATGTGTCAGCTGATCCGAAGGCCGACCGCCATCGTCAGTTCAAGGACCTGGTGCGGCGATGCGAGATCCGGAAACAGCTCCCGCAGCTGCTGCATCCGGTACCGGACCGTCTGGGGGTGGACGAACAGCGCCGCCGCCACCTCGTCCCGCCTGCCCTGGTGCAGCAGCCACGCCCGCAACGTGTCCTCCAGTCGCCGTGCGGTCGCGGCAGGCAGGGGCCGCAGGGGTGCGAGGGCTCGGGCGCGCAGGTCTGCGAAAGCGTCCGTGTCGGCGCTCAGTACCAGCTCGGGCAGGTGGTCCTCGGTGTCGCGGATGTCGGGGTGAAGGGAGCGCGCGCGTGCGGCCCGTGCGTAGGAGGCGGACGCGCGAGTCCATGGCCGGGCCGGGCCGACCACTGCGGTGCGGTCGGTGAGCTGCCGCAGGAGATGGGATCGGTCGGCATCGGGGACGAGCAGCACGCCGGTGGCGTCCGCCAGGTCGTCGAGGATGAGGGTGTTCGGGTCGAGCGTGCGATAGGCGGGCCGGGCCTGGGCGGCGGGTAGCAGGACCGCGGTGAGGGAGGCCGGGGGCTGCCACCCGGCCCGTTGAGCAGAGGCCAGCAGCACGTCCGGGCTCGCGTCGGCGAGGAGGTCGCGGGCCAGGTGTTCCAGGTGGCGCTCGTGGGCCCTGCCCTGGGCGGCCAGTTCGTCGGCGTGTCCCGCGGCGCTCGCGGCGGAGAGCTCGTCGATGTAGGCGAAGGTCAGCTCCGCGAACTTGGCGACCTCGGCGGCGGGCAGACCTGCGGATACGGCGCCCGCTGCCAGGCATCGCCAGGCCACGCGGGCGCCGACGCGGTAGGCGCTGAGTAGGGCGTCCATCGGACGGCCGTCGCGGACCTCGCCGCGGCCCAGCTCGTAGGCCGCGTCACCGCCGTCGCCGCCTGTGGCGTTCCCGCTCGCGAGGTCCAGGTAGTGGCCCAGGGCGGTGCGGACGGCGCGGCGGATGGTGGCGCCCATGTGGCCCGAGAGGGCGTTGGCGTAGGGAGGGACCTCGTCGATGATCGCCTGGACGACCTCGTCGGCGGTGGTCTTCAGTGCGGCCCGAAGTGCGGTGACCGTCGTCTCGTCCAGGGCCAGCTCGCTGGCCCTCCGAATTGCATGGCTCACGCTTTTGTTCCCTGCGAACAATTCAGTCGATTATTTTCACGTCTTGCGGTCAGGACTTTACGCCTTGACGCGCATCAAGCTGGAGTCATGACGAGTGCAGCCCTTCGCAGCAGGGCGTGGAAACTGCTGGAGTTGGTCACGACGCCGCTGCTGCCGTCGGACTACCTCGACCTGGTCAGCCCGCTGCGTGCGGGTGCCGACCTGCGGGGGCGCATCGAGGCCGTGCACCCCGAGACGGGGGACGCCGCGACTGTCGTGATCAGGCCGGGGCGGGGCTGGCGCGGTCACACGGCCGGTCAGTACGTGCGGATCGGGGTCGACGTCGACGGGGTGCGCCTGTGGCGTGCCTACTCCCTCACCTCGCCGACGAACCGCAAGGACGGCCGCGTCACGATCACCGTGAAGGCGATCCCGGGCGGCAAGGTCAGCAATCACCTGGTCCGCAGGGCAAAACCGGGCACGCTGGTCCAGCTCGACCAGCCGACCGGTGACTTCGTGCTGCCGCAGGCCGAGCCCGCCAAGGTGCTGTTCCTGACGGCCGGCAGCGGCATCACTCCCATCATGGGCATGCTGCGCGACACCGAGTTCGACGACGTCGTCATGGTCCACTGCGCACCACGGCCGCAAGACGTGATCTTCCGCAGCGAACTGCACGACCTGGTCGCGGCCGGGAAGCTGCGGCTCACCGAGGTACACACCGACACCGACGGCACGCTCGACATCGCCCGGCTCGACGAACTCGTGCCCGACTGGGCCGAGCGCGAGACCTGGGCGTGCGGGCCCGCGGGCCTGCTCGACGCCACCGAAGAACACTGGAGCGAGCACGGCGTACCAGAGCGCCTGCACACCGAACGCTTCCGCCCCGGCAGCGTCGTGGCCGGCGACGGCGGCGAGGTCACGTTCAGCACGACCGGCAAGACCGTCGACGCGGACGGCGCCACGCCGTTGCTGGACATCGGCGAGGAGGCCGGCGTGCTCATGCCCTCCGGATGCCGCATGGGAATCTGCTTCGGCTGCGTCACGCCACTCAAGGCGGGCGCCGTCCGCGACCTGCGCACCGGCGAGATCACCGAGGCCGAGCCGGGCGTCCTCATCCAGACCTGCGTGTCCGCCGCCGCGGGCCCCTGCGACATCGAACGGTAGGAACAACCTTGACCGCCATCGACCCCACCGCCCACCTGACCACGGAGCAGATCGAGGAGCTCGGCCGCGAGCTGGACGCGATCCGCGACGAGGTGATCGCCGGCCGCGGCGAGAAGGACGCCGCCTACATCCGCAAGGTCATCTCGGCGCAGCGCAAGCTCGAGCTGGTCAGCAGGGGCGTCCTGCTGTTCTCGATCTTCCCGCCCGCGTGGCTGCTCGGCGCCGCCGGTCTGTCCGTGGCGAAGATCATGGACAACATGGAGATCGGCCACAACATCCTGCACGGCCAGTGGGACTGGATGCGGGACCCGAAGATCCACTCCACCACCTGGGAATGGGACCACGTCTCGCCAGCCGACCAGTGGAAGCACTCGCACAACGAGCTGCACCACACGTACACCAACGTCATCGGCAAGGACAACGACCTCGGCTACGGGATCATGCGCGTCGACGAGGACCAGAAGTGGCACCCGTTCCACCTCGGCCAGCCGCTGTGGAACTTCATCAACGCCTGCTTCTTCGAGTACGGCATCGCGGCGTACGACCTGGAGCTGGGCAAGAACCTGCACAAGCGCCGCCGTAAGGACCCGGAGTTCCGCGCGCGGGCCAGGGCCGTGGGCCGCAAGATCCGCAAGCAGGTCCTCAAGGACTACGTGATCCACCCGCTGCTGTCGGGCCCGTCGTTCCTCCCCACGCTCGCCGCCACGTTCACCGCGAACCTGGTCCGCAACATCTGGACCCACTCAGTGATCATGTGCGGGCACTTCCCCGAGGGCGTGCGGGTCTTCGAGCGCCGGTCGATCAAGGGCGAGACGCGCGGTCAGTGGTACCTGCGCCAGATGATGGGCTCGGCGAACATCAGCGGCAGCAGGGCCATGCACTTCATGACCGGCAACCTGTCGCACCAGATCGAGCACCACCTGTTCCCGGACCTGCCGAGTAACCGGTATGCCGAGGTCGCGGTGAAGGTGCGCGCGCTGTTCGAGAAGTACGAGCTGGAGTACGTCACCGGGCCGCTGCCCAAGCAGGTGTTCTCCGCGTGGCGCAAGGTCTTCCGGCTCTCGCTGCCGAACAAGAAGCCCAAGGTCACCACGTCGGACCGCCGCGAGCAGGAGCTCGTCGCGGCCTGATTCCCGTGTTGCACCCCTCCGGCGGGTCAGCCCGAGCGGTCGTGGCCTCCGGGTCGGCCTGGGCGAGGCGCCCAATGAACTCGAGGTCGCCGTCGACCGAGGCACGGGCGCGGCGCGGACGGGCAGCAGGCCGACGGCGGCGGCGTGGTAGTCGCCGTTCTCGTCCAAGAGGTCAGGTGGTCGCACGCCCCGGCGGCTGACACCAAGGACCTCCTTCGCGCCCCGGTTCCCCTGCCGGAATCGGCGGCCAGGGACGTCCTGGCCCGAGCATGAACGGGAACTCCTGAAGCGCGCTATCACCTCACGCGGATGATCAGCGAGTTCACGGGTGTACTGGCCGCAGTCGGTGAGGCCGCATCCCGAGCCACGCCATCGGATGACACGGCTCGGCCAGACGAGTGATAGCGGCCGCCGCGGGCCGTTGCCGGACGGGCCGGTGTTCCAAGATCGGTGCCGCCGCCTCCGGCGACATCTGCTCTCCGCCGCGTCTGTGCCGTGTGATCGGATCGACCACGGCTGTTCGAGGAGTCCCACCCCATGCGTTCACGCGTCATCGCCCTCATGGCCGCCGGGCTGGCGGCCACCGCAGCACTCGCGCAACCCGCCCACGCCGCCCCGCTCGTCGATGGGGTCTACCAGGTGGCCTCTTGCGCAAGGCTGGCCGACTGCCAGGCCCGATTGGGGCTGTGTGCCGCTCCTTCGCCGTCACGGGCTACGGGTGCGTGAGGCGAACGCACCACCGGGAATGGGCGGCGGGGAGCAGATGGGCAGCTGGGGTGATCCGGCCACGAAAGCCGGGGCCACGGCCGTGACCACGTCCTGCCGGCCATCGTCGCCCCGCACGCGACACTCACCGTGATCGACGGCGAACTGGCGCACTCGGCACCTGGCAGTCGGTGTGCCTGGTGGATACCAACAAGGACAACCCCGGCCGCCAGATGCGGTTGAGCTTCCTGGGCTGACCGAGTCGATCAGGATCGCCCTGGGAGCGGCCGCACGACCGGGTTCTTCCCTCTCGGCGTGCTCGTCCCCGTACGGCCGGAGTGCTTCGTGCGACCCGTCCCGCTTCTCGGTACGGCGACGGGGGCGGTGCAGACCGCCCCCGTGTCATCAGGCCCACGAGGCGTCCGGACGCGAACAGGGCGTCAGCCGGTGCGCCAGCGGCGGACCGTGTCGCCGTCGAAGGTGAGCCAGGTTCCGTCGCCGAGGGGCAGCGTGCGGTCCGTCACCTCGATGCCCGGCGGATACGTGACCTCGGCCCGGAGGCGCAGGTCGTCGGCGCCGAGCAGGGCGTGACGACACTCCTCCTCCCAGGGGTCCTCGCCGACCGCCACCAGGACCCGTTCCTCATCGAGGAAGCCCGGCTGCCCCATGAAGACGAGCTCGTCCGGGAGGACCACAACTGCTTTCGCCGCCGTCCGACGACGGGCCGGTGTGTCGTATCGGGTGAGCTCCTCCCCGGCGACGGCGAGCGTCAGGAAGGCGCCGGAAGGGAGGCTGCTGCCCGTGAAGGGTTCGTCGTGATCGCCGACCTGCGTGATCGCCAAGTGCTCCCGCGTGGCGGTGACGAGCAGGGAGTAAGCCTCCTCCTGTCCTTGGGCCGCGTTGAGGAAGACCTCCTGCGCGGCGGCCGGGCCGATCGGCTGCTGGAACTCGTACGTGCCCCAGCGTGTCGGGAGCTCCGCCGTGGCCAGGACCGTGCCGGTGGCGAGGTCCAGGTTCAGCAGCACCTCGGTCGGGTCGGTGTCGAGCGCGGGCCGGACGACCGCAAGCAGCGCGGTGCCGGCGGGGTCGGGGGCGCAGGCGCCATGGGCTCCGCTCGGCCACGCGGGGTGTGGGAAGGTCCAGCGGATGCTTCCGTCCGCCTCGTGGAGGGTGACGGAGTCGATGCCGCTCACCGCCAGGCCGCCGCCCGGTACGGGGGTGGCGTACACGCGGTCCGGCCCGGGCAGCCGCCAGCTGTGCCGGACGCCGAAGACCGTGCTGGTGTCCTTCGAGAGTCGGCCCGCTTCGACCCGCGCTCCGTCACGGGCCACGATCCAGTGGGCTCCGCCTCTGACGAGGAACGAGTCGAGCCGGCCCAGCGCCGAGCCGAGGCCCGGCAGCTCCTGGGTGGCCGTGAGCTGGGCTGGGACGGCTTCGTACTCCATGCTGGTTCGTACTTCTTCTTGAGGTAGTTGTCGGGCCAGTAGAACTTTAGGTAATTGCCGCTGGGCTCGTACAACTGCACGGTCCGGCCTTCGCCCGCAGCCGCGCGGATGATCGGCGGGCAGATGTCCGGGCAGACCGGCCGGGACGCCGCGCCGTGCGTCGGCAGCCAGCTCTCACGGCCGCTCGCCTCGTGCCTCCTGTGGAGGAAGTGGAGGATGTTCTGTTCGGCGTGGCCGCCCCGCTCTTTGGGCGGCGGTTTGGGCAGGACTCGACCGCCGGGGCGCCGAACTCCTCTTCCAGGTTCTGACCGAGAGGGAGGAAAAGAACAGCGTGGCCATCGCCTCGAACGAGTCGTTCTCCGGCTGGACGAAGACCTTCACGGACCCGCGTCTTTGCGCTGCCACCGTCGACCGTCTTACCTTCGGCGGCAACATCTTCGAGACCGGTACCGACTCCTATCGCCTCGCCACCACCCGGGCCCGAGCCGAACAGCAAGCCGCCGGCTGATCCACCGCCCACACCCCGCCGCTACCGGGCAGTTGCGTTCCCGAGTTCGACTGCCACCGCAGCCATCTCGCGCAGGTGCTCGTAGTACTCGGTCGCGCCGCCCTCATCATCGATCGACGGCAGGACCTTCTCAACGGCCGCGAGGCACACGAGCAGGATTTTGTGGCGCCTCTCATCAAGAGGCCCCGACAGCGACGAGAGGACACAGCCGGCGACGTCCGCGTCGAGCAACACCATGTCTTCACCTTCGATCTCTCGATCGCGCATGCGTGGTGGGAATGGCGCGCGCCTGTGTTCTTCCCACAGCCGTGAGAGCAGGTCCAGTTTCGATTCGCGCATGTTCGCGATCGTGCCTTAGGCCAGGTTCTGCGGGAGAGAGGTCCCGCAGAGCCGTCGAATGACCGCTCGACCTGGTTCCTCGGCTACGGCCACGGCCACGGCCACGGCCAGGAACCCTGTCTGTCGACGCGCCGGTGCTGCCAGACCTCGACAACATTCTCCCGGCGCCAGGTCATCGTCCGCTCTCGGAACCTGCCGACAAGTGCTCTCCGCTGTCGCCTACGCAGCCACGCGGCCGCCCCGCATGCGGCGGAACACCGCATCCAGATCGAGTAATGCAGGCCCGGCTACGGGAGGCCGAGACCCACATCGAGCACCTCGCCATCACCCGGAAGACCGACACCGCCCTCGCTGACCGGATCCCCGCCCGGGCCGCCTCGCCGGACCTGTCCGAGCACCCGGGCTACCCCGCATCCTCGCCGTCTTCAACGAGACCACCGGCTCGCTCCGGGCCCGCGGCGTCTGCGAAGCCCTCGACCACGAACTGCTGCCGAGGAACATCGAAGGCACCCGCGCCAAGCTGAAACGCCTGGTCAAGCACAACATCCTCACCGAGGACGCCGCTGGCAGTTTCGCCAGGAAGCAGTAACCGACCGAGCTCCGCGACCGGCAGCCCTGCCTCAGCCTCACCAGGGAATTGAAATCAACTCATGAACCGGCCGCAGGCGTCCGAGTTGCTCCTATGATCGGTCACATGGGGGATGTGTTTGCGCAAGGTGAGATCCTGGCCGGAGGCCGGTACCGTATCGACGGGTTACTGGGAAGTGGCGGAATGGCCCAGGTCTACCGGGCCTACGACCTCAGCCTGGCACGGGCAGTGGCTGTCAAGACGATGCTGCCCGGACTCGCGCTCGACGCGAGCCATCCAGAGCGATTCCGGCGCGAGGCGCAGGCCATGGCCGCGCTCCGACACCCGCACGTGGTCACCGTGCACGACACTGGAGAAGAGCCGCGGGCAGACGGGCCGCCGGTGCCGTACTTCGTGATGGAGCTGGTCGCGGGGCCTTCGCTAGCGGACCGGCTGCGTACAGATGGACTCTCCGCGTCAGCCGCGGCGCGCATCACGGACCAGATCCTGTCCGCATTGGCCGCCAGCCATGCCCAGGGGCTCGTCCACCGCGACATCAAACCGGCGAACATCCTGCTGGCCGGGGACGGCATCACAAAAGTGGCAGATTTCGGTATCGCCCGCGCGGCCGCCGGCGCCGGGAGCGCCCTCACCGGCACGCGGATGACGATCGGCACCCCCCAGTACATGTCACCCGAGCAGGTGCAGGGCTCGGCGCATCTCGACGGACGGTCCGATCTGTATGCAGTCGGCGTGCTGCTCTTCGAACTGATGGCGGGACGGACACCGTTCGACGGGCCAGACGCGTTCGCGATCGCCTATCAGCACTTGCACGAACCGCCACCGACACTGGCCTCATTCGGAGTCCTCGGACATCCACGCCTGGAACCGGTGCTGGCCCGCGCGCTCGCCAAGCGGCCCGAGCAACGCTACCCCGACGCGGAATCGATGCGGGTCGCCCTCCGGATGGCGGTAGCGACCCCACCACCCCCCACGCGGGCACCGATATCCCCACCCACACCCGCACCAGCGCTGCGCCCAGAGGTCACGGCCGATCCGGCGCCCGTGCGCCCGCAGTGGCGAACGCACGTCACACAAAGTGTTCGGCTGACCATCTCCCTACTCCTGATGTGGGGAGCGACAGTGTTCATCAGCATGGCAGAAGACCCCACCACAAGCCCGCTGACATCGGGTCAGAAGTGGGCCTTCAACAGCTTCGCAGCGGCCGCGGTGCTGGCCGCCATGCCTGCCTGGGTCCGGCGAAGCGGACAGAAGGCACGACTGTGGAAAGTGATCTCCTGGATACTGATGACCTGCTACCTCATCATGTGGATGGCCGGGGCGATGGTCATCGATGCGGCAGAGATGTAAGTGGTCGTTCCCTCCCGGTGATTCATCCCCCGCACTACGTTTCGCGCTGTGGGTGCGCAGCGGTAAAGGAGACGGCTTCACAGGGCGCAGCCGACGGAATCTCTCGGCTCCCCGCGGGCCCCACCCATACCGACAGAACCTCGCAAAGCACGCGAACCGCCCTCTCGCAAGGGGCGTCCGGCCCCCTGCCCCCAGGGGGAGGTGGCAGGGGACACGGACGGGCGGCGGGGCGAGGACCAGTCAGCACCCGTGGCAAGGCGCCAGGACAGACCCCCACGCTCACGGGGATGTCGACGAGAACGGAAGGCCGGCGTCAGCCCGGTCCGCCGAGCACCTCCCGAACTGCTGTAGAAACGCTGCTCCTCAGCGCACGCAGAGCCGGGGCACGGGAGTAGGGCGGCCCGACGGTACTGCCCCCGAGGGATACCCCCTGGGCGCCGGGCCTGCCCGCGGGTAAGCGCCGCGGCGGCCCGTGGAGCCTGGGTCGTCTTCGAGGACGAGGCCGGACAGTCCATGAGACCGCCGCGTGCCAGGACCTGGGGGCGGATTGGCCACACGCCCGTCGTCCGCGTCCGCGCCAAGGATCCGGACGGGTCTCGATGGCCGGGATGAGCTGCTTCAAGCAGGGCAGAAGGTCACGGCCGTTCTACAGCTTCCACGTCTACCGGTGCGGCAAGGGCGAGCCGAAGGGCTTCACGTGGCGGGGCTACCGGGACCTGACAGTGAGGGCGCACATCCAGCTCGGCGGCCTGACCGTCCTGGTCGGCCGTCCCGAACTCGCCCAGGCGTCGTAGGCGACGGCGCCCGGGCCGACGGCGCGCCGGCCGGAGACGGCGCTCGTCCGGAGCGCCAGGGGCGCGGGGCAACGGTGAAGCGCCGGGTGACGTCTCCCCTCCCCCGCCCCGTGTTCTCCCTGGTGTCCGGCCGTCCTGGCCCGAACGAGTTTCGGCGGTGCGGTCGGGGTGAGGAGGGCCAGTGCCAGGGGAGGGCCGGTCGGAGGGAGACGGGCTCGCACGAGGAGGGGGCCGTATGACGGCGATCGACGGCAGAGACGCAGGCGGGGGCATGGGGCGCCGGGAGAGCCCGGCGCGGTCCGCGCGGGACCTGGTACTCGTGGTGGGGCTCGTGGGGGTGGTCACCGGAGGTGCGGCTCTGATGGTCAGGACGGCTCGGTCGACCGGCTCGTACCTCCCCGTCGTCCTCGCGGCCCTCGCGCTGCTGCTGGGCGTCGGAGCAGTGATGAGCCAGCGGCGCAGGACCGCAGCGACGCGCGTCCGGGGTCGAGATCGGAGGGAGTGGAACGACCCGGGGGAGAACGGCGTCGCGTACACGACCCCCCTGCCCCGTGCCGGCGACCACAGGACGGAAGCCCTCACCGCCCCGCTCACTGCCCCGCCCGCCGTCGACTCCGGGGCCCTGGACCATCAGGCCGTCGATCCGGACGGCTTCGA
The DNA here is from genome assembly GCF_055574655.1 of Streptomyces sp. NPDC029956. NCBI lineage: Bacteria > Bacillati > Actinomycetota > Actinomycetes > Kitasatosporales > Streptomycetaceae > Streptomyces > Streptomyces sp. NPDC029956. The sequence goes on along the minus strand of NZ_JBVHZJ010000086.1, from coordinate 8,075 downwards.
GCACACGGTCGCCGCGCTGTGCGCCCGTGACGGCTGTTCCCCCGTCGAGGTGGTCGGCGGCGCCGGTGACCTCGGCGCGGACGTGATAGCGACGACCCCCGCGGGAATGCGAGTGGTCTTGCAGTGCAAGCAGTACGGGGAGGACCACCGGGTGGGATCCCCCGACCTCCAGCGGTTCGGGGGCACCTGCTACGCCGTGCACGACGCCGACGTGGCCGTCCTCGTCACCACCAGCTCCTTCACGGACCCCGCACTGGAGTACGCGGCCTCCTGCAGGATCGTCTGCGTCGACGGTACGGAACTGGCGGCCTGGACCGCGTCGACGGCTCCGCCCCCCTGGGCCGCCCGGGCGGGGGACCCGGCTCCGGGCCCCCGGGACGAAAGCCCCTGTGACACCACCTGAGACAACCGGCCGGACCCGGCCGGAGACCGGAGCCGCGACTGCCCTTCGGCGCGCTGCGGCGAGGCCGTCGAGCGGCCCTCGGCCTCCTTCGCCGAGTTCACGCTACGGGCCCCACCGGATGCAAGGGGAAGCCCGGGAGCACGTTCAGCGCTCCCGGGCATGAGGCCGTCGGCCGACAGGTCAGTGGCTGCCGCATGCGACCACAGGATGATCTGCACCGGGCTGTGGGGAACACCGACGGTGAGGAAACGTCCGTCGGGCCCCGGGAAGTCGAGCCGCTTCTCCAGATCGAGTCCCTCGGTGTAGAACTCCAGCGCGCGGTCCTGATCGGTGACGTAGATCGTCACGTACATGATGTTGGTCAGCATCCGATTCTCTCTTCACTCGTGGGTGTGACGACCGTTCGTATCCGGTCGTCACACCCATGACGCATGCCGACGGGCGAAGGTAACAGGACGGTCTGCAGATACCGGGCGCATGCGGTGTGGCTCGGCTGCACACGTACAGCCCGGCACGCCGAGGAAGATCACGCAGGATGGGGGTATCCGCCCGCCCGGAAAACCGCTCACCGCCGAGGAGATCGACCTGCGTGAGCGCCTCCGGTCCCAACCCCATCCGAACGCCGAGGTCAACAGCTGACAGCCGCGATCAAGTCCTGAGCGCCAACGGCTGTGCAACTGGTCCCCACGGCCGGACTTCCCACGGTGAGTCGAGCGCCAGAAGAAGTCGGAAGCCCACGGTGAGCTGCGTGACGCTCATCCCGCGAAAGTTCCGGGTGTCGCATCTCCGGTGAACTGGCCCCTGTCTCACGTCACTTGGTCCGATTCACTCGAGGTCTCGGAGGATCTGGTTCGCCGGCACGCGGGATGTCCTGTCACCTCGCAGCCGGCAGCTTCCCAGGTGCCCACGGCGCTGCTCGATTCCTACCGCGCGCGGGTGCCATGGGTCGGCCTCGGGCCCGTTGTGCCCTTCTGGCTGCCCTTTCGGCCCTCACAGGGGCCGTACCGAGGCCCTAATCTCGGACTTCGGGGCCGAACAGCGACCTGGAGAGCTGGCAAGCATGCAAGAGACAAGGACGCCCGCGGTGTCACCGACAGCTGCGGCAGCACCGAGGGGGCAGGCCCAGGGCGCGGCCCCGAAGCGCTCTTCCCGGCAGGTGCCGCACCCTGCCGTACTCGCCGAGCTCCAACGGACGGTGGGCAACGCGGCCGTGACGCGCTGGGTGCAGTGCCAGGAAGATCCCGGGGTCAGGGAGGAGGCGCGGCGGCATGCCGCCGATCCCACCGTGCACGGCGAGTGGGGCACTTTCCGCGACATGATGGCTCAGGCGGGCTTCCCCAACGACGTCACGGACTCCGCCTGGCAGCTCGTCCTCTGTGGGATCGCCGAACAGGGGCAGCTCAACGACGAGGCCATGGCGAAGTACGCCGACCGCCAGGAACAGCGCGACCATCGCGCGTCGAACAGCTGGTACCAAGAGCTGGTGGGGCTCATCGGCGACTACCTGAAGATCGACACTCCGACGCTGGCTCTCTGGTCGGGCGGCAGGCAGGTCAGCGACTACGCCCTCGCCAAGGGCCACACCCCCCTGGAGTCCACCCCCTTCGGGGGCGTGGTCGACAAGCTGACCTTGACCACTGACTGGATGCTCAAGACGCCGATGTGGAACGTCCTGTCCAAGGCCTTCGTGAACCATGCCCGCGGCCCTGTCCACATCTTTCTGCGGGCATACAACCCCGACAGCGTTCTTGTCGCGCAGGAGGTCCCGCAACTGCGCGTGGTCATGGCGCTCAACCCGGCAGTGCGGCTCATCTGGCACCCGGTGTACACCGCGGCCGACGGGAAGCTGATGGAGGTCACCAAGAGCCTTGAGCTGGCCTCCGACACTTCCTACAGCACCCGGGACGAGTGCGTGCAGGTCCTCTACGACTACCTGCGGCTCATCCACGACCCGGCCAACGCCCACTCGCAGCGCGCCCATGCGGAGATGAGCGCCCACCTCGCCGCCAACGGCAACCCGCAGTAGCGCTCACTTCACCGGTCCCCGCGGCGCACGCAGACCGGTATCACCCGGGTCCATCCTCGAGGTCGGATTCCTCTGAGACGACGACCTGCAGCCACGCCTGGGGCCAGATCAACGGAGAAGACCGCCCCCCGGAGTCTCAACCCATGGTCGCCGTACGTCACAACCTTACGCATGCGCCAGATCGTCTGCGACGGGACACCCGGCGGTGCTGGCGGCGGCGCACACCCAGCCGGTGCTCCGTCGGCTGATGCCGGTCAACAGTCACTTCAACCTCTGATTCCATCCCGGCGTCGAGGAGTTCTGGAGACCCGGAGGGGTTCGGGCCGGCGAGCTGAGGCTGGAGGACCGCGGGCAGCGCGCGGGGCTTTCGCAACCTGCCCATCTCGGGAGCGGCGGTACGCATCGACCCGGACGGAGCCTGCCGCTTCGAGCGCAGCGGCTGGTCAACCACCATCAACGCGACGCGAGCACCCCGGGACGGCCCAGGGAGAGGGCCGTCCCACTCCCGACCCGTCTGGGAAGATCGGTTCTCGCGAAGGTACGCCCGAGACGGGGGAGACGATGGACCTTGCCGAGTTGAGCCAGCAGGCCATGCGCGTCCACGAGTTGTACGACAGGCTGAACGAGCACCAGCGAGGCCGGACCTGGACCCGAGAGGAGTTCATGCTCGGCTTCATGGGCGACGTCGGCGACCTCGCCAAGCTCGTCATGGGCGCGGAGGGCGCCCGGACGATGCGCGGAGGGAAGGCCGCCCTGGAGCACGAGCTCGCGGACTGTCTGTGGTCCGTGATCGTCCTGGCCAGGCTTTACGGGATCGACCTGGAGGAGGCGTTCCGGCGCACCATGACGGAGCTGGAACAGATGATCGTCTCCAAACTCGCCGACGAAAACGGGTAGTCACATGATCTCCGGGACACGTCCCAGGTGATACTGCGCTGGAAGCACCAGCCGTGTGCACAGCCCAGGACGGCAAGGTCCGCCGGGGTGGAACGGGCCGGTGCTCACCGCACTGCGCCCGACGGCGGGAGCGGTGGCCACGGTGCGGGAGGCCAGTCCCGCAGTCCCGTCCCTTGCGGGTCGCGTACTCAGGGAACGCGTACGGGGCTGGGAAGGCTCCCGGGCACCGCCCCAAGGCTTTCCGGGGCGTCCCCGTCCTCCGCCCCGTGGCCCTCCGGCGCGCCGAACCACGCCACCGCGACCGCGCCCACGACCGCGAGGACAAAGCCGAGGACGGCGAGCCAGGCGAAACCCGGACGTGAGGCATCACCCAGCCACCACACCCCGATCATGCCGGGGAGCACCGTCTCGCCGACCACCAACGCCGCCGTCGCCCCGTTCACCGAGCCGATCTGGAGCGCGACGGTGTGCAGATACATGCCGCCGATCCCCGCGACGAGGATCGCGTACAGCGCCGGGTCGGTAAGGAGCGTGCCGGGGTCGAAAGGGTCGACGCCGTTCAGGATCCGCACCCCGACACCCAGCGCGCCGAAGCCGAGCCCAGAAAGCAGACCGGCCAGGATCGCCGCCCGCGCGCCCAGGTGACGTACGAGAACTGTGCCGCCCGCCATCAGGAGCAGGGCGATCGCGAGCAGCCACCAGTGCGTGGCGCCTTGGGTGTGCCCACTGCCCTCCGGGCCCGCGGCGCTCGCCAGGAGTACCAGGGCGGAGCAGACCACACCGATCGATGTCCACTCCGCGCGGGTGAGCCGGATCCCGAGGAGCCGGACGCTCAGGACCGCCGTGACGACCAGATTCGCGCTGATCACGGTCTGGGACAGGAACAGCGGCAGCAGCCGGGCCGCGAGCGCCCCGAGACCGAAACCGATGAAGTCCAGGATCGTGCCGACGACGAACTCCCAGGTCGTCGCCGCCTTCGCGGTGGAGGACAGACTCGGCCCCCCGCGCTCCGTGAGCAGACCCGCGGCCGCCTCACGCCGGGCGGACTTGCGCGACCCGACGGCCTGCAGGACGGAACCCGTGCCGTAACAGATCGAGGCGGCGATAGCGGTCAGCAGTCCTATGAGCACCGAGTGGCTCCATTCCGGAAGGGTTGGTACGCACTGCCAGACGTGGCATCGGGCATCGAAGTTGCCTCCCGTGGCCACCCAGTGATCATCTGCTCTACCAGCCCCCTCCGGGCTGCCACCGGCCCCCTTCCAAGGCTTCCAGCCTCAGCGGCGACCTGTTCTCCGACCTCGTCCTCATCGCTGGCGCGCTCGGCGTTCCCCCTTCGCGGAGCTCGTGCGGTAGCCCCCGCCGGGCGTGGGAGAACGGATCCGACCGGGGCGGCATGCCCTGTCCGTCCGTGGTCCGCCGTGACCACGGACGGACAGGAGACCAGGTGCGCCGACTCCTTCCAGAGCCCACCAACGGCGACCTGGGATGTGCTGGCGGGCGAAGTCCAGCAGGCGCGCCGGTGGCCACGGGCGTTCGCAGGAGCATCGGTGGGGGCGAGGGCGGAGCCGATGGGGCTTGGGTACCGGCTTCGCCCAAGGCCGGAAGAGTTCTCCGTAACGTGGACGGGGCAGCTCGGTGCCGCGGCAAGGCCGGTGATGGTCGGCGTGAGAGTGACATGGCTATCCGTCCTTGGTGACAGCAACAGCCCGCCACTGCCGGTCGGCGTGAACTGCCAGGTCGTTCGGGCTACACCGCTGACAACCAGCTGACGAGTCTCCACGGCCACTCCCCCACCGACCATCAGGTCGATCCTCTCCGCCAACGTGGGCGTGTGCATGATGGCGCTGTCGTTCCCCGGCCTGTTCGGGGGCTCCGAGATCTCGCCGGCGGTACGGAGGCGGTGAGCGGAAGGGAGGTCACCGGGGGGTGGCCGGGACGACACTCGGATCGGTACGGCGACCGTCCTCGCCCGGGCGCTCGTCGGCACCCTCACGGGGACGTCGGCGTCGAACACGAGCGGCCTCGACCGGCTGTCCCGCGCGCTGCGGCCGGCGGGGCGGCCCCGGAGGCGTAATCGGCCTCAGAGGCCGTGCGCCGTACCGCCCCGCTGAGAGGCCGAGCCCCTTCGGGTGATGGGACAGGCACCCTTCCCGGCCCCGACGGGCGCGGAGTACGCCGACGCGCCCGGCGTCGCCGCACCGAGCTGGTCCAGGATCTCGTCGGCGAGCAGATCCTGCGGGCCCTTGAGCGCATCGGCGGCCGCCCGGTCCGAAGGAAAGACCAACTCGGCCGCGATGTTGTCCTGCACGATCCGGGCGAGGTTGTCCAGGGCCACGAAGACCGGGTCCGAGAGCGGCTCGGCGGCAGGCAGGTCGATCAGATGGGTGGCCACCTTCGCCGGGTTCATGCACGGCCTGATGATGATCGAGTTCTGGTTCAGTGCGGACGTGGCCCACTGGGACAGCACGACCGTGTACAGGTCCTGCCACGCCTTCTCACCGATCCGGGCCCGCCACGTCCGCAGGACGCCCTGCACACCCGCGATCTGGGCCTCGGCCGCGTACCTCATGTTGGTCCGGATGCCCGCGTGCACGCTGTGGGAGAAGTCCTCGAACGACCTGATGTCGAAGGATCGGGCCGCGGTGGAGACCTTGATGAACGAGAGTGCGCCGTCGAGCACCCGCGTGCACGAGACCACCATCTCCGGCGGGATGCCGGCCTGGTCGAGCTGCCGCCGGGCGGCGGCCAGCGTGTAGGCGTACTGCCGGAGCGGTGTGATCCAGTCGGTGGTCGCGGCGTCCTTGAACGCGACCATGGCGAGGTCGTGCGCATCGATGCGGTCCGCGCCGGGGACGTTCGGAACCCTGTCGCTCAGGTGGGGCGCGATGATCGAGAAGACGCCGAGCGGCACATGGCTGATGGACTTCGCCAGCTCGAACACCTCCCCGACGGGATGCAGCGACTCCTGCGTGCCGTCGTGGACGAGGGTGAACCTTCCGCCCCTGGCGTCATTCTGGACCACGAGGACGGGACTGAGCTGCGCGATCAGATCCGACTTGAGCGCGGCGTAGTGCGACCGCATACCGCTGTTGACCGCCACGATCGCGTCGCGGGCCCGACCACGCCGAACGGCCGGGTCACGGGCGGGTGCCCCGCTCCCGTCCTCGGCCGCCGCCGGTGAGGCCGCGAGGCCTGCCATGACGCCGGCCGCGGTGGTACGGCCGAGGAAGCCTCTGCGTGTGGTCATTCTCCGCCTTCCGTAAGGGCCCGCTCGCCGGGCGAGGGGCAGGGAGCACGAGGTGGACGGCCCGCGGCCCGCCTTCCCCGCGGGGAAGGCACCGACGCGCCGGTGTTCCCGGCAGACGGACAACGATCCCGAGCACCCGCGCGCATCGGCTTGTCGCGTATCGAGTTGTGCGGCGACGACCTTGTACCAGCACGGCGCCCGCTCGGCCGGGGGAACCTGACACGTCGTGTTCGCTCTCGGCGGCGGGTTCCTCGCGCAGCGCCCCGGAGCGCGTCGGCTCGGGCCGCGACCCGCTGGGCTTCGCGCAGCTCGGCGCCCCGCTCCAGGGCGGCCGCAGCTCCGGTGGCGAGCTCGGCCTGGACGACGTCGTCGGTGGCCGGGTGGTAGTCGGTTCCCGGCGCGCCCACGGTGAGCTAGCTGTGAAGCCGTTCCCGCTCCGCGGGTTCGGAGGGGCCTCGTCGGCCAGGGCGTGGTCGGCCCATGGCTACGCGGCCCGGTCGGTCAGCAGGGCGATGGCGAACCGGGTCTGCCATGCGGCCAGCCCGCGGACCACCGGGACCGCGGTGGCCAGCAGGAACACCCCGATGGCGGTGTTGAAGCCGATGTCGGCGGCCTGCGAGGAGGTGCCGAACATCAGCTCGACCAGGCCCTGGTTGCCCTGCCCCCGTGGCAGGGACCACGACCAAGTGGCGTAGAGCAGCTCGCCGATGCCGCCGAGGGTCCATGTCAGCGCCACGCTGAAGGTGATGACCTGGAGCGGGAAGGCGACGATCAGATGGACGAGGTCGCGCCAGGACCGTGGATCGCGCACCCCGCGCAGCGTCCCCGCCCACCCCGTGCCGGACGGCCTCGGGCGGTACGACGGCAACGGGCGGCCGGTGACGGCCGTTACGCGCCGGCGTTCCAGGTTGGTCAGGGCCCGCGCCGCTCGCAGTGTTCCGGCCAGGATCGGCAGCCCGGCCCAGACCACGACGGTGGACACCCCGAGGGCGGCTCCGGTCACCGCGACAGTGAACGCCGCCAGCCCGAGCGGCAGTCCGGACAGCAGGTATCCCAGCTCGCTGCGGAACCGGCGGGCACCCGGCTCGAGGGCAGTGGGCGTCTGCGGCACAGTCTCGGATGCGGTGGGCGTCGGCGGCACAGTCGGGAGTGAGGCGGTCTCAGTCATGGGACTACGCTCGCGGTTTCACGATGCCGCAGCGAGCCTGCTACCCGGCCACCGCAGGGTAGGGCTTTCCCCACCCCTCGGAAGTCGTGGTGCCGGGTCCGGCTGCTCGATCCCGTGAAACGGGGACGGCCCCGCGGCGCCCGCCAGACGTCGCCGCGGACGAGAGGGTGGGTTCAGCTGGGTTTCGGGGCGTTAGGGCGAGTATCGGGTTGTGATCAAGGAGTGGTCCTGGCCAGGTCCTTGATCCAGATAATCGCGCCGCGAAGGTGGAGGCCGGCGAGGTAGCTCGCAGGGGTCTTGTCGTAGCGAGTGGCGATGCCTCGCCAGGCTTTGA
>NZ_JBVHZJ010000085.1:25581-28587 GCF_055574655.1 Streptomyces sp. NPDC029956 | reverse complement strand
CCGCGATCTTCCACAGCCCGTCCGGAACAATCCAACTCCACGTACCCCGCCCCATGACGGTCTCAACGACCGCCTCACCACATAGGACACGGTCTTAGACGGACAGCCCACACTTTCACTAGTGCCCTCCAATCATCATCTCGATTAGGGTGTCTGGATGCATATCCCCAGAAAGAACTCGATTCGCTATCTCGGCCGTCCGATTGTTCCCGTCGGCGATGTGCAATCGAGATCCCGGCAGGTTTATATCGTCCCCTGGGGCGAAGTCCCTGAAGCCGGTTATTGGCTCTCGCCCATTCGGCCCACCAAAGCGAATGAGATCCTCATTGGAGAGGGAGGTTACCCCGCCATGGCCCGCGTCGGCGCTGCCGTACATCTGCTCGCGTGTCGTTGGATTTCCGGCGATGCGATCCACCATCTCGCCCGCCTTTGCGAAAAAGCGCGTCGGCCTCTCGTGGATCGGCAGGTCCGAAAGACCGGTATTACAGTTGTGAACGAGTACCGGCGTAGCCCCAGCCAGCACATAGTACGTGTGCTGGCAGCCCCTCCCTCAGCTGCCTTTATGCAGGTGGAGAGGGGTTTCGGGGTCCGCCGGAGTCCGTGGTTGTGCGCCTGAATCCGTGCTTGTTGCCGTCGCTACTGCCGTCAGGAGCCGGGGTTCTCGGGCGGGGCGGGGATGCGGTCGCCGCGTGACTCGGCGACCCGGAGTGCGTCGGTCAGGGCTTCGGTCAGCCGGCAGGCGAGCCACCGGTATTCGACGACCGAGAGCATCTTGGCTCCGGGGGCGACGACCTTGCGGGCGTACTCCGGGAGTTCCTCGCCCATGTCGAGTTGTACTTCTTCGATGCTGTCGGCGAGGGAGGAGAGGTAGCCCCTGCCGTCGGTGCTGAGGTAGCAGGGGTTCCCGTCCGGTGTCGTCCATGGCAGTAAGCGAGGGCCGGTCACGCCTGCTGCTGCGTCGTGCAGCTCTCTGCGGCGCATGCGGTCCGCGTCGGTCCTGGATGTGCTCACCGTGCACCCCCACCTGGGTAGCCGAATGGAATACGGCGACCGTAGGGGGCTACTGTCCGTCACTCCATCGGTGAGGCAGGCTAGTTGGCGACGGAGCGTGCCAGAAGTATCGCGTTGCGTGGTAGCTATCCGACGACGCCCAGGTAGTCGGCCATCTCGCGCATCTCCGTTGTGAGGGTGCGCTTGCGCTTGCCCAGGATCTCCTGCATGGTCTCGGCGGCCATGTTCTGGTGCCGCATCCACTCCGGGGCGGCTTCCCGGGCGCGGGTCAGCTCGTCCATGGCGGCCGACAGGTCCCCGGTCCGTGTGTGGGCGCGCGCCACGTCGAGGGTGAAGCGGTTCCCGTCGTTCGTGCTGGGCCTGCCCAAGCGCTTCCACGCCTTCGGCGACAACTCCTCTTGCTCTCCTGCCTTGCGCACCACGGCGCGCGCGTCCCCTACGACCATTGAGTCTTCGAGGGCCTTCATCGCGGCGGTGACCGGCCCGAAGACGGACCAGTGCCGGGAGACGTTGCGGTGCGAGGTACCAACGGCGGCTGCCGCCACGCGGGCTGCCTTCCGGTATTCCTTGGCCGCATCCGGACGGTTGTTGCGGGCGGCCGCGGCTGCGGCCTCCATCGCCAACCCGCCCCACACCGCGTAATGGTCCGGCTCGGCCCCAGTGATCTTCGGTTCCACCGCGTCCATGCTCTGGGCCGCGATCCGCTCCGCCTCGTGCAGCCGGCCCTGCCGCACCAGCAGCCAGCACATACCGCCGACTCCGGAGCCTGCCGCGAGCATGTCCCCGGCCCGCCGGGCATCCGTGATCGCGCCCGCCAGGGCGGTGTAGGCGATGTCGTACTGCCGGACCTGGGTGAGGTAAGTGCCGGCCAGCCGCAGCGCCTCGGCGCGGGCCAGTAGGGCCTGCCGGTGCTCGTCTCCACTGTCGTAGTAGGCAACGGCCTTCGCAGCATCGCGCAGCAGTTCCGGCAGTTGGGACGCGACGCTCTTGTAGCTGTCGGAGAAGTACAGGACCCGCGCGTCTCCCACCGTCCGGCTGAAGGCACGCAGGTTCGGCTCCTCGCCCACCACCTCGGCGTCCTGGTCCACGAGCCCGACAGCCGGGGTGAGTACGGCGCGAAGCTGAATCAGGTTGACCCGGTTCGGCTCCTCTGCTCGGCCGACGGGTTCGGGGGCATCGGACGCCATCAGCGCGCCGGTGGTCACCCTCAGCGCGCGGGCCAGGGCGTGAAGGGTTTCCATGCGGACCGTGCCGCCCTGCTCGACCTTCCGGACGGTCCCCGGCGAGACGCCTGCGGCGTGGGCCAGTTCTTCCTGGCTCATCCCGGCCCGACGCCGGTACTTACGGACGTTGTCCGCCAGTTCCATAGTCATCAGCTGACCACCTCCAGCGCCACGGTACGCCGGTCCGACGAGTCAACCGAGGGCTATCCGGCAGATACCCGCCCGAAGCGGTGACCCACCACCGACTTGGTGCCGAGCAGGTGGCCCGACCCATGCAGGGCCGGGGCGCCAGCAGAATCGGGGCCTGAGCGGGAGGGGTCCCTCGTCGGTCGGGCAGCTTTGCCGTACCAGGGTTCTCCGGGGGCCGCCAAGGCTCACCGCGTGACGCTTGCGCTTGGCCTTGGCGGCCCCCGGGGGTTCCTGGTACGCCTCCGGTGACCGGGCGACGAGGGCACCCTCCCGCGACCCGACCACCCATCACCACGGCGGAGCCGCACTTGAATTCGGCCTCCTCCCCCTCGGAGAGAGGGCCGGGGCCTGGGGCAGAGCCCCAGAACAGTGCCTGCTGATGGTGTTGCGCGCCCGGACCAGCGGGGAAGCTGGCAAGCGGGGCGGAGACAGGAGCGGGCGGCGGCCCCGAGGGGCCGGAGCGCGCGCGGCCCGCGTCCACGGGCCGCCCTGGTCCAATAAAGAAAACCCCAACAGCCCCCCCACCTGCCTAAACATCACAAAAGGGGTCGCAATCAGGGGCGCTTCTTTTGCCGCCTCCTCG
>NZ_JBVHZJ010000085.1:0-25571 GCF_055574655.1 Streptomyces sp. NPDC029956 | reverse complement strand
GCGGGGGGGGGGGGGGGGGGGGGGGGGGGGGGAGGGGGGGGGGGGGGGTGGGGGCCCGGGCCCCCCCCCCCCCCCGCGGCCCGCGTCAGCGGGCCGCCTTGATCAAGTAAAGAAACTCTGAACAGCTCACCCACTGGCCGAACCGTCAAGAAGGCGGTCGCAGTCAGGGACGCTGCTGTCGCCGCTTCCTCGATTGGTCCAGTGCGGCGGCAAGCTTCTCGCTCGGTGATACGTCGGAGTCGTTTTCGTCGTCATGGAGGGGCGGCAGGAACAGGCCGCGGCGGCTCGTCTCTCGTTTGACCTTCCGGCGTTCGTTGAAGAGTCGCTGGTGCTCCTCGCGGACCGTGACCCATCGCTGGTCCAGCTCTGCTTCCCGTGCCAGCAGTTCGTCATCGTTGAGGTCGGCGAACTCGATGGCAGCCTCGCGTGCCTCGCGGTTGATCTCGTCACGTAGCAGGTAGTTCGTGATGGGGCCGTGGTGTTTGCCCGGCTCCGGGGCCTGGCGGACGAAGACACCTCGCCCCTTGACCGCGTACACGAGCCCTTCCTGCTTCAGCTTCCGGTAGGCGTTCTGAGCGGTGGAGTTGGCGACGCCGAACCGTTCTTGGATCTCACGGGCGGGGGGAAGCTGAGAGCCTGCGGGATAGGTGCCCTCTGCGATCTCACGGCGGAGGTAGTCGGCCACCTGGACGAATGGCGGGCGGCCGTCTTCGTTGCGGATGACATCGACCGGCCAGTCAGGTTCGGCGTTGTCGTCGTCTGGCTCGTCGTCCGCTGGGCCGGCGTTCCCGTCGATGGATGCGCTGACGTAGCTGCCTCGACCGAGCTGGGAGTAGACCAGCCCTTCCTGCTTGAGAACCCGCAGGGCGTTCTGGACGGTGGAGCTGGAGACGCCGAACCGATCCCGCAGCTCGTTGGCCGAGGGCAGGCGCTCGCCGGGGCTCATCTCGCCGCTCAGGATCGCGTTTCGCAGAGCTTCGGCGGCCTGGAGGTACGGCGGCCGGGGGTCCTCGTCCAAGGGCAGGGTCATGCCCCCACGGTATCGCCAGCCATAGCGCTACAGGCACATCCACGTGCTTCCCGTGCAGGCAGTCACCGAGCTAATCGAGGTTGCAAGCTAATCGAGCTTGCAAGATGGGCGATCATCTCCTCATGCTCGATCCGAGTCGATCAAGCGGCTCCATCGAGAGGGATGTGATGGCATGGCTGTCCGTATTCGTGTTGGTCTGCTGCGCTCGGCGGTGTGCGTCGCGGGCACCGAGCCCGCGCTGAAGATCAAGGACCAGCAGACCGGAGAGGTCGCCACCGACCGGGAGACCGGCGAGTCGCTCTACACGGTGACCGTGATGCTCATGGAGGACGGCCGGGCCGAGATCATGAAGATCACGGTCCCGCAGTCGGGCCTGGCGGCCGGGCTCAAGCCGGGGGCGATGGTGCGGCCGGTGGACCTGTTCGCGACCCCGTGGGCGCGGATCTTCAACGGGCAGCTCTCCGACGGCGTCGCCTACCGCGCCGCCCGCCTGGAACTGGTCGCAGTGGAGGCGGCCCAGTGACCGGGCTCGTCGGCGATCACGCGTTGGAGGCGCTGATGGCCGCGACAGCACTGCTGGGAGTGTGGCTGCTGCTGGTTGTGGTGAGGTACGTGCGGGCCGATAAGGGCACGCGGGTCAGCATCCGTCAGGCCGTCCGCATCCGATGGGGCTGGGTACGGCTGGCGCGGATGGCGGGTCTGACGGTCACCGACAAGACGCCGAGCCTGCTCGCGCAGATCACCGCGCAGAAGGACGGTCCCGCTCCCGCACCTCGGGTGCTGACCCCGAGGATCAAGGTGAAGCCGGATCAGTTCGGCGTGATCGTACGGGCCAAGACCCTGCCGCAGGTCGGGCTGGAGGAGTACCAGAAGGCGGCGCGGTTCCTGGCGGACGCCTGGCGGTGCACACGGGTCTCCGTGCTGCCGGACGGCCCAGGCAAGGTGGTGATCCGGGGCGTGCGCTCCGACCCGTTGACCACGCCGACCACCCACCGGCCCACCGGCCTCCCTCCTGCGGATCTGACGCGTTGGGAGTTGGGTGTGGACGAGTACGCCGCCCGGGTGTGCGTGTCCCTGGCCAACGTGCCCGGGGTGACCGTGGCCGGCACTCCAGGTGCGGGCAAGACCTCGGGGGTCAACAAGTTCGTCTGCGACTTCGCACCCTCCCCGGCCGTGCAGATCGCGACTGCGGACGGGAAGGTGTCACGTGCCTCGGAGGGCGACTACGCCGACCTGGTCAAGCGGATGTTCGCGTTCTGTGGGGACGACCTGGACGAAGCGAACGCGCTGTTCAAGCGCCTGGTAGAGCTGCGCAAGCGGCGCTCGGCGACCATCCGCGACGTGCTGGGCGTGAAGAACATGTGGCACGTCGGCCCCTCTCCCGAGTGGCCGCTCACGGTCCTGATCATCGATGAGGCGCACACGTACTTCCGCGAATACAAGGGCAGCGACGCCACCACCAAACGGCTGGCCGCGCTGACGGCGGAGAACGCCCGACTGGTGGAGGACCTGGTCAAGAAGGGCCGCAGCGTCGGCATCCTGGTGATCCTGATCAGCCAGAAGACCACCGGCGACGCCATCCCCACCTTCATCCGCGACGTATGCCCCATCGGACTGTCCTTCGCGCAGAAGACGGTGGAAGCCGCGGTGGCCGCGCTGGGCGACGACATCCGCAACTGGCCCGACGCCAGCCCGGTCACCTTGCAGGACCCCGCCTACGTCGGCGTCGCCGTCATGGCGATGCAGGGCCGCCCCGGATACACCCGCATCCGCACCCCGTACGTCTCGGACGCCGACGCGGCCCGCGTCGCGGAAGCCACCTCCCACCTGACCGCCGACCCCGCCCTGTGCCTGGACGCGCTTCTCGACTCGATTGGCTGGGCCGCCTCCGGCGACGACGAGTCGGACGGCCCTGTCCCTCCTTCCGAGTCCTGAGTACCCCTGAAATCCCGCGTTGAGAGGAGGCCCCGCAGATGGCTGAGGAACGATTCACCCGCCACACCGTGACCATGGTCATGTCCATCATCGCGGCCCTGGCCTTCGTCTTCTCCTTCGGCAACGTCTGGGCGCTCGCACTGCGGCTCGGCGTTCCCCGCCCTATCGCGCCGCTGATCGCCCCCATGGTGGACCTGTCCGTCGTCGGACTCCTGGTCGCACTGCGATTCCTGGCCCTGCGCGGCATCCCCGCACACGAGTTGAAGGCCGGCACCCGCCTGCTGCACCTGTGCGGCGCACTCACCCTGGCCCTGAACACTGCCGAACCGCTGCTGACCGGCCACTACGGCCGCGCCTGCCTGGACACCGTCGCCCCGCTCCTGCTCCTGGGCTGGGGCCGCGTCGGCCCGGCCTTCCTGGCCCAGTTCCACGCTGCCACCCACCCCACCCCGCACCTGGAGACCACCACCGCGTCCATCCCCACACCAGCCCCCGTCACTGAGCCGGAACTCGACTCGGCACCCGCTCCGGCCCTCGCCGCTCCCGTCACCCCGGCCCGTGAGCCGCTCCCCGTCGCCACGGCCGTTCCGGCCCTGGCCGTCGTACCCTCCGTGATCGAGGCACCCACACCGGCCCCGGCCTCTGCTTCCAAGACGGCCGTAATCGGCTCCCATCCGTCCCTGCCGGCCGTACTGCTCGACGCAGCCCAGCGCATCGCGGACACCCACGACGCAGAGCACGAAGCGTCGATCACTGCCGCCCAGCTGGCAACACGCATGGGCGTCGCCCTGCCGGTGGCCACCGCCGCGCTCGCTCAGCTCTGAGCCCCCCGGCCGCCGGCCGGATCACCCCGCCTGAACCCCACGCCCACCGATGGGCCCGGTTCGTCATGCCCCGAGCAGCACCAGCATGCCCCTCGCTGACCGGTTGCTGCTCGGGGCCACTCACCCCGACAGAAGGGATACGCCCCGACATGGTCACCCTGGACCTGCGCCACGTGGCAAGCCCCGCCGTGCGGGACCTCCTCCACCTCGTCAACGAGCCCGACTTCGACCGCGCACACCAGCAGATCGAACACCTCGGCGGCTGCACCGAACCCGTACGCCTGACCGGCCGCACCACCACCGTCGACACCACGACCGGAGAGGTGCTGCGCTCCTACACCACGACCGACGAACCCACGGGCACCCTGCTCACCACGTGCGGCAACCGCCGCTCCTCCCGCTGCCCGGCCTGCTCCCTCATCTACGCCGCCGACACCTACCACCTCATCCGCGCTGGCCTGACCGGCGGCAAGACGGTCCCCGAAACCGTCCGCACCCACCCCCGCGTGTTCACCACCCTCACCGCCCCCTCCTTCGGCCCCGTCCACAACCGCCCCACCAGCACCGACGGCGGCACCCGCCCCTGCCGCTGCCGCAAGCTCCACGAACCCACGGACACCCTGCTCGGCACCCCGCTGAACCCCACGACCTACGACTACGCGGGCGCGGTCCTGTTCAACGCCCACGCTTCAGCACTGTGGGCGCGGTTCACGATCTACCTGCGCCGCGAGATCGCCGCCCGGCTCGGCCTCACCCAGAAGGCCGCCCGAGCCGTCCTGCGGGTCTCCTTCGCCAAGGTCGCCGAGTACCAGAAGCGCGGCCTGGTCCACTTCCACGCCGTCATCCGGCTCGACGGCCCCAACGGCAGCACCCAACCACCACCGCCGTCCGCCACCGTCATCCTGCTCGCCGATGCCATCCGGGCTGCTGCCGCCCGCGTCCGCGTAACCGTCGTGTCGGACGCGATCGGGGAACGCGAACTCGCCTGGGGTGAACAGCTCGACGTACGCGAGATCGCCGCCTTCGGCACCGACGCCGAACTGACCGACCAGGCAGTCGCCGCCTACGTGGCCAAGTACGCCACCAAGTCCGCCGAAGCCTCCGGCACCCTCGACCGGGCCCTGTTCTGCCGCCCCTGCCAGGGTCGCGGCGCCACCTTGCTGCCCCACGGAACCCCACTCCCATGCACCGCGTGCAACGGCACCGGGCAGGCCCGGCCCCTGCCGCGGCTCGCGGTCGCCCGCCACGTACGGCAGATGATCCGCACCTGCTGGGAGCTGGGCAAGCTGCCGGAGTTCGAAGGCCTCAAGCTCTGGAAGTGGGCGCACATGCTCGGCTTCCGCGGCCACTTCTCCACCAAGTCCCGCCGCTACTCCACCACCCTCGGCGCACTGCGCGACGCCCGCCGCGCCTGGCGCACCGAACAGGCCCGCACCCACGCCGGCCTGCCCGAGCACGACCCGGACACCACCCTCGTCGTCGGCCACTGGGCCTACCACGGCTCGGGCTACAGCCCCGGCGCCGGACTACTCGCAGCCGCCGTCTGGCACCGCAGAGAACTGGAACGGCAGTTCGTAGCGGAAGAGGGTTGCTGATGACCTCGTACCAGCCCACCACGCCCCATCAGGCGCCGGGTGCGTCGCAGGAACTGCTGACCGTGCCCCAGGTCATGGCCCGCCTCCAGCTCGGCCGCTCCGCTGTCTACGACCTGCTCCGGACCCAGCAGCTTGCCTCGATCACCCTTGGCCGCGCCCGCCGCATCCCCACGCACGCCCTCACCGACTTCATCCGCACCCGACTCGACCAGGAAGCCGCCGCCTGATGACCACGCCCCGCGACACCCCCGCCTCCCGCCGCGTGCGCGCCAACGGCGACGGTACCGTCTACCAGCGCAAGGACGGCCGCTGGGAAGCCGCCGGATACGTCCTCGCCCCCGGCAACACCCGTCGCCGCGTCCGCGTCTACGGCACCACCCGCAAGGAAGCCCTGGCCAAGCTCACCGAGAGCATCGCCGCCAGCAACCGCGGCGTCCCCGTTCCCTCCGCGCAGGGCAGCGTCAGCGCATACCTGACGTACTGGTTGGAGGCGGTTGCCGTCCATCAGCTCCGCGAGAACACCCACACCCGCTACACCGCCTGCGTCAACCAGTACCTCGTCCCCGGTCTGGGCAAGAAGAAGCTCGCCAAGCTCACCGCCAAGGACGTCCGCACCTGGCTCAACCAGCTCCGCACCACCTGCCAATGCTGCACGCGCGGCATCGACGCCCGGCGCGACCAGCCCCGCTGCTGCGCCGCCGGCCAGTGCTGCCACAAGCTGCTCTCCCCGCTGACGCTCACCTACATCCACTCCGTGCTCAAGTCCGCCCTGGAACACGCCGTCCGCGAAGAGGAGATCCCTCGTAACGTCGCCCGCAACGTCCGTACGGGTACGCCGCGCCCCCGACGCTTCGAACCCCTCACCGCCGACGAGGCCCGCCAGTTCCTCGCGGCCACGCGCGGACACCGGTTGCACGCGCTGTTCGAACTCGCCCTCCACACCGGACTCCGCAAGGGCGAACTCCTCGGCCTGCGCTGGGAAGACCTCGACCTCGACGCGGGCACCGCCGCAATCCGCCGAACCTTGCAGCGCACCAGCGCAGGCGGGCTCACCACGCTGCCCACCAAAACGCGCGCCTCCGAGCGCCGCATCGCCCTTCCCGCCCGCTGCGTCCAGTCGCTGAAGCTCCACTACGAGCAGCAGAAGCGCGAGCGTGAGGCCGCGGGCACCACGTGGCAGCACGACGGGCACGTGTTCGCCACTGCGCAGGGCAGACCGATCGACCCGACCAACCTCACCCGCACCTTCACCACGCTCCTCCGCACGGCCGGCCTCCGCCGCATCCGCTTCCACGACCTCCGCCACTCCACCGCCACCCTGCTCCTGGAGCAGGGGGTCGAACTCGTCGTGATCAAGGAACTCCTCGGCCACGCCCACATCGGCGTCACCGCCACCGTCTACGCCCACGTACGCATCCGCCTTCAGCGCGACGCCATCGACCTGCTCGGCCACGCGCTCGGCGGCCCCTGACAGTCAGACGGCGGCGGACACCACTGTGTCCGCCGCCGTTGCCGTCAACTACTGCCGTCAGGCGGTAAATTAGCCCCGCCGCACACAGCTCGGCGGGGCTAAAATTTGCTACTGGTCACGATCCCTAGCAGCGCAACATCTACTAGCGGTCACCGGACAGCCGGGCAAGTACATCCGCAGCGAGCTCTGCTGAAGCGTGGTCGAGACCTACCGCCGCCGTTCCATCCAGACGTTCGGACATGTAACCGGCCATCGCAGACACTGCATCCGCAGAGGCCACGGGGGCGAGCCACCTAAGCCACTCGCAGACCATGCGCATTCGAAATTCCCTGAGAATTTCTACGCGGTCCAAAGGATCTGACTCCGAGGCCAGCTTGATCACCTTGAACGAGGCGGCAAGGCGATTGTGCGGCATATCGTGAGCCGAAAGAATCAGTCCAAGTTCATCAGACTTACCGAGATTGAAATCATCGGCTACTACAAACTGGGGCAGCGGGTAACCGTCCACGCTTGTCAGTGCTTGCCCGTCGCGTCCGGAATCGATAACTACGTCGACACGGGAAGCAATCCCGGGGTCATCGACAGCGACTCGGATGTGATGCACGCCAGGATCCCCGACGTTCTGCACGAAACGTGACACGCCGAGGATGTCGCCGACTCCGATGGCCCCGTCGTCGAGCACCAGGTCTCCGTCGAACAGGACGCTGCCCTCGGCCGGGCCAGCCCTGTTCCACAGCCTGACCCGGACCAGCCCCACCTGCGCACGTGCGGCGATCTGGACGTGACTCCTAGACGCCACCAGTGGCGCACCGGCCAGCGCCAGAACCTCCTCCGGCGGGGCTGTCGATCCAATACGGATCACGCGATGGTTCAAGTAAAGCTCGGCACTACCAATGAGCATTTCTCCGCCAACTACCCAATCTGAGTTTGATGGTGCGCCCGGTCAGCGCCGTTGCCAACCGGGCGCACCCTGACCCTACTACCGCGTATGGCCTGGCAGTAGCTCCGCTAGCTTCTCAGCTGCACTCGGAATCCCTGGCAGCCCCGCAAACGTGGGATCGTGATAGCCGTGATTGCGCAGCATCTGCTGGGCTTTCGATACAGCAACCGCCTGAGTATCACTGCACGTTTCACAGTGAGGAAACAGGCTGCGCGGAAGGCTAGTCGGTCCAATTCCAGTAGACGGCTGGTGGTCACCCGTCATCGTCGGACTGCTCCCACCGCAGGAGTGGCATGGCCTTCCCTGCATGGCCGCACTCTGCTCCGAGGTAACGACCGGCCCGGTTGCAGGCACCGACTCATCGGCATGAGGACCGACGCGCAGCGTATTCGCCTCCCTCTGACTCAGCGATACGTTGCAGTTGTGAACCAGGATTGGCGTGACACCCGCCAGCACATAGTACGCGTGGATGTCCTCGATGGTGAGGTCATGGGTGCGCTGGCGCTTCGTGTAGTGGTCGAGTGCTGTGATCTGGACCAGTGTGCCCGCGCTCGTGCGAAGCCATTGACCGGTGCTGAGATTGCCGGCCGGGACCCATTGCTTCAGGGTGGGGATCCAGAAGGGGTGGGTATCGGTGGCGACGATGCTCGACAGGTCCTCACCGGTTGCGATGGTGATCTGGGTGAAGTCTTTGTCGTCCTCAGTCCGGATGGTTTCGAGGACCTTCTTCTCTGCGTTCCTTCCTGTCTCAACATCGGTCGTGACAACAGTGTCCCCAGACTTGATTTCCTCGATCTTCTTTCGGGTGCCGTCACCCATGAGGACTTCGGTCCCTGGGAGGAAGGAGTGGCATCGCTTGACGAGATTCTTGGCCCCCGCGAAGGGAAGAGTGACCATGTTGGCGAGGCCCTCCCCGTCCTCATAGGCGGGGTCGCTCGTATCGAAGCCGACTGATCTCGCAAGGTTGTCGTAACCTCGGGAGGCAGAGAATTTCTCCGGAAGGACCAGGTCCAGGCTGGAGGCGAAGTAGCGCCCGACACCCGCGACGGTGTTGACGCTCCACTTCATTGTTCGGCGATCGAGGAGGACCACAGTCCCCCAGTTCACGCCATGCGGCTTGTTGTAAGTCCTTTTTCCGTTGCTGTCTTCTTCGAAGCTGTTATATTTCCAGCCCGTGACCTTGTACTCCCACGATTCATGGTAGGTCTGAACGGACTCGTTGCCGTCATTGTCCGAGTTACACCTGGATGAATTTCCGCCGCAGACGCCTTCGGGACGAAGTCCGGTGGGGTCACTCTTGGAAACAGGGCTTCCGTTGGCGTAGGTGTACCCGTTCATCTGCAACGGGTCCACGATATCGATGATGGGGTCGGCGGAGATGAAGCGGCCGGTGTTCTGGTCGTATTCGCGGGCGCCGATGTGGGTGAGGCCGGTGGTGGTGTCGTCGATGCCGACGCCGAGGTAGCTGCGCTTGTTGGGCCAGCTGGTGGGCTTGGCGCCGCGAATTTCGCCGTAGGGCTTGAAGGCTCGCCGCGTGACCGCTTGGTCGTCGGTGGCTGCGACGGTGGTGTGGGCGGTGCCGAGGTGGTCGGTGAGGAGGACGTGAACGCCGGTGGTGTTGTCGGTCCGGATGACCGTGGGGGTACCGGCCTGGGTGTATGCGCGGGACGCGCGTGTGATGGCGGTGCCGTTTGTGGTGAGTTCGGTGTCGCCGAGGTAGAGGGTGCTGCCGGTGAGGGTGCTGCCAGTGAGAGTGCTCTCGAGGATGCGGTTGCCGTCGGCGTCGTAGACGTAGGTGGTCTTGGTGGTGCCTACGGAGTTCGACTCAAGCTTGTGCTCAGGTGTCCACTGGAGCGTCTGTTCCGGGGTACCGGGTGTGCCGCCGGGGAGGTCGCGGGTTTTGGTGGTGCCTGTGGGGTTGTAGGTGTAGGTGCTGTTCTTGCCTGCGGTGGTGGAGGTGGCGGAGGTGAGGGTGTGGGGCTGGGTGGTGCTGTGGTTGTAGGTGTAGGCGATGTTCTTTGAGGTGTCGCCGGCCGGGTCGTGCTCGGTCATTTTGGCGCGGTTGCCGATCCAGTCGTAGGTGAAGGACTGGCGGTAGGCGGCCTGGTTGGTGACGGCTCCGGTGAGTGTTTCGGTGGGTGTGCCGGTGTTGGTGGCGATGGTGCCTGTCGCGGGTGCGGTGTTGGACAGGCCGGCCGGTTCGGTGTTCGCGGCGTTGGGGGCGTCGACGGCGGGGCCGCTGGAAGGTGCTCCGGTGCTGTTGTAGCCCCAGGTGGTTCCTGATGCGGCTTTGCAGCCGATGCCGGTTCCGTTGGGCTTGATGTTCGAGGTCCAGGCGTGGACCAGTTCACCCATGGCGTCGTAGGTGAAGCACTGGTTGTCCCAGGTGGTGCTGGCGTCCGTGACCGCGTCCTGGCGGGCGCTGGCGGTGATCATGCCGGCGGCGTCGTAGGCGTAGCCGGTGTCGGAGATGCGGTGGGGGCCGGCCTTCTCGCGGTCGGTCACGGTGCGCATCAGGCGGCCGGTGTGTTCGTCGATGAAGTTGGTCGTCCAGATGCGGTAGGGCTGTGCGCTGGAGACCGAGCGGAGGACTTCGCCGTAGGGCGAGTAGGTGACGTCGGAGGTGTACCAGGCCTTGCCGGAGGTGGATTCGGGCAGGCCGTCTTCGTTGTAGCGGGTGATGACCTTCTCGGCCGCCAGGCCGCCCTTGGCGGGCAGGGTGACGGAAAGGGGCTTTCCGGTGGCGGTGTAGGTGTAGCTGTAGGTGTAGGTGCCGGACAAGCCGGTCGTCATGTCGTTGACGGGAATGGTGATCTGACGGCCGGTAGGGCGGTACTCGGTGTCGTATCCGGTGATCTTGGTGGTGTAGTCGCCGTTGCTGGTGCCGTCAGGCTTGGTGGTGTGGCGCGTGGACTCCGAAGCCAGGCCGAAGGCTCCGGCCGGGTCGTAGGTGTAGGACTTGACCGGGGGCGTCAGCTTCGAGCCCTGGTGTACGGCGGTGACGCGGCCGAGAACGTCGTAGGTGGTGTAGGTGGTCTGGCCGAGGGCGTCGGTGACGCTGGTGGGGCGGTCGGCGTTGTCGTACTGGGTCTGGGTGATGCCGGTGTCGGGGTCCTTGACCGAGGTCACGCGGCCGCGGGTGTCGTAGAGGTAGGTCCAGGCGTTGCCGGCCGGGTCGGTGACGGTGTCCCGGTTGCCGCGCTTGTCGTAGCTGTATGTGGTCGAGCGGTACTTGCCGGGTCCGGTGTGGTGCCTGAGTTCGGTGACGCGGCCCAGGGCGTCGGTGACCGTGGTGGTCGAGGGGACCGTGGAGCCGGCGGGGTCGACGGTGGTGGTCGTGTCGCCGTAGGTGGTGGTGGTCCAGTCCCGGCGGGTCTGTCCGTGGTAGGGGATCTGCAGGACGGGGCGTTCCATGCCGTCGTAGGCGGTCCTGACCCGGCTCTTGACGAGGGTGGGGGATTTGACCTTGAACAGGTCGGTGGTGGGTTCGCCCTTGACGAGGTATCCGCTGGTCTGTTCGGCGACCAGGCCATGGTCGTTGTAGGTGGTGTCGGTGACGATGCGTCCGGGGCCGTGGGCTTCGGACTGGGTCTGGACCTGGCGCATGAGGCCGTCGTAGAGCGTGACCTGGCGGGCGTAGCTGCCGTCGTCCTTGAGGGTCTTGACGGTGACGGCTGCGGGGCTGGTCTTGCCGTCGGCGGCGACGGCTGCGGTCTGGTAGGCGATCTCGACGCTGGGGGTCTGGGTTCCGGCGGACCGGGAGGGGGACCATCCCTTGATGAGGCGGCCGAGGGCGTCGTACTGGGTGCTGGTGACCCGGCCGTTGGGGTCGGTGACCTTCAGGGGCAGTGCCCTGCCGGGGTCGAAGGTCGTGACGGTGGCGCGGTCCTTGGTGTTGACCGTCTTGACGTTCGTGACCGAGGTGACGGGGCCTCCGGTGGGCGGGTCGTACTGGGTCTTGGTCTCTCCCACTTCGGGTGCGGTGACGCTGGTGACGCGGCCGAGGTCGTCGTACTTCGTGCTGGTGGTGACGGAGTGGGTGGTGCCGGTGCCGTCGATGCCGTCGACTGAGGTGACGAGGCCCTTGGTGGGGGTGGCGCCGTGGTCGAGGTGGTCGTAGCGGTTCTGGACTGAGGCCTTGAGTTCGGTGGCTTTGTCGGCGCCGGCGTGGTCAGTGCAGGTGGTGGCGGTGGTGCGGACGGTGCTGGGCAGACCGATCAGCCATGCGGTGGTGTTGTGGACGTAGGACGTCTTGGTGCAGGTCTGCTGGGAGAGGGTTTCTGCGGTGCCGATGTGGGTGAGGACGGCGGTCTCGACGGCGGTGGGCAGTCCGTAGGTGTCGCGGTCGAGGGTGGTGGTGCGGACGCCTCGCCAGTTCGCGCCGTCGGCCTGGATGCTGTCGGTCTTCTTGACGGCTGTGCGGTAGGAGCGCAGGGCGGGCAGGGCGCTGCCGTCCTCGGCCTGGCGGGCTCGTTCTGCTGTGGGTGGGGACGATTCTGGGAAGGTCCGGGTCCGGTTATTGAAGACGGGCTTGGTGGCCGGGTCGTTGTCGAAGTAGGTCTTGGCGGTGTCGGAGTTGAGGAAGGTGAGGGTTTCGGCGGTCATGCCGGCGTACTGGGGGGCGTCGTCGGCGAGGAGGACGGTGCCGTCGACGGAGTCCTTGACCGCGCCGCCGAGTCCCTGGAAGTAGAGCGTCGTGGAGCGTGACTGGGAGGCGGGTGCGTGGGGCGGGGTGCCGGAGGCGGGGGGTGCCGTGGGGGGTGTGGTCTTGGGGCCCTTGGTGACGGTGACCCGGCGGTATCCGCGCCAGTCGCTGTAGGTGCGCAGGGCGGGGCGCAGGAATTCGTCGTCGTTCTTGGCCCATGCCGGGCCCAGGTAGTCGTAGGTGGTCTTGATGGGCTTGCCGAAGATGTTGGCGATCTTGTCGGTCTCGGTGACCGACTGGACGACGTAGCGGTTGAACCATGCCTTGGCGGGCTTCTTCTCCTCGCCGTCAGGGGACCAGTGCACCGGGTAGCAGGCGCCGTTGGCCTGTTCCTTGTCGGTGGCGGGCTGGTACTGGCAGCCGCCGATGTACTCGACTTCGATGTCGGCGCCGGCTTCGGTGGCGATGGTGCCGATGCGGGGCCGGGTGAAGCCGGGGCGCTTGTCGTCCTTGTCTCTGGCGACGAGGTTGGGGAGCTGCTTGTCGATCAGGTGTTTACGGAGGGATTCGTGCGACCGCTTGCCGACGGTGTAGTGGTCGAAGCTGACGCCGTCCTTGGACTGGGGGGTTCCGGTGGTGTCGCCGGGGGCGTAACCGCGGCGGGTGATGGAGTTGAGCCAGAGGCCGGGGGCGGTGTCGTACCAGTCCTCGGGGAAGGAGTGGTTGAGGGTGTAGGTGTCGACCTTGCCGAAGCTGGTCTTGCCGTCGCTGGTGACACGGGTGGCGTTGGTGGTGACGGTCTTGAGGCGCATTCGGGTCCAGAAGGACGGGAATGCGGGGCAGAGCTTGGAGCCGGACGTGCAGTTGAGGGATCCGGGTGTGTCCCACCAGGGCCGGTAGGAGCCCGGCTTGAAGTTGGCCTCGTCGCAGGCGGTGCCTGTCTTCAGGCAGCGCTGGTCGGTGCCGAATTCTACGGTGGCGGTCGGGCTGGTCAGGCTGCTGGTGCGCAGCCCGTATTCAATCTTGGTGGGATAGGCAGCGCGCTCGTAGTCTTCGGGCTTGACGCCACCGGCACGCTCTCCGCGGACGGCGTAGTAGTTCGTCTCCTGCTTCCAGTTGACGATCATGACGTTGCCGTGGACGTCTTCGACCTTGTCCAGGCCCCATCGCCATGCCTGCTGTTTGCCGTTGCCGCAGCGGGAGTCCTTGAAGGCGGTGGCGTGGCAGGGCTCGCCGGGGTGGTTGCCGAAGACGGGGACGGTGGAGACGGAGTTGCTGTCGGCGTGGGTGCCGCCCACCTTGTTGAGGCCGAAGTGGTACTTGGTTCCGTCGGTGGTGGTCACCCGCCAGTGCTCACCGTTGTCATCACCGTTCGTGCCGGCGGTGACGACTCGCTCGATGCGGGTGCCGTCGTCCTTCCGGGGACGGTAGATCTCGGTGTCGGTGGCCGGGTTGCTGTTCGCGGGGGCGTCGCGGACGAGTTCGGTGGTGCTGCCGCCGAGGGACATCACCGCGTTGTAGGAGACCCAGCACAGGTCGCTGCTGGTCTTGTCGGCCTTGGCGGTGTTGTTCGGGGTGCCGGCGGTGAGGGTGTGGGTGTCGTCCTTGCAGCTGCGGTAGCGGCGCTCGATGAAGCCAGGGCTGTAGTCCCAGCCTTCGCCGATCCACGACGCCTGGGGGGAGGAGACTGCGGTCTTGCCGTCGACGGCCTGCGAGTTGTAAGACAGCGTGACGTTCGGTGTAGGTCCGGCCGGAGCGGGCGGCATCACCATCGGGTAGGACCAGGTGAAGGCACCGGCCGATCCGCCCGCAGACCACTTGCCGCTCGAGGCCAGCGGTGTGACCTTGAAGGAGCCGCCGGCGCCGGCGCCGGAGTCGATGGCTCCGACGATTGCCTTTCCTCCGCCCGCCGCGGCGGGGGTGGCATGGGTGTATGAGGCCTGCATGATGCCGGAGCCGGACGGTGCGGACCGCTTGAGGTATGAGGGGGCGACTGTGCCGTCGGCGGCGGGATCGATCGTGGCCGTCACTGTCTGCGTGACGGGGTCGTTCTCGGTCTCGAGTTCCTGGTACTCCTGGCACGCCGGATCAGCCGGCGTAGTGGCGTAGCACCCGGGGAACTGGACCAGGCGCAGCCGGGAGGCCCAGTCGGCGCCATAGAGGTTCTTGAAGGCGCTGTAGTCGATGCCCACCGTGAGAGGCACGGAGCCAGTAGCGGGGGCCTGGACGGCTACAAGGGCGCCGACCTTGAGGGGCTCGTCGATTCCCTGGCCGGTCTCGTTGGCACGGTCGACGACGCTGAACTGCCACGTGCCGGTGGGCGCGGGGTGATCGGGCGCCTTGCCGGCGAGGACGGGAAGATTCGGGATCCGAACGAGGCCACTTTCCGCGGCAGTCGTCGTCGCGGCGGAGAACCCGGCAGGGCTGACGGCGGATCCGAAGGTGAAGGACTCGGTGTCGGCGGCCGGTGGAGTCGTCGTTCCCGCAGGTGTCTGCTGCTGGTCGGCAGGGACCTCGGTCTTGAGCGTGTCGAGGTCCTTCTCGAACGTCTCGCCCTCGACCGGCTTGTCCAGCTCAATGTCTTCGAGCTCGAGGGGCTCGGCCTCGATGGGCTCACGCCCTGCCTCGATGTTCCCCGGGTCCGGCGGCATGGCCAGAGCCTGGGCAGGCAGCAGGCCCACGAGCAGCGCTGCGCCGAGCGCGGGTATGACAGTACGTCGAACCCTGCGACGGGCTTGACGGTGACGAGCGAACAAGGCGAGGTCCCTCCGAACCACCTGGAGCGGTAGCCGGAAGGCGGACTGCAGGTGATTGCACTTCAGATCCCGCAAATTCTGCGTTCAGTTCGTGAAGGAATTCCAGAGGAGACGTGTCTGACGTGAGGATTCTCACGGTGCGTAATCAATTGAATGCCCATGGAAGCCCCACTCCCGAACGCAAGACGCATTTACCAAGGTCAAGGGTGAAGTACGTGGAGTGAACTCGATGCGCACATCACGTCACGAAGTGACTGATTGCGACGATCTTTCGTCCCGTTTTCACATACTCTCTGCCAGCGCTGTGGTCCGCACCGCCTTCGCCCACGAGGTTCGCCGCATCGTGGCCGCTGCCTGTAGGTGAAGCTGGATGGCCCCGGCATGAGTCAGCTGCGGGGTGACGCAGCGGAGTTGATGGGACATCATCGGCTCGCCCAGCCATGCCCGCGCGGGGGTGATCTTCGATCCGGAGTCTCTCCTGGCAATGACGTCATGGCCGGCTTCGTGGTTTCAGCCGGTGCCTCCAGCGCCCGGAATGCTGGGAAGAAGGGTCCTCCCCCGATGAGACAGACATGGCAGCGGCCGACGGCACGGCGTGTGAGTGCCTTGGTGGTCGCGGCTGCGCTCGCAGCGGGCGGCATCACCTACGCAGGCTTCCAGGCAGGCTCCGGCGACCCGGCTATGACCCACCCGGCCAAGGGCCGCGAGGGTGAGCCGACGGAGCGGAAGGTGGATGAGGCGTCGGCGGTCTCCCTGGCACGCAAGGCCGGCAAGCCCGTCGAAGTCACCGCGCTGCGGACCATACGCTCGACCACCTGGGCCCGTCCCGACGGGCTGATGACGAAGAAGCTGTACTCCTCCCCGCTCTGGGCCAAGGCCGACGATGAGTGGAAGAAGATCGACACAACGCTGAAGCGGACCGGTACGGGCTGGGCACCGGCGGCAACGAACACGAAGGTTGTGTTCTCCGGCGGCAGTCCCGGCAACGTCGACCGGGCATCGCGCGGGCAGGTGCACCGGATCTCGCTCGTCAAGGCCTTGAAGACGCAGGACGAGGCGGGCAGCCCGCTCGTAACGCTCACCGTCGGCGGCACGACGGAGATCCCTGAGACCCACGAGATCCAGCTCACCTGGCCCGGGCCCGTCCCCACCCCTATCATCGACGGCTCCCGCGCCCTGTACCCGGAGATCTTCCCCGGCGCCGACCTCGTCCTGACGGCCGAGGACGACGGCTTCGCCCAGCTCATCGTCGTGAAGAACCGTCAGGCCGCTGCCGACCCGCGCGTCGCGCAGTTGTCGTACGGCCTGGCCTCCCCCACGCTCACGTTCACTCTCGACTCGTCCTCCGGCATCGTGACGGCACAGGACCCCGATGGGCAGGACGTCGCACTGTCGCCGACCCCGCTGATGTGGGACAGCAGCGGTGCGCCGGCCGTCACCGACGGCGAACTCGGCGCCTCCTCACAGCCGACCGCCCCGGAGTCTCCCGAAACTCCGGCCGCCACCACCAGTGCCCCGGAACCAAGCCCCAGCACCAGCACCGAGGACCTCGCCGACGACAACATCGACCCCGAGGGCGAGGTTCTGCCCGCGGCCACGGACGAGGCCGCCCCGACCATCACCGACGCGCCCCTGCCGCCCGTTCCCGCCGAGCCGACCCCCGCGCCCTCCCACACCGGCAACGCCGCGACGCTGAGCCTCCCGCTGCTCAACGGCCCCTCCCCCGAGTCCGGGGGCGACATCGTGGAAGCCGAACTCGGCGACGGCACCTGGCTGCTCACGCCCAGCCAGGACTTCCTCACCGACCCGGCAACCGTGTACCCGGTCTTCATCGACCCCACGGTCAAGAAGCACACCCAGGACTGGACCACCGCCTACAGCCGCCACCCCAGTGCCACGTTCTTCAACGGCAAGGACTTCAACCAGGGCGGCACCCACGAGGCCCGGGTCGGCTTCGAGTCCGACACCTGGGGCACCTCCCGCTCCTACTTCAACATCTCCTACGACAAGAACCTCAAGGGCGCAAAGATCCAGAAGGCCACCCTGCGGATGCTGGAGACCTACTCCTGGTCCTGCAGCGCCCGTGCCATGTCCGTCCACGTCACCAGCCCCATCAACGGACGCACCAACTGGAAGAACGCACCACCCCTGACCGACTCGAACCTGGCCGCACCCGCCCGAAGCTTCGCCCACGGCTACAAGACCAACTGCCGCGACGACTACGAGACATTCAACGTCCTCGGCGCCGCCCAGAAGGCCGCCGACCAGGGCAAAAGCCTGATCACCTTCGGTATGCGGGCCAGGGACGAGAAGTCGCAGTACGCGTGGAAGAAGTTCCAGGCCGACGGCGACAACGCCCCCTATCTGGAGCTGACCTACAACCGGCCCCCCACCGCCCCCACCAACCTCGATCTCGGCCCCGACTTCAAGTGCACCACCAACCCCCCTTACGTCCGCGTCGGCTCCTCAAGCCTCACCTTCACCGCCAGGTCCACCGACCAGGACAGCAACCTCGACTACCTCGACTTCGCCCTGTGGCCCACCAACAAGTGGTCCACCACCGGCGACATGCTCAAATCCACCGGCACCGTCTCCGTCGGCAGCAGCACCGCCGCCGCCACCCGCACCACCCCCGGCTACTCCACCGACGCACTGGTGAACAACACCGTCTACTCCTGGTCGGTCCGGGCCGTCGACTCCGCCGGCAGCTCCTCCGCCTACATGCCGAAGGTGCCCTGCCGCTTCATCTGGGACGAAACCGCCCCCAAGCCCCCCAGGGTCAGCTCCACCGACTTCCCCAACGCCGACGGCAACGAGAACACCTTCGGCAACGACCCCGAAGACTCCAACTGGTCGAAGATCAAGTTCGGGAGCACCGGAACATTCAAGTTCCAGGCCCTCGACGCCGACGTCATCCGCTTCGAATACGGCTTCAACGCCAACAACTACCCCATCGACGTCACCCTCACCACGAATCCCACCACCGTTTCGGGTGTCAAACCGCCTGCCGCCGGGCCCAACGTCCTGTACGTGCGCACCGTCGAC
This sequence comes from Streptomyces sp. NPDC029956, assembly GCF_055574655.1. Taxonomy (NCBI): domain Bacteria; kingdom Bacillati; phylum Actinomycetota; class Actinomycetes; order Kitasatosporales; family Streptomycetaceae; genus Streptomyces; species Streptomyces sp. NPDC029956. Next base: position 7,330 of record NZ_JBVHZJ010000085.1, on the reverse strand, counting down.
CAGACCGGGCACGTCTCCGAACCCACCAAGTACTTCTTCTACGTCACCCCCCGCGAGAACGCCGACCTCCCCGGCGACGTAACCGGTGACACGCTGCCCGACCTCTTCACCATCACCGGCCAGAACAACCTGCGCCTGTTCCCCTCCCAGGCCCTCAGCAGCACCGCGACCACAGCCAAGGGCACCGGCAAGTTCGACTACTCCATGTCCGGCGCCTACCAGCTCAACCCGAACAAGGACCCCAACGGCGGCGACGGCCTGCCCATCTTCATCGCCCCACCCTCCGCCCACTTCAACGGCGCCCTGATCACCCACAACGGCGACTTCTACGGCGGCGACGGCCTGGAAGACCTCATCGTCCGCGTCGGCAGCAAACTCTGGATGTACCCCGGCGACGGATACGGCGCCGTCAACGTCACCAAGCGCCGCGAAATCCTCCTGCCTGCCGGCTCCCCCGCCGCCTCCTCCCTCACCCAGATCAAAGCCACCGGCGACATCACCGGAGACAAACTCCCCGACGTCCTGGCCACCTCCGGCGACGAACTGTGGGCCTTCCTCGGCTACACCGGCGCCTCCTTCACCGAAGCACGCCTGATCACCGGCGGCACCTGGACCGACCGCGACATCGTCACCGTCGCAGACTTCAGCGGAGACAACATCCCCGACCTCCTCTTCCGCGGACCCGTCGAGAACAAGGGGCTCGTCCTGCGCACCGGCAAGCCCTCAGGCGGAGGCGTCGACCTCGCCTCGCTCGCCACCGAGGCCAGCTCCCTGACCGGCCTGGACACCATCTACGGCACCGGCGGATGGGCCGCGGCACAGATGCCCTTCGTCATCGGCACCCCCGACGTCGACCGCTACACCGCCACCACACCCGACATCTGGGCCATGGCCACCGACGGCACCCTCTACTTCTACCCGGGAGAAGCAAACAAGCACGGCACCCGCGTCACCGCCAGCTGGGTCAACTGGACAGGGACCCGCGCCTTCGGCTAACACACACCTCGCCTCGCAGGCGGCCCTCGGCCACCGTCATCGGCCCGGCCCAGGCCGCCCGGCTCGAGGCGTTCGGGCTGCACACCATCGGCGCGCTCGCCGCGATGGACGAAACCGTCGTCTGCCGCGTCCTGGGCGGCAAGGCCGGACGTACCTTGCGCGAACGCGCCCGCGGAATCGACCCCCGCACCGTCACCGCCCGCCGCATGCCCGAGTCCACCAGCGCCTTCCACGCCTTCAACCGCGACGTCTGCGACCCCGTCCTCGTGCGCGCAGCCCTGCTGGACCTGGTCACCACCCTCGGGCAGCGGATCCGCGGCCGCGACCAGATCGCCCGCAAGCTCACCTTGGCCGTACGGTTCGCCGACGGCTCCACCGTCGAACGCACCCGCGCCCTCCCCCAACCCTCCGCTCACACCGACGACCTCAGAGTCACCGTCTTCCGCAACCTGGACTCCATGGCGTTCCAGCGCGCCCGAATCCGCCGCCTCCTCGTGACCGTCGAAGACCTCCGCCCCGCCGGCGAAGGCCCCGGCACACAAATCTCCCTGGACCCCGCACGGGAAAACCGGCTCTCCCTGGAACCCGTCCTCGACCGCATCAACACCCGCTACGGGTACCGCCTGGCCGGACCAGCCGGCGCCTACCTCAAGGCGAGCTAGTCTCCTCCACCTCAATATGCGTTGGCCTACAAGCCCCAGAATCGATGTCAGTGGTGGAGTGCATGCTGTCCGCATGAGAGCGCGCACATGGTTGGCGGACACTCACCCGACCGTCTTCGCCGAGGTCGTAGGAGTCGTGGGGCGGCCGGAGCACCCGTTGGCTGAGCTCGGCACGTACAGCAACCTGAAGACGCAGTGGCAGTGCCTGACGTGTGCGCACGTGTGGATCGCGACACCGGCGTCGCGATCAGCGGGCGGTCGGTGCCCCATGTGTGCCGTACTGGTCCGCGCCGCCAGCCGGTCCCGTGCTCCACGCGGGAAGGCGCTCGCGGATCTGCACCCAAAAATCAGCTCCGAGTTCGTACGGAACGAGTCACGTCCGGAGAACACCCCGGAGGGACTGCGCGCAGGCTCACAGCAAAGGTGCCACTGGAAATGCGCGTGCTGTGGAAACGAGTGGGTGGCGACTGTAGCCAACCGGACAGCGGGCCGAGGTTGCCCCCGGTGCGCGAACGAACGTCGCGCAGCCGCTCGGCGAGCGGTCCGTGAGGACGTCTCGGCAGCGGATCGAGCGCCGGCTCTCGTCGCGGAACTGATCGAGAATCTCACCTCGCCCGGCGTTGGTCTTGAGGAGCGTCGGCCAGCGTCGATCGACCGCTGCGCGTGGCGCTGCACGGAGTGTGGCCACGCTTGGGAGGCCACGATCGTGAATCGTGTGACGAAGAGCAGCGGTTGCCCGAGATGCGGAGTCATCCAGAGCGCCGCGACCCGTCGTGTTCCCCGCCCGGGCACGTCTCTCGCTGATACCCATCCCCACCTGGTCGGTCAGCTCGTGGCCAACGAAACTCACCCCGGCAGGATGACCCCCGGCATGCCCGCACAGGCGAACGACCGGTGTCGTTGGCGATGCAGCCGCGGTCACGAATGGTCCTCCCCGGCTCACGTTCGCGCGAGAGGCTCCGGCTGCCCGCGATGCAACGGCTTCGGCCGCTCTCGCTTCGAGCTCGAGGTCGCCGAACTGCTCCACTCCAGCTGCGGCGTCAAGGTTGAAGTGGACGCCGAAGTTATGGTGGGCGGCCGAACATGGCGCATCGATCTCCACCTACCTGGCAACGGTCTGTACATCGATCTCGACCCGGCACGCTGGCACAGCGACCTGGTTCGCGACGCGCGGAAGGTCACAGCTCTATCAGATCTCGACTACCTGCGGGTACGGCCTGAAGAATTGGGACCGGTCGAAGGTCAGGTCTGCATCGTCACAGGAGACGGTGGTGCCTGTGACCCGGTGGTGTGGGCGAAAAGCATCGGCTCCTGGTTGGCCGAACGGCAGCTGTTTTGCCGTGCCCTCTCCGCCGAAGAAGCAGCACGAGCATTGGCCCGCGCGGCCCGCACCTGGACCGATCTCGCTGCCGGCAAGCCCAGTCGATCAGCCGCAGACGCCGCGCCGCATCTGCTGAGCGAGTTCCGGGAAAACCTGACCCGGCCCGGCATCGGACTGGAATGGCTGGCTCCCAGCGCAAAGGACCGCGCGCGATGGACGTGCAGCTGCGGCTGGACGTGGAACGCGGTCGTCGGCTCGCGAGCCCAGGCGGGAACAGGCTGCCCGAAATGCGCCACCCAACGTTGCGGCGACCGTCGATCGCTACCCCAACCAGGCCGGTCGCTAGCCGCCCTGCACTCAGAACTTGCCTCAGAATTCATCTCCTGCACGTCTCGTCCCGCCCGGAACCCCGAACAGCTGCGCCCCTCAAGTAACTTCCTCTGCACCTGGCGCTGCCGTGCTTGCGGGCATGAATGGGAGGCCTCTCCCGCTGGACGAGTAAGCGGCCGAGGATGCCCGTCTTGTGCACGAGTAGGGGGTGGCCGCACACGATCCGTGGCGTCTCCTGAGCGTAGTCTCCACACTCTCCACCCCGCTCTTGCCCGCGAGTTCCTTGAATGCTTGGACGAACCCGGACGCACAGCACAGGACCTCTTGCCCAAATCGAATAAGAACTGCCTTTGGCGTTGCACCACGTGCGACCACCAATGGTCTGCCCAGATCGCTACGCGCACGGCGGGCAACGGATGCCCCGCCTGCGGACGCGCCCGCACCGCTCAGGCCCGCGCGACCGCTCCGCCAGGCGAGAGCCTCGCCGAGCTGTTTCCCCTCCTCGCTGCAGAAGCCGTCGAGAATATCGACCGTCCGGAACGCGACCCGCGCGCCCTCAAGCCAGGAAGCCATTCCCGCTGCCGGTGGCACTGCGCCGGCTGTGGTCACACATGGATCGCCTCGGTGAAGAACAGGGCGATCCACGGGACCCGGTGCCCAGCATGCGTTCAGGTCGGGCGGTTCACGACTCCACCAGCTGGCAGCGGCTCATAGCCGCTGCAACCAACCAGGGCGGCCACTATTAAAGGTCAGGCGCTGAGGTGGACAATCCGGCGAAACCATGATGTGGCCGCACAAGGGCCGCGAGGATGGCTTCATGCGCGAAGAGGGTGCGGGACTGGACGGGTGGCCGGTGGTGGTGAGGGTTCCGGTGGAACCGGTAGAGGCCGCGATGGAAGCCGACGCTCACGACGCCGCGGTACGCAACAGCGCCCTGGCAGTACGGGGTCCGCTGTTCGGGGTCGCCTCGCAGGGCCAGGACGACGGCCAGCGGTGGCGGGTGGTCGTCGAGGTCACCCACGGCTGCCCCCAGCAGGCCCGCGACACGCTGAACTCCCTGCTCTGGTTCCGGGCGAAGGACGAGGCGAAGAACCTGGCGGAACGACGCATGCTGCTGGCGGCGGTCGCCCGGCTGGAGACGGAGTACGTCGACGAGCTCACCGTGCTCGGCACCCGCTACCGCGTGGTGCGAGCCGAGGAGTACGCGGCCCTCGACGAGCACGGCGACATCGAGACGCCCCGGCCCACCGATCCCGAACCCCTCACCCCCGACTGGAGCCCCGGTGCTGGCGCCCGCAGTCCGCGGGTCGACGACGACCTCGTCCTGGACCCGAACGCACCCCTCACCCCACTCCAGGCAGCGGAGCGGCTGTCCTTGCGTTCCCTGGCCTACACCGGCACCAGGTTCCCCGACCCGGTACTGCGCGACTCCGCGCAGGCCGTAGAGACGCACCCCGACGTCGTGCTCATGCCGGCGGCGTTCCTCATCGTCGAGCGGTCCGGCAGCGAGCCCTGGACACCGGGGAGCGGCCTGCAGGCCACCGCCCACGACGCACGGCGAACACTCGCCTTCGCCCTCGCCTGGATGGAACCACGCACGCGCGGCCTGATCCCCTACGACGCCGAGACAGACATCGACGCACACAGCGTCGTCGCTGAGAACACCAGCCCGGCAGTGACGGAGCTGGCGGCGTTCGCCAACGCCGCGGACCGACTCCGAGCTGGTCGGCTCAACGAGGTCGAGGTCCACGGCACCGTCTCCCGGATCGGCCGCACCCGCCGCCTGCTGCGCTGGGGCCCCGACGGACCGGAAGGCCCACGCCCCTCCGATATCAACACCCACGCCCCAGACGCCCTCCATCCGCGCCTGGACGAGCACGGCTCCGTCCACCTCGAGGGGTCCGTGGAAGACGAGGCTCCTTCATGACTGTGTGAGCGGGCCTCACCGCCTGCGCGAAACCGCGGCTCGTCGTCACCACCAAAGGCATCAGGTAGGACCCGTTCCCCTGCGCCCGTGACGCCCGAGTACGACGAGCAGATGGCAGCAGCCTCCGTGGCGATGTGCGACGGAGCCGACCCGCCTACATCGTCACGGAGGCGGAGGATCGAGCTTCCGATCGGGCACAGAGTGGCGCGGCTCCCGGGCCTGCATGTGCTCGCACAGGTCGCGCTGCGGGGGCAGTGCGACGCTGGTCGTCTCGCTGACGGCGGGGAAGAAGGCCTTGCCGTCTTCCGACTGCGGTGTCGTGGTCCAGGCGTAGCCTTTTCGACCGCGCAGGGCGAAGCGCACCATGCGGCTTCCGTATCCGCGGCGCTGCCACGGCCCAGCGACTCTGATCTTCGCGATGAGCCCGAGGCGGCACGGATCGCATACCTGCCAGACCAGACGGGCGAAGTCGTAGCCGTCGGGTGCTCGGACCTGGACCTCCTGCATCGCGGCCGGGGCAGCGGGGCGCTTGTGCCACCAAGTCTCCGTGGAAGGGTCGACTTCCCGCTCCACGCTGTTCAGGGTGAAGGACACTGCAGGTGGTGTGGCGTCCTGCCCGCGGAATGCATCAACTAGCCGGTCCCACAGGAACCCGCGCGACCTGCCCACGTCAGAAGTTCCGCCTCGCCGCCCTGTCCGCCCTGCTCTCCGCGTAGTTCGCGTACACCGTCATGTGGCCCTCCCCGTCCCGCCGGACTCTCCGACGGACCAGGGCACCCTGCCCCGTCACCCGTGCCCGGAATCACCCCGCAGGATGTGCACGCCCTGACTTGTTCAGAGGGGCAGCTCGTGGAACCCGAGGGTCCGCACTGAGCGGGGCGGGGTTGGCGAGGGCGGTGGGGTGGGTGGTCCACTCCGTGCCTCCGCCGACTGGCCGCAGCCAGGCCATCGGGTCGGGCTTGTCGAGGTCGGGGGCGATGGCGTGCAGGGTGCCGCGCTGGCCGGTCGCGGTGTCCTCGACGTCCCGGCCGATCCAGGGGTGATCTTGGTGGAGGAGGCTCAGCACCAGATCTCACCGCCTTTCGCGGCCAGCGGCGCCCAGGTATACCGGAGGCGCACGCCGCGCTCCTGCAGCCAGGCAGTCTCACGGTGGCGGAGTTCGGGGACGGACTCGGGGGCGATGGCGATGGGCCAGCGGACCAGCACGGCGCCGACGGCGCCGCCCTCCGCCAGCTCCCGAATGCGCAACCAGCCTCGCCGCTGAGTCGGGTCAGGCTCGCCGTACTCGTCCGTGACGACTTCGGTGATCGTCAGTCCACGGTCCTGGGCGACGGCGCGTCCCTCTTCCTCCGCGCGACGGACGGCCAGGCCGGGCATCAGCGTGCTGCGGTCGGCGCAGACGTACAGCACGGCCGTGGTCTCGTCCTGGGGCGTTCCTGCACCGATCATCACTGCCCTCATCAGGTGACTCAGCAGGCGATGCCTCGCCGCGCCCTACGGGGGAAGGGCACGGCGAGGCCGTACGCACCACCTAACCGCCCGCCAGGGGCCGGTGTGCACGACGAAGTCGACCCATCATGTTCGGGGGTGACTGACGAATTGACTCTTCCATTACCTGCGGCCGGTCGGGCCCACGCCCTACCGTGCTGTCGTGGCGGAGACCAGAAACGAACCCTTGGCCGCCTGGATGACAGCGCACCAGATGTCGGCCTCCGAGCTGGCGGACGCAGTCAACAGCGCCATCGGCACACTCACCGGCAAGACAAGCTCAACGTCGGAGCGCACGGTGTTCCGCTGGCTGTCCGGGGAGAACCGGTGGCCGCAGGCACGGCAGCGCCGGGCTCTGGAGAGCGTCACCGGCCTTCCCCTCACGGCTCTAGGCTTCGTGCCCCGGGGGAAGTCCACGCACGCTCCAGCGCTACCGGAGGACCCCGACATGCGCCGCCGTCTCCTCCTCGAGGCGGCCGCCTGTGAACGTTCTCGTTATTCCCCAGGCGTAAGACCGTGTCCTATGTGGTGAGGCGGTGGAGCCGCTTGTAGCAGCACAATGCTGCGGCGAGGCCGAGGAATGCCAGGTAGTTGCGGGGGTGTCGT